>NZ_JBFRST010000034.1:0-5364 GCF_041473705.1 Vibrio sp. 10N.222.55.B11
CAAAAGCGCAGCATGCGCCAGCTCCATGTGGCAGGTGACAAGCTGTTTATCGATTACTGTGGGCCTCGGCTTCAAGTGGTCAACCCTGATACAGGTGAAGTGCGCGAAGCAGAAGTGTTCGTGGCGACCTTAGGTGCGTCCAATTACACCTATGTTGAAGCCTTCCCGAGTCAAGGTAAGTCTTACTGGTTAGAGGCGCATGCCAATGCGTTCGAGCACTTCGGTGGTGTACCACAGCTCTTGGTTCCCGATAATCTACGTAGCGCGGTCACCAAAGCCAATCGTTATGAGCCGAGACTTAACGACAGTTATCAAAAACTGGCGAATCACTATCAAACCGCAGTGATGCCAGCTCGCCCTTACAAACCGAAAGACAAAGCCAAGGCAGAGAATGCCGTGCTCCTAGTGGAACGCTGGATCATGATGCGACTACGACATCAAACCTTCCATACCTTCAAAGAGCTGAACCTTGCCATCCGTGAGCTTATGAATGACTTAAACGAACGTGAGATGAAACAGTATGGTGCGAGCCGCAAAGCGCTGTTCGACAAACTCGATAAGCCAGCGTTAAAGCCGCTACCTAAGCAGCGATACCTCTATACCGAAACCAAGCGAGCCAAGGTTGGGCCTGATTATCACATAGAATATCGCCGCCACTACTACTCGGTGCCACATCAACTTGTTGGTCACCATGTCGAACTGGAAGCCTCCAACCGTCTGGTGCAGATCTACCATCAAGGTAACTTGGTAGCCCAGCATCCACGCAGCCAAAGAGAGCGCGGAAACAGCACCCAACCAGAGCACATGCCGAGTAATCATCAACATCAGAAGTGGTCGCCTGGACGCCTGCTCAACTGGGGAGCCAATATCGGCCCAGCCACACGAGAAGTCATCAATAAGATGCTCTACTCCAAGCCTCATCCAGAGCAGTCGTATCGCTCCTGCCTTGGGCTGCTCAATCTGAGTAAAGCGCATGGCGAGTCGCGCTTAGAGCAAGCCTGTAAAGATGCGCTGATGCTGACAAAACCGAACTACACCTTCATCAACAATCTGCTGAAGAACAATCGTGAAGGACAACTGAGCAAAGACAACACGAGCACGCCGAACCTTGTTCATAGCAATGTCCGTGGCCCGAACTGTTATCACTAGGAGAAATACAAATGAACGCACTGAACGACCAACTCAAAACCCTCCGCTTGAGCCATGCAGTGAAAGCGTTAGAGCAGCAACAAGAACAACTGAGCACCTACGCAGAGCTGGACTTCGAGGAAAGGCTAAGCCTACTTCTGGAAAGTGAAATCTTGAATCGCAATCAGACAAAAATCCAACGCTTAAAACGGCAAGCCAAACTGAGAGTGGATGCTCAGCCGAGCCAACTCATCTACAAGGAGGGACGAAATCTCAATCGTAAACAGATGAGCGAACTTCTAACGGGCAGTTATCTACATAAGCACCAGAATATCTTGATCACAGGCCCAACAGGTGCTGGCAAAACGTATCTTGGCTGCGCACTGGCAACCAGTGCCTGCGACCAACAACACACGGTCAGATACTACCGATTAACTCGCCTGCTTGATGACCTGACCGCAGGTCGTCTGGACGGTAGCTATCAAAAGCAACTTCAATCGTTGGCTAAGAAAGCTCTACTAATCCTCGACGACTGGGGGATGGAAAAGCTAACCCAAGAGCATGCAGGTCACTTATTAGAAGTGCTTGAAGATCGTTACCAAAACAGCAGCACGATCGTCATCAGTCAGTTACCTGTAAAGGAGTGGTACAACATGATCGGTAACGCCACTGTCGCAGACGCTCTAATGGATCGGCTGGTACACAATAGTCATCGAATAGAACTAGGAGGTGAGTCGATGAGAAAACTGGCGCAATCCGATCACTTAGAGTAAAAATAGGAAGAGAGAAAAACGGCAGGATCAAGTGATCGGAATAAACCGAAACGAGCGATCGCAATCACCGAAATACGCAGCGCTACAAGGATTTGTCGACTCGCTATTTAGATTTCCATGTTCCATTAAGTTGTCCACATTACACCTGCATCAGCGTAGAGCTAAGCAAGTTGGGGTCTCATTTAAGGAGCAATACAGCACCTAGCCACTGATGTTACTGGCCTTAAGGTTTATGGCGAAAGCACATATTGCAGTCGATACAAGCACTCATGAAATTATTGCAGCCGAGCTAAGTTTATCGACGGTTACAGATGGAGAAGTCCTCCCTAACTTACTGAAACAAACACGCCGAAGCCTCCTTGAGGTGTCTGGTGATGGCGCTCACGACACGAGAGCGTGGCACGCAGCTATTAAGATTAAGCGAGTCAGAAGGAACAACCTTCTGGGAGCGTGGTCACCCCCAAAATCTCGCCGTGGGTTGCCAGAAGTTATACGGCTCACATAAGTATTGGAAAGAGCGGTATGGATACCACAGACGTTCACTGTCAGAAACAGCGATGTATCGAGTTAAACAGTTGCTAGGAGGGCGATTGAGCTTAAGAAATTACAATGCGCAGGTGGGTGAAACTTACGCGATGATAAAAGCGTTGAACAAGCTTACTGGGTTAGGTATGCCTGAAACTTGTCGTATTGACTAAAAAGCATGCGAAACGGGGTAGCTCTATCTCTAAATTTAATTACGCAACAAAACCGCTCTTAGGATTTCTCGATGCCGCTAAAAATTGTCATAAGTTTTGCGTTCACTCTTATCGTGAGCGAGACATATTCTATTTCGCCCCTGTTTCTTTGCTTCATATAAAGCATTATCCGCTAGCTTAATCACCTCTTTGACTGTCTCCGCTTGTGAGAGGCTAGCGCATCCTATAGAGATGGTCACTTGCTGATCTGATTCGTATTCTAGGGGGGCTGTGAGGTTTTGTTCACTCACCAATATTCTTAAGTTATCAGCGATCTTGCTGGCGATTTCAAGATCTGTTTGAAGAAGTAAAATAGTGAATTCCTCTCCACCATAACGACAAACTAGATCAGAAGAGCGTGTATTTTTTTTCAGAACATTAGCGACGAGCTGCAAAACTTTGTCCCCTAGTAAGTGCCCATAGGTATCATTGAATTGCTTAAAAAAATCAATATCTATTAATAGTAAACTATTTATTTCCTGGTTCAGGTTTTGTTGCTCAAATACTGCTTGGATTTTTTGATCGAACTCTGATCGGTTATACAATCCAGTTAACCGGTCAGTAATTGCGGATTTATGGAGTTGTTTTTCAAGGAGGCGTCTACGTTTATCGAATTGCTCATAAGTAATACCACTAGCCAGCATTGTAAAGGTGATATACGTACAGACCACCACTACATAGATAGCAAAACCGCTGGTTTCATCCTCCAAAATATAAGTGGTGAGAAAGCCGCCAGCTAGGCAAAATAACAACCCAAAGATTAACTGCGTACGCGCTATTTTCGCTCCTAAAGTAGGTAATAAGAGTGTTTTAAGTGCGCCTCGGTGGGCTGTGAGACCAAAAATTGATATGGTTAAAAAGAACCCTAATATAGTGGTGACCGGAGACATCTGGCCATAAAATGAATCAATACCATAAGCGTAACCAACGGCTGAGACAAATGGGAGGAAAATAGCGGTAATGGCAAAAATTTGTATTAGATACCAAGGACGTCTATTTAAGAGGAAAAAAATGGCTATGACAGCAAAAAGTTGCATTACTGATGTATTAAACCCCATCTCGATGGGAGACTCTGCGTGAAGTGGGGTATCAAAAAAGATGAAATAACTTAGAACAGGGTCAATTAAATTAATTCCAGTACTTTGTTGATAGAAACGAATGACAAGTATGAAAAAAGCAAGGCTTACGAGGCTTCTGGTTATCTTCAGACTCTTTTTCCGCCAAATACAGGCGCAAGAAAGAAGTAAAAAGATAAAAGCAGTTATAGGATGCGTAGCTGCCCCATGGCTTGTTGGTCGATAGAGCCATTTAATATCAAAAAGATAGGAAGCTAAAATGAGAACAGACAAAGCTGCAATCACCTTGCAGAAAACTTGGCTGTAAAAAAGAGTGAGTGAAGTGAGTGCTCGTTTTTTTTTTGCCATTTATATATCGCCTTCATTGGGTGTCTTAGGACTTAACTTTTATAGATAATGATTCAATCTAGGAGATTTTTCCCAAATACTGCGTTTAATATTATCATTAATAAGGATGGGGATCCCGCCTTCGGTTTCAGGCCTATCGAACTAACTTAAACAAGGCTTCTGTTTCGTTTCTATATGAATATTGATCTTGTTGTTAACAACAAGATCAAATCTTCCTACTGCAGGAGGGGGGAAAGAAGCGACTATTTCGCGATCAAGAAATCATCAAGTGATTTACCAGCATCAAGCTGTTCTTGAATTATGGAAGGGGTGCGACTTTGACCAGTCCATGTTTGTGCTCTGCCGTTCCCGTCGGTGTATCTATATTTAGCAGGGCGAGGCTTACGTTTACCTTTTGTGTTCTTTTTTGATTTTCCTGATAGAGCTTCTATGAGAGCTTCAACATCAACCTTGATGTGATTTACGATTTCAGCGAATTTTGTTTCTTGGCGTTTAAGAAAGACGGTCGTTAACTTCTTAAGTGCTTCTTCAAGTTCCTCAAGTGTTAATTCACGAGAGAACGCCCGAAGCGAGCGGATATTAAGGGCTTTGTTGCGTAATTCAATGGAACTAAATCAAGAACCTACGATCTGATCAGCTACGTCCACTCTCTCGTAGCCCTATTCCTAAACCTCTTTATAAAACACCCAACTGGAAGCAATACAACCAATCACTCATTAACCGTGGCTCTCTGACTTTTTAGATTGATGAAGAGGCAATAAGCGGTTGGGCGCAAAGCAAACAGAATAAGCGCGGGAGGCCACGTCGGTTCAGTGGTTTAGCTATCACGACAGCGCTGCGAGGATTTATCGACTCGATATTTAGGTTAGCCCATGTTCCGTTAAGTTGTCCGCATTACACCTGCATCAGTCGTAGAGCCAAGCAAGTTGAGGTCTCATTTAAGACTAAAACGAGAGGAGCGATACAACACCTAGCCATTGATGCTACTGGCCTTAAGGTTTATGGCGAAGGTGAATGGATGGTCAAAAAACACGGGACGGATGGCAAGCGTAGGGTCTGGTGAAAGCTTCATATTGCCGTCGATACAAGCACTTATGAGATCATTGCCGCCGAGCTAAGTTTATCGACGGTTACAGATGGAGAAGTACTCCCAAACTTACTGAAACAAACACGCCGAAGTATCCTTGAGGTGTCTGGTGATGGCGCTTACGACACGAGAGCATGTCACGCTGCTATTAAGATTAAGGGAGCTATTGCGCTTATTCCCCCAAGAGAAGGGGCTGCCTTCTGGGAGCGTGGTCA
>NZ_JBFRST010000034.1:6046-9785 GCF_041473705.1 Vibrio sp. 10N.222.55.B11
CGAAATCTCGCCGTGGGTTGCCAGAAATTATACGGCTCAAATAAGTATTGGAAAGAGCGGTATGGATACCACAAACGTTCACTCTCAGAAACAGCGATGTATCGAGTTAAACAGTTGCTAGGAGGGAAACTGAGCTTAAGAAATTACAATGCCCAGGTGGGTGAAACTTACGCGATGATAAAAGCGTTGAACAAGCTTACTGGGTTAGGTGTGCCTGAAACTTGTCGTATTGACTAAGAAATACGCGAAACGGGGTAGCTCTATCTCTAAATTTAATTACGCAACAAAGCCGCAAGGAGGCTACCTAATACTTACAAATGCAGAAAGGCCGCTAAGCGACCTTTCTACGATAATGTTACGGACATTACTCCGTATTATCTGGTGTTCTATAAATCTGCAACCAATGTCGCGCTGCAGTACTTGTTGGAGGCGCTATTTCATGATCACGGATAATACAATACCGACCATATTTTACTACAACCGTATGATTTGTTGTATTAATTTTACACTCTTGAAAAGAGCCCCATCTCGCCCGACTTTATTACCAGGCGCTACATAGATAGCCATACAAAACCTTTAAACTAGTTTAAAAGCAACATTGTTCATATTTGATGTAGTGATGAATCTAAGAAAAACAAGGTTATGCCGTAAAAAGACATACATTTTAAAAAACTCACTAAAAAAAATTATTGGTGTTCATTATTCCTATGTTCAATTGCGTGACCCCGTAACGCAGAACAGCTCCTAATAGGGAGCTGTTCTTGTGTCTAAATTTGGGTTCACACTAAGTACCATTACGTTAAATAAATCATCACATGGCTATTGATTTTTCAAACATAACCCGCACATAAGCATAGAGTCACATTCATAAATCACCTTCCATTTGATTTGATAGTAATCTCTTGTGACTCAACCAACCGATCTCGACCCCATGCCACCCGCGTAATTCATATCGTGGAATATTGCCCATCAGAGAGTAGAGAGACCGTCTAATTATGAACTATTTTTGTCTCGTCATTATAGATAGGATATAACAATTTCATATAAAAAAACTAATTCAATGAGAAATTGCTATATAAAAACTATTGAAATAATTGTTCGTAAACACTATAAAAAACCTTGAAAAGGTTGTCTTATCAAGAGGCCTTTTCATCACTCTTGTTTTTATTTTGTATTGCTTCTTATGGAGGATATATTATGAGCTCAATTGACCTATCTCCACTATACCGTAGTAGTGTTGGGTTTGACCGTCTAGCATCATTAATTGATCATGCCATGACCAGTGAAACTGCTATCAACGGTTACCCACCATATAACATTGAAGTTCTAAAAGAGAATCGCTATGCCATCACCCTGGCCGTAGCCGGATTTACTCAGGAAGAGCTTGATATTCAAGTAGAAAAGAGCGTGCTAAGTGTACGTGGGCAAAAATGTGCTGATAAAGAAAATAAATATCTGTATCAGGGTATCGCCAATCGTACATTCGAACGTAAGTTCAACTTAGCTGATTATGTTGAAGTTACGGATGCAGATCTTTCTAACGGATTGTTAACTATTACTCTGGTGAAAGAGATACCTGAAGCTATGAAGCCTAAGTCCATCACTATCAATAAAAACTGTGATGTATTAGAGCATAAGGCTGAAGAGACAAGCACCAAAGATAATAAAGCTGCTAAAGGAGAATGATAGTGTGAAAGCACATTATCATTTTTGAAAGGGGAACGGCTCCCAATCGGGAGCTGTTCTTGTGTCTAAATCTGGGTTCACAATATCCCTATCTGGCAGGGTAGTTGTCACTGTTAAAATTTAACCAGTTTGGGCGATAAAGAGTAATTGTGTCTCGTATCTCAGTAGAAAGAAAAGAAGCGATATTGAAGAAGCTGCTGCCTCCCTATTCGATGTCAGTTAAAGAAGTGTCCGAAGAGGAAGGAATTAGCACTGCGACCCTGTATTATTGGCGCCCGCAACTCAGAAGTTCAGGAGCCACCGTGCCAAAGAGCAACACTTCATCAGAGCAGTGGTCTGCTCAAACTAAACTCGCCATTGTCGCTGAAACCTATTCAATGACCGAAAATTAACTGCTCAAGTTGGTGGACTTAAAGAGGCTATTAGTTCTTATTTTGAGCCGGAAACACAGAAACAAAGCTCGAGCGAGTATCCTGTCAGGACGATTGCTGTTAGTTCTGAAATTGATAATGATCTAGGTATTAGAGGTAGTTCAGCTAAGGATAATAGTAAGAAAACAGCACTGGATTCGGTGAGTTACTTGTCTAAACGAGTAACAGCGAATTTAACACCATTATTATCTAGTGAAACAATAAATAAGCTACAAGATGCGCTAAGCGAAGGCAATATTTCATTTAAATTTATTCAGAATATCGCCTTGAATAAAGGGGGATCTGAGTCTAGTTCGTGAATTGGCGCTTTCTACTGTCCCTAAACAAGAGAAAAATTATTCAGGGCATCTAGGATTAATTGTGGACTCACTTTCACACAAACGTCCAAATGTAAGCGCCACTATGCAAGGTTTACAAGGTTTTATTGATACATCGGCCTTGCAATGGCATGAAAAAACGGCAAAAAAACTGAAGGCGCGCTTGATGCGAATGCTCATGCTCGTTTTGATGGGGATTTAATGAGTTCAGCTTTGGATCAAATGTCGAAAAGTGACCTGAAAGCGACATTAACGCAATTGGAAGGTGCTTTTGGTCAGCGTTTACGAGGCGTTTTTAGGTTGGTTGCTGAACAAGTTCCGTCGTCATATCTGGCGCAAGGTGACAATGTTTTAATCTCGACTGCCATGCGTTTCAGTGGCCTAGTAGAAGGCTTGATGACGGCATTGAGTGAAAAGTTGGGTGAAGCGACCGACGTTCGGTTCAAGGATTGTGATTTCGTTAGTGAGCTTTCAGAACTAACAGCGATTGAGAAGGCGGCATTAATCAAAGTAGGAATTAAAGAAGAAATGTTGCTCTAATTTTCCCTTCGAGCGGTAACGACTGTTTTTATAATTCACACATAATGGAGGTTTTCTGTGTCAAAATGGCCGATTAGTTTTTTATTTGAGAAGAATCAATCTCGCCTGGAAGTCGCTGTTATTGACTTGGATGTAAAGCAAAGGATAAGTGATTTTTATCAGCTTGCTCAAAAACGATACTTGTTAGAAGAATTTTTATTACTTCTAAATCGTAGTCAATACAATGTTTTTCAAAATGACGTACTCTCTTGCCTTTATCGCTTGGGTATAAAGAGAGTCGATTTAAAAGTGGGCAGTAAAACGTTGAATATTTTATAAAACTCTGACCAGAACGTTATATAAGGGCTTCAAGGAAGGTAATAACCGTAGTCTTTCGGTCTTTTTGTGACGTTGTCACAATGAAAGTTGGGTGAGGCGATCATTCCCCTCACTCAATTAGTACCTGAATATGATAACAATAAGGCCGATGGGTAGTCGTCGCTAAACCAAGACAACAACATATAACGCTCCTAACTGTTCATTAGATGAGTAGTACAAAGGTCTGTGAGATCCGATACAGTTAGGCTTGCGATGGATATTCTTTCTCTACATTACTCTTGTGGCCAATCACCAAATGCACTGTAGGGTTCTGTGGTTTAACTGAAATTGCGATTTTCATGTTCATGTTACGGTTGTTTTGCAAGTAACCGACCGCCGCATTTAGTTCTGGAACATACTGAGCCACACCCACCGACACTCCACCTTCCGTTGTTTGAGTGAAAAATA
>NZ_JBFRST010000035.1:0-80444 GCF_041473705.1 Vibrio sp. 10N.222.55.B11
GCTAGGTTTCCAATCATTAATTATGTTTAGAGCTTGAGAAACATCCATAAAAAAATCCAAGTGCATTAAATACACTTGGATTTTGACAGCTCTGAAGGATCCTTCAACCGATCGCTTTGGCTTTAACTGATCGGCATTAGCACGTGAGGTGCTCTTTTTTGATCATGGTTTAAACGAGAAACTGATTGTCAGAATACTTGTTCATCATCGGCATCAATCGAAAGGTTGATTCTGTCTCTTATTTCGTCAACCTGCATATCCAAATGAATGGCATTGCAACACGCTGGACAATCATCATAGAAGTCTTGGCTACCATTAGATGCATCAAGCGTGATGTTAATACCGTGCCCACAATGCGGACAGGAGACATGTTTCTCTGTGTATTTATGCATGGCAAATTCTCCTCACTGTAACTGATACCAATCGTATTCGGTTATAAACAGCTGTAATTGGTATTAAACGGCCTGTATCTTCTGAATGCATGCTTCAGTGTGTGCTAAATATTCGCCGCCAAATTGATTGCAGTGGTTAAGAAGATGGTACAAGTTGTAAATGTCTTTCCGATCAGTATAGCCAACGTCGAGTGGATTGACGCTCTGGTAACCTTCATAAAACTCTTTAGGGAAACCTTCAAACAATTCAGTTAACGCCAAATCACACTCATGGTCCCCCCAGTAACAAGCAGGGTCGTAGCAAATTGGGCCAAACGCAGAGTTAGCAACATTGCCATTCCAAAGATCCCCATGAAGCAAAGAAGGGCGAGGGTTGTGGCCAGCAAGACGCATATTCACCACATCAACGATGTCATCGATATCACCAAACTCGATGCCTTTCTCTTTGAGCAGTTGCAGTTGGAAACCAATGCGTTGCTCAGAGAAAAAGCGACCCCATTTCTTATGCCAAGGGTTGGGTTGAAGTGTGCTGCCGATATAGTTGTCTTGGTCGCAACCAAACTCTTTTTGCTCGCCCCATTGATGAAGCCGCGCAAGCTGAACGCCGAAATCGAAGCTATTGTTGCCCGTCTCGAGCGGTTTGGTCGGCAAGTAATTCAGAATAATGAACGAGCACTCTTTGGTTTTGCCAATAAGCACCAACTCAGGAACGTAAACAGTGGAGGTTTCTCTTAACAAGCGTAAGTTCTCAGCTTCAATTTCAAACTTAGGTAAAAATTCTCGCTGATTCACTTTCACAAAGTAACGCTCATTACCATCGCTGATCATATAGCAATCGTTAATGTCGCCACCAGAAACCTTGGTACGTTCAGTAATCTGAAAGTTAAATAGAAGAGTATCTGAAAGTTGTTGAGAAATGGCCTGCCACATAGGAAATCCTCAAAGACTGAAAGTTAAAAAGATTGAAGGTTAGAAATACTGTTTGTTTAATAGCAATAGTTTAGGATAAATCTGAACAATTTATAGACGCACTCGTCAATGTTCTTAGCTCTTCTTCATCTTACGTAGAATCAATTGGCCGAATTGTGAACTCGAACTGATTCAAGCTCTTTGAAATACAAACATAAATTGAAAACCTGACGTGATGAAATAGTTTGGAACTGGTCTCACAATCGAAACGGTTTTGAACGCCACAAACTGGAAAAGAGGTTTGAGCTTGTTATTGTCTAGCGACTAAATCAAATGAGCTTTTAGAGTAAGTTGAAAGGGCTATTGTTAACTGGCGCAATACTTTGCTTCAAAGTTTGTCTTACACTTCTTTAGCGTGAATTTACTTATGTCGTAAGTAGGCAGGTATACCACATAAAGCTATATCGATTTAATTTTAAGCTGAAATACTAACTAGGATCATTTAAATGTATTTTTGGGCAATAAAGTGATGACAAATAGCTTCATTTACATAGTATTAGGCAAGTACGTATTAATCTGCTCTAGAGCTTAAAACGGAGAATTATTGTGGTTGTAGAAACCGATGGCTATTTGGCTTTAATCGAGCACCTATCATTCAACCTTGATGTGTTTACCAATAGTAATGGTGATACTGGAAACGAAAGTGTCGAAGACATTGTTACCGACATGATTTCAACAAACATCATGGCTATTTTCGAGCAAAACCCAGAGTTGCATTCGAGCGTTCGTTTTCAACTTTTGAAAGAAGCAGATGCCGTAGTAGCGGATCTTGGTGAAGTATTAGCGGGTGTGTGGGCTAAGAAAGCGACTAACGAACAAATTGTATTCCTCGATGAGTACATCGCGTTAGTGAAGAACCTGTTTGATACTGCTGTTGCTAAATACGATTAACGGTTTGTTTGCTCATTTATCGTCGTAATTAATCAGCATAATAACAACGGGCGTTTAAGTCGTATCTTTCTAGAGTTACCTCGCTCAGCGGTTTATCTTTCGAACCGCTATAAACGCCTAAAGTGCCAAAACTTGGATGCCCAGTAAGGGTTATCTAACCTAGAAATAATGACACCTTTCGATGTCGAGGCATGTAGAAATTGGTTGTTTCCTAAGTAAACGCCTACATGTCGCACCGTCATCGAAGTCTTGAAAAACACCAAGTCACCGCTTGTTGCCTGCCCATACGCAATTTCTTTTCCCTTTTTACTCTGGTCTTTTGTGGTTCTTGGTAGAGCTTGTTGAGTCGCATTTTGCACGGCGATTTGAACAAAAGCAGAGCAATCTATACCTCGAAATGATGTCCCACCGAAATGGTATGGCACACCTTTCCACTGTTCATACACGCTCATATAAGCGTTTGTAGTCAATTGTTCTGATTTTGATAAGGGTCTCTGTGCGGTTTGACTGAGCTGAGAAGGCGATGGTGACGAGCTACAAGCAGCCAATGTTGCTAAAGTTATTGTAACTACAGCCATTTTTCTGATTTTCATATGTAACTCTTCTGACAAAAAACTGAAATAAAAACGTCATCAAGGACTTCTAGTATACGACCTAACTTAAGGATATCTCTTTTCGTAGTCAAACTGGATTTCACATGCCCGACACAAATTTATCAATAAAACCCTCACGTTATACATTCTCGCTCATTCAAACCGTCACTGCTGTATTTATTTCCATTCTTTTACTTGTTACTTTTTTATCAATGGTTAGCATTCGGGGCGTTGAACGGGTCGGGGGACATTTTGATGCACTCTCGGAACAAGCATTACCCCTTGCTCTACATAACGCCGAATTAACGCAAAGCGTATTAGAACAAGTAAAACTTCTCACTTACAGCACCCAATCAACCGACTTAGATACACTGAATGCCACAAGGGGCTCAATTGACCAACTCGCGACAGAGAGCAATACCACGCTAGAGGAACTTCTTTTTATTTCCCAATCTTTTCCTGATGCGATCTCTTTAGAGCAACAACAAATCCTTGTCGATGACATGGCGCAACTGCAAACCATGACCAACACGGTACTGCTGGCGCAGATCGAAATTCAAAGTAAGCAAAATCTGATCGACAGTAAAATGGGCGAGTTCCGTTATGGCGTTGGGTCTATCGGACCAGAAATGAATAGAATCAGCTCATTCTTGGTTGAAGACAACCCAGAAGCGAGCGATGCAGCGAACCGATTTACATCCAGCGCGTCTGCTATGGCGAACACCTTCTTGATGCTGATGATGCAATCTGACATTGATAAAGCACAAGACGAATACCGTCAATTGAGAAACCGAATCGCAGGCCTTAACTTGGCTTACAGCGATTTTGCCGATTGGCACCCAGACATCGCTGAGTTCGCGAGCTTGACGGCGCCTTATGAGATGGTGAAAGAAGGCTTTACAGAAGAAGGCGTAATCAAACAAATCCTCTTGAAACTCGAACTGGTTCAGCAGCAAGAGCAGAACTTAACGCAAGTCATTAACTTAGCGAACACCGTTATTAGCACATTGAATCAGCTGTCTTCTACCGCTTCCCACCTGATTGATGAAAGTGAACTGATTGTAAATCAAACCATCACCAATATTGATCGTGTGTTGTTTATCAGCGGGCTAGTGATTGCTGTAATCATTGTGATTTCATGGTTCGTGTTACGCCGTTGGATGAATAAAGGGCTTAAAAACATTACTCAACAGTTGAGTTCACTGGCAGATCATGACTTCTCTAAGCAGAGCGAATTGCTTGGGCCGCTTGAGCTGCAAGTTATTACTTCAAAACTCAATACGGTTGTTGATTCAACCGCAGATTCGGTTCGTTTAGTAACGCGTAACTGTGAGGCGCTTTACCAAACGGCTGAAGTGAGTCATGACGCTGCAGAACAAACTAATTCGAGCTTGAATGAACAGAACGAATCACTTCAGAATATGATCACCACCATTACTGAACTAGAAGCATCGATTGGTGAGATAGCTCGTATCTCTAACGCGTCGAACGACGATGCACAAATAGCAGAAGATGAATCAGTGAATGGCAGCCAAGTGGTTGGCCTTAACCAACAACGATTACAAGCGCTTGAGCAGTCTCTTAGCATGAGTGAAGAGTCGATGGCTGACTTGGATGGTCGAGTGAAACAGATTCGTGAAATGGTCGACATGATCAGTGGTATCGCTGAAAACACCAACTTGTTGGCATTGAACGCTGCGATAGAAGCGGCGCGAGCAGGTGAACAAGGTCGAGGTTTTGCGGTAGTTGCAGACGAAGTGCGTAAATTGGCGAGCGGCACATCCCAGCAAACCACCAATATTCGTAGCATGATGAACGAACTAGTAGCAGCAGCCGATCGCTCACGTGCTTCTGTAACGGAATCGAGAAGTGAGATGGCCAATGCACTGCAAACCAGTGGTGATGTAAGACAAGCCTTCGAGAAAATCGAATTTGCAGTAAACCAGATCAAAGGGCGTGTTGAGCAAATCATGGTGGCTACCGAAGAACAAGCTCGTGCGACTGTCGATGTAACCCATTCAATCACCCGAGTATCTGAGCAGGGCGAGAATACTAAGCTGCAACTTGAATCTATGATCGAGAGTTCAGAGCAAGTCGGAGAGATAGCAGGGCACCAACAAGCCATGCTTCATAAGTACGTATTGAAGTAAGTGTGTCAACGTCGTCCGGAAGTGGGAATTGCCGCTGAAAGGTGAGAAGCTACGCATATAAAAATGGTGCAATCTCTTATGAGTTTGCGCCATTTTTTATTATTTTCTTGAGGCGTTAGGTCTTGTCTTTCGAATGAGGGAAGGAAGCGAATGGTTGGCGTAACATTAAATCTAGCCGTTGCTCTTTACCATCTTGAATCTCGGGAACACCAATATGCACCTTGTCATGACCAAGCTTGGGTTGGGCGCGGTAAGTCTTAAACCAGATGTCCCACACTGATAAAAAGAAGCCAAAGTTTGAGTGCGTTTCCTTAACAATGACCGAGTGATGAACGCGGTGCATGTCTGGTGTCACAATCACTTTTCTCAATCGTTTATCGAACCATAGCGGAAGACTTGCATTGCTATGGTTAAACATCGCGCTCGCATTAAGAACAATTTCAAAGATCACGACAGCAATGACAGGCACACCTAGCGCGATCACCAAGCTCACTTTGATAAGCATTGAAAGAATCATCTCAATAGGGTGAAAGCGCGTTCCGGTTGTGACATCAATATCAAGGTCCGCATGGTGAACTCGATGTAGCTTCCACAACCAAGGAACACGGTGAAACACCAAGTGCTGTAGGTAAATGGCACAATCCAAGAGCAATACACAAATCAAAATGGTGAGTTCTTTCGGAAGTGACAGGGTAGTGAACAAACCCCATTGATTTTCTTGTGCGATAACCGCCGCTTGGAAGGCTGCGATAGGAATTAAAGTGGCCAATAGAAAGCTGTTCAAAGCAACCAGCGCAAAGTTGTTTCCCCAGCGAAACCATTTGCTTTGAGTCAGTGCTTTACGAGGAAAACGGTATTCCCAAAGCGCACACAGTCCGAAAACGACAATAAAACAAACAAGGCGAAGCAGTGATGGGTCTTGCATGGGAATTCCTTCTATCATTCTAGGGACACTGTAAGTACAATCGTGCCACTTTTCTAGATTTATCGTTATTGTCCATGAGAATCCACGCTTTTCACCGTTTATATCAACACCGTTTGTCTCTTTCTACCAAGCCGTTTAACGCGCGCGGGTGTAAAGTGGTTCGATGTGAGTTCTGTAAAATCAAACAAGACAGCTGTATCTGTGAACATCAACCAGACGTAAATACGAACGTCGCGACCATGTTGATCTTATCGGACAATGAAATACTCAAGCCAAGTAATACCGGCCGTTTAATCCTTGATACCGTTAAAGACAGCTATGCCTACCTTTGGCACCGCACTGAACCGAATCAAGAGATGATTGAGGTGC
The DNA here is from genome assembly GCF_041473705.1 of Vibrio sp. 10N.222.55.B11. Classification (NCBI taxonomy): domain Bacteria; kingdom Pseudomonadati; phylum Pseudomonadota; class Gammaproteobacteria; order Vibrionales; family Vibrionaceae; genus Vibrio; species Vibrio sp. 10N.222.55.B11. Next base: position 6,290 of record NZ_JBFRST010000035.1, read on the forward strand.
TGAAAGACGATAAATATCAGCCAGTCGTAGTCTTTCCTGAAGATTATACCGATGACAAATCGCGCGTGGTTGCAGACCTTGGTGAGATGCGAGATTCGAACAAGACGTTGCTGCTGATTTTTATTGATGGCAGTTGGCGTGAAGCACGACGTATCTTCCGTCGTTCAGAGTATCTGCAAGATTTACCCGTGTTGTCGATTGAACCAGAATCGGTTTCGCAATACATGATGCGTAAGTCAGACAACGAACAACATCTTTCGACTGCAGAAGTGGCGAGCTTGGTTTTGAAACAGGCAGGTGAAGAGCAGGGCGCTCAGACTTTACAGTTGTGGTTTGAGACATTTCGCGAAAGCTACATGCTAAGCAAGACGCGTTATAAGTCCGATCCAACCAAACCAAGCCTGAACGCTTTCATAGAGCACACTAAAAATGAGACGTCACTCTAACCTTTAACCGCTTTGTGCTGACTTGTTGTTCAAACAGATTCGAACACGAGATAAGTTTGTTATCTATCACGGTTTGTAGGGGGAGTGTTATGGATAATGCTTCCTAGATGTTTAGTTTGAAAAATTTATTTGCCCGAATTTAGGGAAAAATTGGAGAGATTTCATGTATTACGGCTTCGATGTTGGCGGCACAAAAATTGAATTTGGTGCGTTCAATGAAAAACTTGAGCGAGTAGCAACAGAACGCGTACCAACGCCTACTGAAGATTATCAACTGCTACTTGATACGATTGCCGGTTTGGTAAAGAAGTACGACAACGAATTTTCTTGCGAAGGTAAAATTGGTCTTGGTCTTCCTGGTATGGAAGATGCTGACGACGGCACAATGCTGGTTGTTAACGTGCCAGCTTCAACGGGGAAACCACTACGTAAAGACCTAGAAGCGCTTATTGGTCGTAGTGTGAAAATTGAAAATGATGCGAACTGTTTTGCGCTTTCAGAAGCGTGGGATGACGAGCTTAAAGACGAACCATCAGTAGCAGGCCTAATTCTAGGTACTGGTTTTGGTGGCGGTTTAGTTTACGAAGGAAAAGTGTTCTCTGGTCGTAACCACGTTGCTGGTGAACTGGGCCATATGCGTCTTCCTATTGATGCTTGGTTCCACCTTGGCGACAACGCACCGTTACTAGGCTGTGGTTGTGGCAAGAAAGGTTGTCTAGACAGCTACCTATCAGGTCGTGGCTTTGAATTGATTTACGAGCACTACTTCGGTGAGAAGAAGAAAGCGATCGAGATCATTCAAGCGTACAACGAAGGTGAAGCAAAAGCGGCTGAGCACGTTGATCGTTTCATGGAGCTATTGGCTATCTGTTTCGCGAACCTGTTTACCGGTCTTGATCCACACGTAGTTGCATTGGGCGGCGGTCTTTCAAACTTCGAACTTATCTACGAAGAGATGCCAAAACGTATCCCTAAATACCTACTGTCTGTAGCGAAATGTCCAAAGATCATCAAAGCGAAGCACGGTGATTCAGGCGGCGTGCGTGGTGCTGCATTCCTTAACATTAAGTAGTCGTGGCTTAAGTTAAGCTAGCTAAGGTTAGATAGTTAAAAGCACAAACAAAAATGCCGCAATCTCAAAATAGGTTGCGGCATTTTTTATTGTTCGGTGTTTTCGTTTCTTTAGCTCTTAACTTCTTAGCTCTCAAGTGCAAACGAAAAGCTAGAAACTACAGATCGACAAAAAAAGAAACCAGAGGGCTTACTTCTTCTTTTTACCAACACCAAGGTTGTCTTTTTGCTTCAACGTAAGCTTAGTAAAGCCTAGCTTACGGAAATAGTTGTCTTGGTAGTTACGAACCGCTTTAGTATCAGAAATAAACTCAAGCTGTTGCTCAGTTTTTAGATACTCAGTGATGTCGATACCTTCAGCTGCAGCGACGGCTTCTTGGATCGTGCGGTGTTCTTGTTTCGAAAACAGTAACTCTTTGTCTTCGTCTTTGTAAGTGTACAGAATGGTACGAGCCATGGTGCTCTCCAATAGAATTATTACTTTGCGCGCACTCTACATAAAAACAGTACGTGGCTCAAGGTTATGATAAAAAATCTTAAGATTATCGTTCTTCAGGCTTATCGCTATTTAAGCTTTTCGTCTTTTAAGGAACGAACAGGTTGTCTTTTACAAAACGAACAGAAAAGAAAGCCCCATAACATCGAAAGCTCGATAGAAGGGGCTTCATCTATGTTTTGGCAAAGAGCTTCTAAGTCAATTAAAAAGCGGCCAAGTCAATTTAGGTGTTTGAGCTTTGAATCAAACGCGACCTTGTAGCGGAATGATCGTCACTGTCTCGCCAACTTTCACCGTATCAACCGCGGGCGAGATTTCGATTAAGCAGTTCGCTTCGCTCATTGAACGTAAAATACCTGAACCTTGCTTACCGGTTGTTTTCACTTCAAGTACGCCTGATTCGTTCATTGAGAACACACCACGGCTGAACTCAGTACGACCTTGACGAGAACGTAATTGCTCAGTTGCTATCGCGTTCGCTTTCACTGGCGTCCAGTTCGTTTGACCTTGTAGCTTGCGGATCGCGGGTTCTACAAAGTTAATGAATGACACCATCACGGCTACTGGGTTGCCAGGTAAACCGAAGAAAGGTTTGTCTTCAATTTTGCCGTAAGCAAGAGGGCGACCCGGACGCATATTGATACGCCAGAAGTTGATTTCACCCAGCTTATCTAACGCAAGCTTGATGTAATCCGCATCACCAACAGATACACCACCAGAAGTCAGAACCATGTCGGTCTCTAACGACGCAGAGTGCAGCACGTCCATCATCTTCTGCTCATCATCTTCAATGATGCCGTAATCTACGATGTCACAGCCAAGCTTTTGAAGCATGCCGATAATAGTAAAACGATTTGAGTCATAGATAGAGTTTGGTTTTTGCTCGCTGCCCGGTGCTTGAACTTCATCACCCGTGGAGAACACACCCACTTTAACTTTACGCAGAACAGGGCAGGCACCAAAACCTAACGACGCCATCATGCCCATTTCAGGTGCTTCGATGCGTGTACCACGTGTAAAGACAGGTTGGCCGATTTCTAAATCTTCACCAGCCATACGGACATTTTGTCCAATTGAGATTTTCGCACCTGGGAAGCTAACCTTATCGCCATCTTGGACGGCTTGCTCGCGCATCACAACAACATCAACGCCTTCAGGCATTGGTGCACCCGTCATGATCTTAACGGCTTCACCTTGTTGAACAGTTTGCTCGTAGCTGTGACCAGCCATAACTTCAGCAACCAGTTGGTAACTATCCAGTTCTAAATCTTCACTACGAATTGCGTAGCCGTCCATTGCTGAGTTGGTGTTTTGAGGCACATTGATTGGCGAGATTATATCTTCAGCCAAAACACGACCGTAGCCCTGCAATAGTTCAACACTCTCTGTGAGATCAAGCGCGTCAATGCTATCAACAATCTTTTGTTGGCCTTGAGTAACGGTTAAACCAGCAGGAGAGAACGAATCACAACACACTGCGGGCGCAGCGTCTTTTGAAGATGAGCATGACACGGCTTTGCCTGCTGTTGAGGAAAGGTCAAAGGACTGTGCGTAATTGATGATGAAATCACGAATCGCTTCTAAGTCGCTGATCGCCATTTGTGGCAGCTCTGATTCAACTTGGATGTCTGCCGCGATAGCAATAATGTTGTTATCGTTCGGGTACAACCAAGGTTTACCGACTTCATCTCTGTGCAATTCAATTTTAGGGAAGGCGATGTTTTTACAGCCTTCAACCAGAATCAAGTCCAGCGTGTTGGTATCGAAACGTGTCAGAAGGTAATCAAAATTAGCTTCGGCTTCTGGCGTTTCTGTCATCATCACGTGACGATTACGCGATGCAATCAGCATTTGGTTTGCGCCCGCTTTACGTAAACGGTAGCTGTCTTTACCCGGCTTATCGACATCAAAATCGTGGTGAGCATGTTTTAACACACCCACTTTTAAACCCGCATTAGTCAGCAGAGGCAGTAACGCTTCAAGTACCGTTGTTTTACCTGTCCCGCTATAAGCAGCAAAGCCCAATAGAGGAAGGTTAGGGCGTTGTTTTGAATCTTTCATTATTGAAGCGTTCCGAATTGGGTGAGTTCTTCTGGCGTGTTCAGATTAACAAAGCAGTTAGGAGAATCGCTGAAATCAACGTATTCGGTAACACATTCTTTGTATAGCAAGATGATTTTACGATCACCACGTTCCAAAAACGCTTCTAGCTTTGGCAGAACACGTTTGTGGAATAGGGTGAATACAGGTTGCTTAAATTCGCCATCATGCGCGACAAGAATGTCACTGTCTTCTTTAACTGCAGAACAAAAACGCTCAACAAGGTCGTCACTGATTTGTGGGCTGTCGCAAGGGACAAAGCCGACCCAGTCTGTACTCGCGTTTTTAAGGCCAGCATGAATGCCGCCCAATGGACCTGGATAGTCAGGGAAGGAATCGGAAACAACCGGAGCAAATGCTTGGTAACTGTCTAAGTTACGGTTGGCATTGATGGTGATGCTGACATCTTGTTGTGACAGCTTGTTTATAACGTATTGAATAAGCGGAGAACCGTTGAGCTCAACAAGTCCTTTATCTTTTCCGCCCATGCGGCTGGCCTGTCCGCCAGCCAAAATAACCCAACTAGTTTGCGTTGGAAGCAGCATAAATATTCTCTTGTGCTTTATCTTTCTGAATAACTTGCAGAAGCGGCGATTCGGTCAAAGTATTGTCTTTGATCCACCATTGCTTCTTACATAAGTCGGTTAACGCGTTAGTTTGGTGACTAGTGATGACTAAACTCGCGCCTCTTTGAAGAAGATCTTCGGCCATTATCACCAATCTTTCAATAGATTCTTTGTCTAAAGAGGCACTTGGTTCATCCATAAGCAAGATTGACGGCTTAAGAATCCAGGCTCGTGCCATTGCAACGCGTTGACGCTCACCACCAGACAACACAGAAATGTGTTCATCTGCCAAGGTTTCTAAACCTACCATTCTCAGCGCATTAATTATTTGAGCTCGCTTATCTTTTTGGCTCTCTTTGTTAAAGCGAATGCCATAAGCGACATTTTGGTACACCGAACCATCAAAAAGATAGGGGGTTTGATGCAGGTAGATAATGTCTTTGAACTTGAGCCTAGGGAATAAGATCTGCTGCCAGCTTTGTGTCGGAGACTGAATGCGGCCAGAGCTTGGCTGAATCAGTCCAGACAATATTTTAAGTAGGGTCGTTTTACCCACACCATTATCTCCTTTGAGATAAATGGCATCGTTGGGACCGATCGACAATTCAGGGATATGGAACAAAACACGCTCTTTGTAGCGCATTGAAATTTGCTGCGTTGTTATTTTTATACTCATGACAGCGTTCCTAAGTTCTTAAATAGCCTTTTCCTCTCACACTGGAAAGGAAAAAGTTAAGGGCTAATGCCAATGCTAATAACACCATACCGAGGGCGACGCCTTGAGCGAATGCGCCTTTGTGGCTTTCCATAGCGATAGCTGTTGGGATGTTTCTTGTCATCCCCATAATGTTGCCACCGACCATCATTGAACAACCAACCTCAGTGACGATACGAGAGAAGGCAGCGATAGTTGCAGCTAAAAGAGGGAAGCGCGTTTCCCAAATTAACGTACACGCCACACGAGTCGTTGATACGCCAAGCGTGCGCGCCGTTTCAACCGCTCGGCGGTCACTGGCTTGGAGAGCGCCGTGCATCATCGCGACTAGGATTGGGAAACAGATCAGCATCTGACCTAGAATCATCGCCTTTTGGGTGAACAGTAATTCCCAATCACCGAGTGGGCCAGAACGAGAGAGCATCATGTACATCAACAAACCGATAACCACGGTTGGGATAGCTTGCAGGGTGTTGATCACCGATAACAATGCCCACTTCCCGGGGAACTCAGTATAAGCCAATAAGAAAGCCATAAGGATTGCAGGAACAATCACTAATGAGATGGCGGACAAAGATACGCTGAAGGATACCGCGACGATTTTCCACAATTCGTGGTCAAAACTCACTAGTAGGTTCATTGCATCAATCGTTGTTTGCCATAGGGTCATGAAGTATCTCGTGTGAATCGATAATAGATCTTTATCGGTAATGACTGATGTTAATCATAGCTGACACAAACTATTTGAGCTTGAATTGGCCAGCTATTGTTTTTAAGAGTGTTTCGTTAACTGTTTAGCTAAGTGTAGTGCTTGTTGGTTTTGACTACACCTTCAACGCTACGCTTTACTTACAAGCAACGACTCATTGCTTACAATCAGCTATTCTGCGCTCGCAACAAACAGCTGTTTGCCGTGCAGTTTAAAGTCGTTAATCAGTTTCTGACCTTTAGGGTTAACCAGCCAATCACTGAATACTTTCGCAGCTTGGTAGTTGATGCTCGGGTAGCGTTCTGGGTTAACAAGAATCACTTGGTAAGGGTTAAACAGGTTTTTGTCACCTTGGAAAAGGATTTTAAGATCCAATTTGTTTTGGTAAGCCAACCAAGTACCACGGTCTGTCATGGTGTAGCCTTGCATCTCTGACGCCATGTTCAAAGTAGGGCCCATGCCTTGACCAACACTGCGATAACCACCGAAGTTTGGTTCCATTTTAGTTTGTGCCCAAATACCCATCTCTTTCTTATGAGTACCAGAGTCGTCACCACGAGAAACAAAGGTCACGTTATTGTTCGCGATTGCTTTGAACACATCAGTCACTGCTTTTTGAGATTCAATCTTCGCTGGATCGCTTTGAGGACCAACAATGACAAAGTCGTTGTACATCAGCTTGCGAGGTAGAACCCCGTAACCTTGCTCAACGAAATTCGCTTCAGCCTTTGGTGCGTGAGTCATCACTAGGTCTACATCGCCATTCTCACCCATGCGAAGTGATTTACCTGTACCCGCCGCTAGAACATCAACTTTGATACCAGAATCTTTTTCGAACTCAGGTAATAAGTAGTCAAGTAGACCTGAGTGGTAGGTACTTGTGGTTGTCGCCAATTTGATATGGGTGGTGTCTTCCGCGCTGCTAGCCGTGTAACTGACGATAGATAGAGCTGCAATAGTTAGGGGAATTGCTTTCATTATTATTATGTCCATTCTGTTATAAATGAATGACATGCCTTCAGTTTTAAAGGGCTCAAAAAAGGGCATGTGCATAAGACGCTAATTGTTGTAATTAGAAATCTACACCTTATAAGCAATCTTAATGCCAATAAATCATGCATCAGATCTCATTAAATTGCTGTTATTTCGGACAAAACTGCGTCATTTAGCCCTCTAAAATGAATCAAAACATGAGCTAGGACAAAATGTCGCACATTGTCCCTGTTGCACAAAAGGTTAATTGGTACACTCTGTCCCAACTTTCCCCACCGGCTAATCATTATGTCTTCACCTAGTTCATCTGCACCTAACCTCAATCCGAACACATTGACTCAATATCAAGCGTTTTCCGTCTTGGTTGTGGATGATGAAATGGGTATGCAGGCTATTTTAAAGAAAGCTCTGGGTAAGTTCTTTGGCAAGGTATCGAGTGCAGGGTCGGTTGAAGAAGCCGAAATACTGCGTTCGAGCGAACATTTTGATCTGATTGTTCTTGATATCAACCTGCCAGGTCGGTCTGGTATTGAGTGGGAAGAGGCGTTTAACGACAACGACAAACGTGCCGATGTGATTTTCATGACAGGTTATGCTGATTTAGAGATGACTATATCCGCGCTTAAGCTTGGTGCTTCAGATTTTATTCTTAAGCCGTTCAACCTCGAACAAATGATACAAGCGGTTCTGCGTTGTATGGACAAGCGCCTTGACCAAAGAATGCAGTACGCGTTGAAGCGCGATGTTAGCCGTCATATCAAGACCGAATTGATCGGCAATTCAGACAAGACTAAACAGCTCAAATTGCTGATCAGTCAATTTGCACCGTCAAGAGCATCAGTTCTTATAGAAGGTGAGTCGGGTACGGGTAAAGAGTTAGTTGCTCGTGGTGTACATGAAGCCAGCAAGCGTAGCGGCCCATTTGTACCAATCAACTGTGGTGCAATTGCGCCTGAACTTTTAGAAAGCGAATTGTTTGGCCACACGTCTGGTGCCTTTACTGGTGCGAAGAAAAACCGTGAAGGTCTGTTCAGAGTCGCAAGTGGCGGCACCTTGTTCCTAGATGAAATAGGTGAAATGCCACTGCCAATGCAAGCAGCGCTGTTACGTGTGTTAGAGCAACGTACTATTCGTCCAGTTGGCAGTGAGAAAGAGATCGCTGTCGATGTACGTGTCGTCGCAGCAACAAACCGAAACCTTCAAGAAGAGGTCGATAAAGGCCACTTCCGTCGCGATCTGTTCTACCGACTCAATGTACTTAAGATTGATGTTGTGCCATTGAGAGAACGACCGTCTGATCTGATAGAGCTTGTTCCATACTTCACTCGTCTTTTATCTAGTGAACTGGGTATGCCGGTTCCAAACTGGGCACATGAAGATATCTTGGCAATGAATGAATACGAATGGCCGGGCAATATCCGCGAACTTAAGAACTTAGTCGAAAGATGCATTCTTTTAGACAAGCCACCAGCACACTATTGGCGAGAAGTGAATGGTGATCCAGCCCCAACCAGCATTTCAGTGACGGTGTCACATGGGGCGGAAATACCAAACTTGAATAATGTAGACGCAGCTGAGGGTTACCCGAACACTTGGACACTCAAAGAAGTCGAGAAATCTCACATAGAACAACTGGTGAGTTTTCATGATGGCAATAAATCTGCAGCAGCGAGAGATCTCGGTGTGGCGCGTAAAACACTAGAGCGTAAGTACAAAGAATGGAACACAGAAGGCTCTGAATATGCCGATTAGACGTCATTGGTGGACAAAGTGGGCGTTCCGGTTCAAAACCATGGTGCGTTATCGCCTGCTATTTCTAACATCCGCTCCCATCATTCTTACTTTGTGTGCGCTTGTCGCTATAACACTGTATTGGTCAGTACATTACACGTGGCAGGGTGCTCTGATTGATGTCGATGAGCGTTTGGATGTTGCCGACAACAGTATCCATTTAATTCAGAACCAACAGGCCTATAACGTTCAAGCATTTGCTGAGTCTTACAACTTCCGAATCAAACTCACGAGTGATATTTCGAAAGAAGAGCTCACACGTTGGGTTTCAGAAAACAAATCTCGCTATGAACTCGATTTTCTACGCTGGCGTAGCGTCGAGAGCATGGAGAAAAAGCTTGAATACCTCAACCTGACACACAAAGAATCGTTCTTTAGTGTATTGAGCCAAAACGAACTCAACGATTTAGACCAAAACCTTGCCAGGCAAGCCGAAGTCCCAATGCTCAATAGTCAAAATGTTGAAACTCGAGGTTTAGTTAGCCGCACCGTTGTGTCGATTCGTGACAAGAATGATCATGTAATTGGTTTTCTTGATGGCGGGATCCTCCTTAATAACAGCACACAGTTAGTTGATCAGATCAGCAATCTCATTTATCCGCAACGCGAGGGCTTTAATCGCCGCATTGGTACCGTCACTGTGTTCCTTGATGACCTACGTGTCAGCACTAATGTACCGTTGAGCAGCGAAGAAAGTGCAGGGCGCGCAATTGGTACTCGTGTTTCTCACGAGGTTCATTCTAAAGTATTGAATGAAGGCAAAGAGTGGCTAGATAGAGCGTATGTTTACGACGCTTGGTACATCACTGCGTATCAACCGATTCATGACCAATTCGATAACGTCATCGGCATGCTCTATACCGGTTATCTGATTTGGCCATTGGTGGAAACGTACTTAACCAACCTTGGTGAAATCAGCATTACGATTGTGTTGTTGTTACTGGCTTCTGGTTTGATCGTTCACCGTGGTGCGCGTGATCTTTTCAACCCAATTGAACGCATTCACAAAGTGGTGAAGCTAGTCCAGATGGGGCAAGACAAGCGAATTGGTACTCTTGGTTTGAACGATCAACACGAGCTGACTTTGCTCGCTAAACAATTCGATAAGATGTTGGATTTGCTGCACGAACGTAATCAAGAGATCCAACAAGCCGCTTCAGAACTCGAATGTAAGGTTCATTCTCGTACTGCTAGCTTGAAAGAGAAAACCGAAGAACTCGAACTGCATATCAAACTATTAAACCAAGCTCGAGACAAGCTGGTGGTCAACGAAAAGTTAGCCGCGCTAGGCGAATTAACCGCGGGCATTGCCCATGAGATTAATAATCCGACAGCGGTGATTCTTGGCAATGTCGAATTAATGAAGTTTGAACTCGGTGATGAAGTCGCTCGTGTAGACGAAGAAGTCCACGCCATCATGGAACAGATCGACCGAATTCGAAATATCACACGAAGCCTGCTTCAATATAGCCGTCATGGCGGTGTACAAGATGAGATCACTTGGCAACACATTAATCCAATCGTGGATGAAAGTATTACGCTCGTAAAAACAGGCGCGAAAAAGAAAGGCATTGTCTACGTATCACAACTGCATGCTAAAACGTCTGTGGAAGTTAATCGAAACCAACTTTTGCAGATTTTGGTTAACCTACAGATGAACGCGATTCATGCCATGGACGGACAGGGCACATTGACTATCTCAAGTGAAGACTGGGTGGAGAATGGCGTGTCTCATGGTGCAATCGTTCATGTTCAAGATGAAGGGTGTGGTATCAAAGAAGAACAATTGAAACGCATCTTTTCACCTTTCTACACCACCAAACGTGACGGTACAGGCTTAGGCTTATCAGTATCTCAAAGTATCTTGAGCCAAACGGGTGGCGAGATCCGAGTTGAATCTGAGGTAGGCAAAGGAAGTCGCTTTAGCATCTATCTTCAACAAAAGGCCACACCGCAGTTGTTGGTGTCTAACCTATAATTTTTTTAGCTTTAAGCTCGAATCGAATCCAACCATATTATCACCTGATAATATTTCTACTGCGCTTGGGCTGTTACATGAACGTTTCAGCCCAAGCACGAAAATCCTGCACTACTAAACTATCGCCAACTAAATCTCAACCTCTGACTGTTTGACGAGCACCTCTTTTTGAATATGTAACACAGTGTATATCTTTTGATCTTGATGCATATCATCTGAACTGTACGGATTTTTGATACATTGACCCCAAATTCATAATCAAAAAATATAATAAAGTCAGTCAGCTATGAAATTAAGTAATCTATCTATTAAATCAAAACTTATCTCCATCGTCATTTTATCGGTTGTTCTATTGGTAATGGCGTCATCTTTCAACCTAATGCAACAACGTGAAAGCTCAATGCAAGAGCGCCAAGATAAACTCAGTGCTCAAGTCGAAACCGCGGTCAGCTTAGCGAGCTACTATTACAGCCAACGTAACGTACTCGGTGAAGAAGTAGCAAAGAAACAAGCACTGCAAGCGATTGAAACGCTTCGTTACGACACCACCAATTATTTCTGGATCTTAAACCAACAACTCAACGTTGTTATCCATCCATTAAAACCTGAACTCAATGGCAAGAACGCAGGTAACTTTCAAGATGGTGCAGGTAAACACCACTGGCGTGAGATGGTCAACATTTCACGTACCCCAGAGGAGAAAGGGTTTCTTGATTATCAATGGATGAGCCCGCAAGGTGAACTCAAAGACAAGATCTCATATGTACAGCTATTCCCTGAGTGGAATTGGATTGTTGGCTCGGGAATCTTAGTTGCGGATATTCAAGATGCTTTCTATGCACTAGCGCTCAAAGAAGGACTGGTCGCGGTTGTATTATCAGGCCTGTTATTTGCTATGGGCTACGCGATTTCTAACAATATCCTTGTGCCACTTAACAAGCTTATCGACAACACCCATAAGATTGCCGATGGGGATCTTCGTGTACGCATGAACATGACACGCAAAGATGAACTGGGCGATATGAGTAATCAAATTGATACCATGCTCAACAAGTTACAAAGCACGCTTCGTACAGCGAATGAATCAGCAGGTTTATCCAGCAATATGGCGAGTCACATTGCACAGGCCAGTGAAGAGGCTGCGACCAGTGTTAACTCACAGCATGCACAGCTTGAGTTGCTATCGACAGCGATGACAGAAATGAGTGCCACCATTTCTGATGTCGCTGTTAATGCTGAAAATACTGCCGCAAGCACCAATAAGGTTGTCGAGCACGCAAATCAGAACGACCAGAACATGCAAGTAACGTCTAAAACCATATCTCAAGTTTCAGAAAATATTTCGACGGCGAACGATCTCGTCAGAGACTTACAATCTGGTGTCACAGAGATAAGCCAAGTGGTGAGCGTGATACGTGATGTCTCTGAGCAAACGAACTTGTTAGCACTTAATGCGGCAATAGAAGCAGCCCGAGCAGGTGAGCAAGGAAGAGGGTTCGCGGTAGTCGCAGATGAAGTACGTAACCTCGCAAGCCGCACTCAAAACTCAACCAATGAAGTTCAATCGACGATTGAAAAACTGACTCAGCAAGCCGAGCGTACCTTTAAAGCAATGCAAAGCAGCAATGAGAAAGTCGATCACAGTGTTGTCGCGTCTAACGAAACTCGCCAACAACTCGATGTGATTGTAAATGAACTGCACAACGCTAACGACATGGTCGCGCAGATCGCCGCAGCCTCAGAGCAACAAAGCACGGTAGCAACCGAAATGAGTGAAAGTGTCACTGGGATTCATCTGGCGGCTAACGAAGTACTGCAAGCTTCACAGTCGTTAGCTGAGGATAGCCAGAAAATGGCCAACACTACAGAACACCTTACTGATCAGTTAAAGTACTTTAAGGTTTAACCGCAAAGGCTTTTCATACCGGGCTATGCCAGTCACAGGTTTCTTATCTTCAAGAGATGAATCCGAGAAGCCCATAAAAAAACACCTCCGCACTTGAGACAAGTTCGGAGGTGTTTTTGTTTGTAGATGACTGGATTGTTAACTTGCTCAACAAAAGAAGAGCGTTAAGAAAAAGAAGCGCGTTAAGCCAATCTTGTTAATGTGCAGTCACTGAAATCTTCGGAGGGTTGATATTGTGTTTTCTAAACTCTTTCATCACACGCAAGGTAATATCGGTTTCAAACAGCTTCTCATACGCCGTGTCGACCACATAGGCCTTACAAGTTAACTGTATCGCTAAGTAATTATCCGTAATCGTCTGTTTGACTAGAACCGTAACAGGCTTCGGCAAGTGGATGTAACGACTTGAAGACGCCGCTTCTTGAATCAAGTCACGGGCTAGGGTGATGTCTTCATTCATACCGACATAAAATGGAATCACCACCTGCATATCCAGCGCGCCATAGTTACCACTGGTCGTTACTTCGTTTAAGAACTTGTTGTTCGGGATCGTGATAATGTCGTCGTTCAGGGTTCTCATTCGAACAGAACGCAAACCAATGGTAATGATGTCGCCATAGTTACCTTCGAACGTGACGCGGTCACCAACTTGAAAAGGTCTATCAATCATCACCGTGATACCAGCAATGAATGACGCAGCCAAGTCTTTAAGCGCAAAGCCGACCGACACGGCGAGGGTACCACCAATCAAAGCCAGTATTTGATCGTTGATTCGAAAACTCATCATGAACACAATAAGGCCGGTGCTCACGTAAATAAAGAACTGAGTAAATGACTGCAGTTTCTGTAGCAGCATTCGATATTGCACGAACTGACTACCAAAACTGGTCACCAACGAATTGATGAACTTAAGTAACAACCACATTGCGGCAATAACGATCATGGAGAAGAACACACCGCTCCAACGCACCAAACTCGCAATCTTTGAGATGTTTTCTACGTTAGCTAACTCTTCCGTCGCAAAGGTCGGGAAACTGACAGCACTTGCCAAGCCAACAAATAGTAGGATAAATAACTTCTTCATTTTACTTCACCAGTAGATGTTGACGGTCGAGAACGTTTGTAATGTGGCGGAACCAGTGCTCAGAAATTCGAGCCTTTTCTTCATGCCAACCAATATAACCACGGCTTTCAAAATAACGTAGAATCCCGGTTATCTCTGCAATGCTCAGCTGAGTACATTCAGACAACACTTCCGGAGAAGCTATTTCCAATTGCACGATAGAACGAAGTACAGCCAACATAGGTTTCGGCATGTTCTCGAGTTCCTGCGCTTCAGGAACATGGAACAAACGTACCACGGCTTGATCTGTCTCTTTATTGCGGTTCAAAGAGAGCCTAAAGAATCGCAGCGCAACGGTAGGGTTGCCATCAGAGTAGTGCCACAAGATTCGATAGAAGCCTTGGCGTGCGCGTTCTTCTTCACTCATGTCATCTTGATCCCACTGCTTAGGGACAACTAAACCATCAAACGATAACGGCTTTTCAAGTTCGGTATTGATACGGCTATTTAGAAGCTCACCGACTTGTTTTTCTGTCCAACGTGGTAGGAAACACACCAAATCAAACAGCAGACGCTCACCACGCGCTCTATCAACAAATCGCCAGCTCGACTTAGCAATCGAAATCACGATACGGTGGTTCTTTTTAGAGCGACGCAGTAGGTTGGTTAAACGGATCAAATCAGACAGGCCGCCAACCATTGGTTTAACCAATCGCTGTGCATTGTCGATCGCAATCAAGTACGTGGTCTTGCTTTTACGAAGGTGTGCCAAGATCTGAATCTCAGTCGCTTTTTCTTCCAAGCCGATGCTCACCGCTAGATGCGCTAACAGCTCTTGATAACCAGCGTAAGGGCAACTTACGTAGACAGGTTCAGCGTTAGAGACTTTGTGCAGCAGTGTATAAAGCAGCGTTGTTGCGCCCACACCACGTTCACCTGAAACAATACAGATAGCAGGGCTGTCTGACATCAAGTAGCGAGACAGTTGCTTAACCTCATCACCGGCGTAATCAATCAGCGTGCTGTCGATATTACCCGGAAGAATGTATTCATAGGTTTGATCGCCTTTGATTCGAACCAAGTTTTGCTGATTCTTGTCAAGGTCAGACTGCTTAGCCACTTCAATTCTAAACAGGTACGCCAAAGCTTGGCTAAACAGTGTGTAATTAGACAGTAAGGCCATGATGCGGTGTTGGAAGTTGTAAACACTCAACCATACGATGCCAATGGCCGTCGCCAATATATTAAGTAAGAAGGTATCCTTGCGGTTTACTGCCCAGTTCACCCATACCGGACGATCAGAGATGTGTTGCAGCGTATCGAAGACTTTCGCACGCCATAATCTAAGCACTGAAATGGTAACCAGTACAAACCAGAAAAATAGGGCGCTGTAGATCCAGCTATAGATAGTGCCTTTGCCTAGCGTGATACTCGATATTTGCAAAGTCACACCCGCAACAATGAAGCTCCAAACATAACGGCGAATGGTCGATAGGCGCAGCGCAATCACTTCTTGATTAGATGTGCGGCCCAAACGATACGCAAATTCCAAAATAAAGCTGATAGCAATCGAACCACCTAGAATCCACCAAGTGAAGATCTCAAGGAAAATCAGGTGTTGCAGGCTAGGGATGCTGGAGAGCACTCTTAGAGAAAGCGTAATCGCAATTAACCAAGCAATCGCACGATCAGCGCGGCTGATGTACCAGATCACACGTACTAAAAATGGAGGGTTCGTTTTCGCTTCAAGAAAATTAATTCTGAACAACTCAATCAAACGAGTGCTATTGGCAAGCCACCACGCTAAACCAAAATAGATAAACAACACTTTTAACGATGCACCAATCACAGGCACTGGCGAAATAAAGATGTCTTTAACGAGCGCTTTAAAGCTACGAATTTGGAAGTAAACAAGATACTCAATGTTGAGCTTGGTTAATTCCCACTCTTGCTTAAATTGAGTTACGCCGTAGGGGCCAAAACCCGTTAGGCGCTCTTTATTAGCGGAATTCGTCTGCTCTAACAGGTGTTGCTTGCTCACATTCAAGCTATTCAAAGTGACGTAACTGGTTTGAACGGCAAACCATTGATCGGCGTCGTTGTTCGCTCTGTAGGCTTTTATCTGTTGCTCGAAGGTTTTGATTTCCTGCTTTTGAACTTGTAGCACTTCAGCGAGCAATATATTGACTTGGCGTCTGTCCGACGGTTCCATAAAGAGGGGGTCGGGTAACGAATCAATTCGATCATCGAGATCAACAGCAGAATCGGATACCTGCGGCTGAGATTGTAAGTCATATTCCAAGTTGGCATGACTAGGCCAAGAGAGAATGGCCAAAGTGAGGATTAAGAAGCGCGATAGTGAACGCATAAAAGTCTCTTAGAATTATGAGGTTAGGATTACTATAGTTAGATAATCTGACTTTGTGAAATCCAACCCCGTGTCGGGGGCGAGTACTTTATTCCTGTTTCGAGCGATTTTGTCATGAAATTGTCAGGGATTAGGCTAGTATTTGAGCATCTTTATTATGTCTTCTGTTGCGTTGATCGGGTTGGCTTTTACTGTGACCAATCAGCATACGATATATTCAATGGTTGGCATGATTTGGGACGTTATATACCGCCCATTATGGTGCGCTGTTCGATATTTTGTTTTTCCTTAAAATCGACGGTTTTACGGCGATAAATAGAAAACCAAAAATGTGAGTCAGTTCAAACTATGATTTGGCTAGGTTATCACTCACTTAATGGCCAGTAATTGCAATCAATACTTGCAGTTAAAGCCCTGAACAAGTAACGTTGCGGCGTTTTTCACATTAAAAAGGTAATGGCATTGATCTCCACAGCAAATATCACCCAACAATTCGGCGCTAAGCCACTTTTCGAAAATATTTCAGTTAAGTTCGGCGAAGGCAACCGCTACGGTTTAATCGGCGCGAATGGCTGTGGTAAATCGACGTTCATGAAGATCCTATCTGGTGAACTTGAGCCAAGTGCTGGTAACGTAAGCTACGATCCAAACGAGCGCGTTGCTAAGCTAAACCAAGACCAGTTTGCTTACGAAGAATTCACGGTAATCGACACGGTTATCATGGGTCACAAAGAGCTTTGGGCTATTAAGCAAGAGCGTGACCGCATTTACTCTTTGCCAGAAATGAGCGAAGAAGACGGCATGAAAGTGGCTGACCTTGAAGTTCAGTTCGCTGAAATGGACGGTTACATGGCAGAAGCTAAAGCTGGTGAGCTTCTTCTAGCGGTGGGTATTGAAGAATCAATGCACTTCGGTCTGATGAGCGAAGTAGCACCGGGTTGGAAACTTCGTGTTCTATTGTCTCAAGTACTGTTTGCAGACCCGCATATCATGCTTCTTGACGAACCAACGAACAACCTGGACATGGACACCATCAAGTGGTTGGAAGACACGCTAAACCAACGTAACTGCACAATGATCATCATTTCGCACGACCGTCACTTCCTAAACTCTGTTTGTACACACATGGCTGACCTTGATTACGGCGAACTTCGTCTATTCCCAGGTAACTACGATGAGTACATGACGGCTGCGACTCAAGCTCGTGAGCGTCTACTGTCTGACAACGCTAAGAAGAAAGCACAAATTGCTGAACTTCAAACGTTCGTATCTCGTTTCTCTGCTAACGCATCTAAAGCGAAGCAAGCAACGTCACGTGCTAAGCAGATCGATAAGATCCAACTAGACGAAGTTAAAGCGTCTAGCCGTCAAAACCCATTCATCCGTTTCGAACAGTCTAAAGAGCTATTCCGTAACGCACTTGTGGTTGAAAACCTATCTCAAGGTTTTGAAGAAGACCTATACAACAAGTTCGACGGTATTTTCGAAGTAGGTGAGCGTGTTGCTATCATCGGTGAGAACGGTGTGGGTAAAACAACACTACTTAACACACTAGCTGGCGCTCTTGAGCCTCGCACAGGTGAGTACAAGTGGTCTGAAAACTCAAACATCGGTTACTACGCTCAAGATCACGCACACGATTTCGAGACAGACATGAACTTGTTTGATTGGATGAGCCAATGGCGCCAAGAAGGCGAAGACGAGCAAGTTGTTCGTGGCTTCCTAGGTCGTATGCTATTTGGTCAAGACGACATTAAGAAATCTGTAAAGGTTATCTCTGGTGGTGAGCAAGGTCGTATGCTTCTTGGTAAGATCATGATGCATAAACCAAACATCCTGCTAATGGATGAGCCAACAAACCACATGGATATGGAATCTATCGAAGCGCTTAACTTGGCTCTTGAGAACTACAAAGGCACATTGTTCTTCGTATCTCACGACCGTGTATTCGTAGACTCGCTTGCAACTCGTATCCTTGAAATCAAAGATGGCAAGATCAACGATTTCCGCGGTACTTACGCTGAGTTCTTGAAAGCACGCGGCTAATACCGTATAGCAAGAGCTAATACGTAATAACACGTTAGTACGTATTCAAAATTAGAAAGGCCTCTATCTTAGCAATCAGATAGAGGCCTTTTGTTTTTCCATACCGCATAAATCAACTAGCTTGCGTTAATCACTAATCGCTAGTACTTAAATTGCGCCACAATCTTCTCTAGCTTCACACTCACACTCGAGACTTGTTCACTGCAACGCACTGATCCAGAAACCACGGTATAAGTATCACTGGCAAGGTGAGCGATATCTGTAATGTTTCGGTCAATCTCAACGGAAACCATCGATTGCTCTTCGGACGCTGTTGAGATCTGACTGTTTAAGTCGAACATCTCGCCAACTTGGAAGTGTATTCCTTCTATCGCATTCACCACGTCTTTGGTTTGGCTTTTCACCAGCTCAGTTTGTTCTAAGCTCGCTGTCATCTTAGCGACAGTCTTGTCTATCCCAGTGGTTAAACCATGAATCGTTGATTCTATTTGATGGGTTGAATCGTTAGTCATTAACGAAAGCTCTCGCACTTCCGAGGCAACCACAGCGAAACCTCGTCCATGATCGCCAGCACGCGCTGCTTCAATCGCAGCATTAAGCGCCAATAGGTTAGTTTGCTCAGCAATACCTTGAATAGTCGTCACCACCTGATTGATTTCACGACTCTGTTCTTCGAGCTGAACGATGAGATCCTGAGACTCTGCAATGTTTTCTACCAAGACATTAATACTGTCGTTTGTTGATTGTGTCTTTTGCAGCGCTTGATGGGCATTTTCTTTGATCTTCTCGGCATTGGTTGCGGCATTTTCGATGTTCGCCGTCACCTCATTACTCGTCATCACTAACTCGTTAACTGCCGTCGCTACCGATTCAGATTGCTGCTTTTGTTTCTCTGCATTGCTCATGCTTTTGACTGCCGCTTCTTCAGAGCTGCATGAACTGTCTGTCAGCACCGTCATCACGCCGGATAGCTCTTTGATGTTACCGTGCAGTTTATCGATGAAGGTATCGAACGAGCGGGCAAGTTGAGCGAGCTCGTCGTTACCTTTGGCGTTCATTCTGACGGTTAAGTCTCCATCTCCATTTGCAATAGACTCCATCATCACGTTTATCGCTTTGATACGACCCAGGATGTTGCGACCGATGAACACCAATAACAGAGAAAGTAGAGCGACGATAGCGGCACCAAACAGATGTAACATGTTTTGTGTGTTTCTAACTGCCGCTGTAATCGCTTGGCTTATCTCATTCTGCACTTCTTCAATGGCTTGTTCCGTTTTATGGACATTGCTACGTAAGGCGCCTCTAAGCCCCAACTCTGCAGACAAACCTAGATTGCTGTTAGCAACCAACAGAGTTTCAACCGCAGCCTTATATTCGGAATAGGCTTGTTCAGTCGCAATCGAGGTTTGGGAGTAGGGTTCAAACTCAACAAGAGCAGTGGTTAACGCCGCATTCGTTTGGCTATTAATATGTGCGAGGTAATGGAAGTCTTTTTCGATCAGTTCTAACAACGCAAGTTCCAGTGCCAAACTTGATTCTGATTCTGATTCTGATTCGATTGCTGATTTTAGCGCTGTTCTTTTTCCATCAAGAGCTGCTACAAAACCCAAAGGTGGGGTTGTACGTTCAATGTCGTTCACTTGATTGACGATCTGGTGGAACTGTTTCTGGTACTGATGAAGAGTATCGGAGATCTTGGTCATTTGATCGGTCAGGTGAAGTTCGTGCGAGGTTAGGGTTTGGTTCAACGTTACCAATCTTTGATTCAATGTGGCGGCGGTTTTATCGAAACGCTCTGCGTATTTTTGATCGTGGCGAGACAAGAAGTCTTTCTCATGTCGCCTAAGCGTTAATAAATCGACTGAGCTTCTGAGGTTTTCGGTTGCAGCGATCTCCAATGATTCCAATTTGTCTAAGCTGAACTGCTCGTAGATGGCATAGATAAAAACAGAAATAAACAGGGTGAGGTTGATTAAAATAAACTTACTGCGAATAGAAAGAGACAGCGGTCTACGCTGAGGTTCCGATTGATTACTCATGGTTAATTCCCTTTAAGCCGGTGACGTTGATATTCATCTTTAACTTTTATTAATAGATTCATTAAATTGATGAATATGTAACTAATAGCTTATTGGAGTGTTAAATCAAGATTTGCTTTAGGAAAAGCTAATTTAAGACATGATACGTGTAGGTTTAGATGGTCTGAAGCGTGAAACCTGTATCGGGGACGAATTGGAATGGAAACTTAAGGATATAAAAAAGGTGCAGCTGATACTGCACCCGTTTAACAAATTAACTAAGCACGAGTTAACTTTACGTTTACTGCTCGCCTTTGACGTCAAAATCTATCTTGTCTGCACCTGTAAAGACTTGGAAGCGCAAGCCTTTAGCACGAGCAATCGTTGTTATGCCGAACTTCTGCGCTAAATCTAAGCCCATTTGTGTAACGCCAGAGCGTGACAGTAGAACAGGGATTCCCATCTGCGCAACCTTAATCACCATCTCAGACGTTAAACGGCCTGTGGTGTAGAAGATCTTATCTTCACCTGTCTCTTTGTTAAGCCACATCTCACCAGCCAATGTATCAACGGCATTGTGTCGGCCAACATCTTCAACAAACGATAGAACCTTGTCGTCTTTGCAAACAGCACAGCCATGAACCGCACCCGCTTTCTTGTAGGTGTCGTTATAATGAGTCAGCGCTTCTAGAGCCGTATAGATTTCAGATTGCTTAATCTTGGTTTGAGGCACTTGGTAATCTTCCAATTGCTTCATCACGTTGCCATACATGGTACCTTGGCCACAGCCAGAGGTAACTGTCTTCTTCTTAAGCGCTTGCTCAAGTTGGCTCGTATCTTCTTTGGTGATAACCGCTGCTGAGCTGGTTTCCCAGTCGATGATGATTGATTCAACGGCTTCTGGATCAGAAAGGAAGCTTTGGTTTTTCAAATAACCCAAGACTAATGCTTCCGGGCGTGAACCCAATGTCATTAGAGTTACGATCTCTTTCCAGTTCAACATAACGGTAAGAGGGCGCTCGCACGCAATTTGTTTCGTTAGCTTTTCGCCATATTCATCAAACACTTCAACTTCGATGGTCTGAAGTGGGTTTTCACTGGTTTTTATTATGTTTGGTTTTACCACAGTCATTTCCTACTTAATGAGATAGCGATTTTATGAGATAAGAAGTCAACAAGAGCAATAAGGCTCTCATTCATTAATGCGCTAGTTTGTTGATTCGCTATGGCCTAGATTTCGATTATCGTTCTCGAACATGCCATAGATCTGTGAATACATAGCTCTGTGAAGAACATTAGCGAATTAGCTAAAGCAAATCTTATTCCAAAATAACGGGGATTGATGGAAACATGAAGCATTAGATTAAAATAGCGCAAAATATGAGAGTTCACCGGGTGGAGTTGTCTGAAATAACCAGTATCGACTAACGTTATAGTGACAACTTGATAACGAACGCTATAGATACGCTCTCGCAGTTAATCCGTATTGGCGTGTTTATTGCTTTATGGGGTGTATATGAATGCACACAGTACAAAATGTCCTAAGTGCATTCAGACCAAAGAAAATCAATTGGGTGAAGTATGTCTGAGATAAAAGAATTCAAAGAACAATATGAAAAAACAGAAGCAGCTTGGCCAATCGGTGTCCAAAGAATAGAGAAAGAGATCAAAACTGGCATTTGGGTAACAACTCAATGGGAACTCATCGGTTTTGAATTATCACCTGAACATGAAACCCCAGACGTATGTTTGCTTCAGTTGCACAAAGACGAACGTACCGACTACCGCTTCAATCTAAGCTCTCAACAACCTAAGCTATTCTTAGTTATGGATAATGTTGACTCCGGTAAACCTATTATTCAATTACTGACAGCATCACAAACAGTCGCAGGCCAATACATGGACGGAGATAACCAAGTATTGTCTTACGACATGCCATTGCCTGTACAAGCTTGGATGGAAGCATTCATCGGTCGTCATGGCGAGTTATTAGAAGCAAGACGTAAGAAACGTAAAGGCGCGGGTCGATCAAATGGCAACTAACTTTTTTAGCCGTTGGTCTCAACGAAAGCTTGATGAATCAACCGACCAACCTTTAGAAGCGCAACAAACGCTTGAGGAAACTGAGCTTACTTCCACTGAGGCTTCGTCTGCTGCTTCATCTATAGACGCAGAAACATCGGAGTCACTAGAACGTGGAACTTTGGAAAAAGAGTCTCCAGAACACGCTGTCGATTCTCAAACTATTGACTCTCAGGAGATAGCATCAGAAACGACTGAAGACTTGTCTGTTGCTCAATTATTGGTGTCAGAAGCTTCAGAAAGCGTAAAAAAAGCGGCATTGCGTAAATTATTCCTCTCAGAAGAATTCAACGTTCGTGATGGTTTAGATGATTACGACGACGATTACAGTAATTTGAAGTCTCTTTCTGAAGGGGTTGCGGAAACCTTGCGTGATTGGGTTAAAGACAAAACGGAAGAAGAAACTGCGCCAGAAGAAGAGCAAATCATTGATAATAAAGACGAAGGTGAAGTTTTAGAAAATTCTGAAAGCGATCTTGAGGTATCTGATAATAAACTTGAAACGTCAGAAAGTGCCGAAATAACCGAACAAGAAAAAGAACTGTATAAAAAAACAGTATCGGATAATAACGCTACAATGTCAGACGAAGCAGACCTGAAAGAGGTGGGACAAAATATACCACACAAAGAATAGGTACATTTTGACTAAACACTCAATGAACCGCTTGCGACAAAATGTCCCAAGCGGTTTTTTTATACGCACAATAAACGTTATATAGGATTAAATCACTGAAATATAAGGCATATTAAATTGGCATGGCATTTGCAAAATAACGTTCATTATCAACTTTTTTGTAGATAGACGAGTTCACGGTCTGACGAACGACACACTGGCTAAAGGGTTAGTTGTTAACGGATTACTCAGCAAGTTCTCTCTCGCTTACTACAATAAAGGTTGAACAGATTATCCATGTCCAAAGATGGAACTGAGCAATGCTTAAACAATTATTAGAACAAGCAAATTCAAATAACGCTAAAGCAAGACTGTATGCATTTGAAAATACAGTTGAGTTAACAAATCTGATTCCACCTACTGTTAGCTACGAAAGCGGCGGTAATACACTTGTTATTGGTCCAACTGCGATCATTGAAAGTGCTGCGGCTCAATTACCTCAATTGACGAGCCTAACCTTATTGTCAACAGATGGCGAAAAGGGCACAAACCCAGAACTGTACTTCGCGAATTCGGTTCAAGTATCCGGTTTCCTTGGCACGTTTGAAGTTGTGATCGAAAACAAAGGCACATCAAGCAATCTAGCGAAAGTCGCGATTAATCACGATTGTTTCGATGTTGTTTTAGACCTATGTCTGAATAGCTGCATGACAGAAGAAGTACCTGTACCGGGTTATTACCCAGTAGGTCGTGGCTATCCAAAACTTGCTGAAGCACTGGAAGAGATTCCAACGCTTATGGGCACATTTGATAAGCCTAAGTTCTTCCGTCTCGACACTGACCTTTGCGCGCACAGTTCTCGTGGCGTAAAAGGCTGTGAGCGTTGTGTAGATGCTTGTCCTGCTGGCGCACTATCAAGTGAAGGCTCTGATAAGACGGGTCACAAGATCGAGATTAACCCTTACCTATGTCAAGGCGTGGGTACTTGTGCAACGAGCTGTCCGACAGAAGCTATCTCTTACGCATTACCTAACCCTGACGATACTCAAAAATTCATTGAACGTACGCTAGCTAACTACGAGCAAGCGGGTGGTCTGGATCCCATAGTGCTTATCTGTAGCTCACGTCATGAGACTTACAACGTGATGGCTCTTAAAGCGCTACCAGATAACGTGATTCCAATTGTCGTAGAAGAACTGCCATCTATTGGTATCGATACTTGGTTTGCAGCTTTAGTTAATGGCGCAACTCAGGTTCTGTTTGCCGCATCTCGCTTTATGCCAGAAACGATCATTCGTGTTCTAAATAACGAAGTAGGGATTGCTCAAGAACTACTAGATCAAATCGGTATTCCAAAAGAAACCATCGATATTCTGTACTTAGAATCTCTACGTGAATGTCCTCCAACACTTTGTGTGGATTCATTCGACCTTGCACTTGGCGATCTTCAAGGCAACAAGCGCCAACGTCTATTTACAGCACTTGATGCGATGTCTTCAGCTCGTATTCCTGTTGAAAATATTGTTGAGCTTCCGTCAAACGCACCTTACGGCAACGTTTCGTGTGATAGCAAAGATTGTACGTTATGTATGAGCTGTGTGGCTGTGTGTCCGACACGTGCACTTCATACCGACGGGGCTTCTCCATCACTTAAATTTGTAGAACAAGACTGTATTCAATGTGGCTTGTGTGAAAAGGCATGTCCTGAAAATGTTCTGACTCTTACGCCTCGTATGAACTGGGTAAAAGAAGAACGTCAAAAAGCAGTTGTGATTCATGAAGAGAAAGCTGCGGAATGTGTACGTTGCCATAAACCATTCGCACCTCAGTCTATGATTGACATGTTACAGAACAAGTTACGCGGTCACTCTCACTTTTCAGATGAAGCAGCGATTAATCGTATTGCTATGTGTGAAGACTGCCGTGTGGTGGATATGTTCGATTCAATGGCTCAAGACCCATTGAAACAATTGAAATACTAGGAGTTAGCCTTGGAAACGAATTTGGATCAGGCACAAGAACAGACACTAAGAACTGAGATCTATTTGGTTCTATCCGCACTGTTTCGCAGCGCACCTTCTGAAGAGGTGATCGACTTTCTAAAAACACTCGATATTGAAGCGTCTGAAAGCGCAATGCAAAAGGCTTGGATTGCCATTCAACAAGCGGCAACAGAATCAAACCGTGAAGCTCTTGAAGACGAATATCAAGATTTGTTCATCGGTATTGGGCGTGGAGAAGTCGTTCCATTTGGTTCTTGGCATCGCACTGGCGCCATGATGGAAAAACCATTGGCAGAGATTCGTCATGACTTAGAGCTTTTAGGCATTGAGCGTGACGATCAAGTGAAAGAGCCGGAAGATCATATCGCAGCACTGTGTGAAGTGATGGCGATGCTAACGGCTGAAGAAGAAGTACTGCAACAGGCGGTATTCAATAAGCACCTTGGCCCTTGGTTTAACTCTTTCACGCGTCAGCTTGAAGGGGCAGAAAGCGCGAACTTCTACAAATCGGCCGCTCAACTGTGTGAAGCATTCTTAACGTTAGAACAAGTGCGTTTTAGCGTGAATACAAAAAGCAGTAAGCACAAATTAAAGATTGATGTGAAAAACGTCACTGATTACGAGTAATCGAGCAGTACGCGATTATATCGATAGAGGGGCATTAAGCCTCCAAAAAGATCTACCGCAAGGTAAGGAAGCAATGATGAAAGATAATAAAGAAATAAACACAAGCCGTAGGGACTTACTCAAAGGCTTAACAACTGCAGCCGTAGCGGGTGCCGTTGTCGCTGGAACAACGAAAGTGGCAACTGCTTCAGAAACGGTTGAAATGCCGAAAGAAGACATGAAGAAGACGGGCTATCGTGAAACGCAACACATTCGCGATTACTACGACACGCTTTAGGAGATAACGGATGAAACTTGTCAAACGCTCCGATAGTGTGAGCAAAGAAACCAATCAACTGGGTGTGTCTCGACGTGCCTTCATGAAAAACACCTCTCTAGCGGCTGGTGGTGCGGTAGTAGGCGCTGGTCTATTCGCTCCGGGTATGATGAAAAAGGCACAAGCTAAGTCAGTCGACCCTGAAGCGAAAACAGAAGTGAAACGCACTATCTGTTCCCACTGTTCTGTGGGTTGTGGTATTTACGCTGAAGTTCAAAACGGTGTTTGGACGGGTCAAGAGCCTGCATTCGATCACCCATTCAACGCTGGTGGACACTGTGCGAAAGGCGCAGCTCTGCGTGAGCACG
Source organism: Vibrio sp. 10N.222.55.B11 (assembly GCF_041473705.1). Classification (NCBI taxonomy): domain Bacteria; kingdom Pseudomonadati; phylum Pseudomonadota; class Gammaproteobacteria; order Vibrionales; family Vibrionaceae; genus Vibrio; species Vibrio sp. 10N.222.55.B11. The sequence continues at coordinate 32,508 of NZ_JBFRST010000035.1, forward strand.
GCCACGGTGAACGTCGTCTTAAGTACCCAATGAAATTGGAAGGCGGTAAGTGGAAGAAGCTTTCTTGGGAACAAGCGATTGAAGAGATCGGTAACAAAGCGCTAGAACTTCGTAAAGAGTCTGGCCCTGATTCAGTTTACTTCCTAGGTAGTGCGAAACACAGTAACGAGCAAGCTTATGCATTCCGTAAGATGGCTTCGCTTTGGGGCACCAACAACGTTGACCACCAAGCACGTATTTGTCACTCAACCACAGTAGCCGGTGTTGCGAACACTTGGGGTTACGGTGCAATGACAAACTCGTTCAATGACATGCACAACTGTAAATCGATGCTGTTCATTGGTTCGAACCCAGCAGAAGCTCACCCGGTTGCGATGCAGCACATCTTGATCGCGAAAGAGAAGAACAACTGTAAGATCGTTGTTGCGGATCCTCGTCGTACGCGTACTGCTGCGAAATCTGATCACTATGTTTCTCTTCGCCCAGGTTCAGACGTTGCGTTTATCTGGGGTGTGTTATGGCATGTCTTTGCTAACAAATGGGAAGACCAAGAGTTCATCCGCCAACGTGTATTCGGCATGGACGAGATCCGTGAAGAAGTCGCGAAGTGGAGCCCAGCTGAAGTTGAGCGCGTTACTGGCGTAAGTGAACAAGACGTTTACCACACAGCAAAACTGCTTTCTGAAAACCGTCCGGGTTGTATCGTTTGGTGTATGGGTGGTACTCAACACACGACGGGTAACAACAACACACGTGCTTACTGTGTACTTGAGCTTGCGCTAGGTAACATCGGCAAGTCAGGCGGCGGTGCAAACATCTTCCGTGGTCACGATAACGTACAGGGCGCAACTGACCTTGGCGTACTGTCAGACACACTTCCAGGCTACTACGGCTTGTCTGAAGGTTCTTGGCGTCACTGGTCAAAAGTTTGGGATATCGACTTTGACTGGGTGAAAGGCCGTTTCGACGACAACGCATACGGCGGTCAAAAACCAATGAACAGTGCAGGTATTCCTGTATCTCGTTGGGTTGATGGCGTACTTGAAGACAAAGACAAGATTCGCCAACGCGAAAACATCCGTGCCATGTTCTACTGGGGTCACGCGGTGAACTCTCAGACTCGTGGTCCAGAGATGAAAAAAGCGATGCAGAAGCTGGATATGATGGTTATTGTTGACCCATACCCAACGGTTGCAGCGGTAATGAATGATCGTACCGACGGCGTTTACCTGCTACCAGCAACGACTCAGTTTGAAACCTACGGCAGTGTAACGGCGTCAAACCGTTCTCTACAGTGGCGTGACAAGGTTGTTGATCCTCTATTCGAATCTAAACCTGACCACGAAATCATGTACCTGCTTTCTAAGAAGCTTGGTTTCTCTGATCAGCTGTTCAAAAACATCCGTGTTGAGAACAACCAACCACTGATTGAAGATATTACACGTGAATTCAACAAAGGTATGTGGACAATCGGCTACACAGGCCAAAGCCCTGAGCGTTTGAAAGAACACCAACAGAATTGGCACACATTCCACAAAACGTCTCTAGAAGCAGAAGGCGGTCCAGCAAATGGCGAGACTTACGGTCTACCTTGGCCATGTTGGGGCACACCAGAGATGAAACATCCGGGTACACACATCCTTTACGATACGTCTAAGACGGTTGCTGAAGGTGGTGGTAACTTCCGTACTCGTTTTGGTGTTGAGTTTGAAGGTCAAAGCCTACTGGCAGAAGACAGCTACTCGAAAGGCTGTGAGATCAAAGACGGCTACCCAGAGTTCAGTGACAAACTACTGAAACAACTGGGTTGGTGGGATGATCTAACTGCAGAAGAGAAAGCGGCTGCTGAAGGCAAAAACTGGAAGACTGACGTTTCAGGTGGTATCCAACGTGTGGCAATTAAACACGGCTGTATCCCATTTGGTAATGCGAAAGCACGTGCGATTGTTTGGACATTCCCAGACCGTGTACCACTGCACCGTGAGCCACTTTACACGCCACGTCGCGACCTAGTTGCTGATTACCCAACGTGGGACGACAAAGAAGCTATCTTCCGTGTTCCTACGCTTTACAAGTCGATTCAAGAGCAAGACAAATCTGGTGAATACCCGATTATCCTGACCTCTGGTCGTTTGGTTGAGTACGAAGGTGGTGGTGAAGAAACCCGTTCTAACCCTTGGCTAGCAGAACTACAGCAAGAGATGTTTGTTGAAGTGAACCCGAAAGATGCAAACGACATCGGCTTTAAAGACGGTGACGATGTTTGGGTTGAGGGTGCAGAGAAGGGCCGTATTAAGGTGAAAGCGATGGTTACACGTCGTGTGAAACCGGGTCTGGCATTCATCCCATTCCACTTCGGTGGTAAGTTCCAAGGCGAAGATTTGCGTTCTAAATACCCAGAAGGCACTGATCCTTACGTTATTGGTGAAGCTGCTAACACAGCAACCACATACGGTTACGACCCTGTCACGTTGATGCAGGAAACGAAAGTAACCCTTTGTAATATTCGTAAAGCGTAAGGAGTCTTAAAATGGCTAGAATGAAATTTCTTTGTGACACCAAGCGTTGTATCGAATGTAACGGTTGTGTCACTGCATGTAAGAATGAAAATGATGATGCTCTGGAATGGGGTATTCAACGTCGCCGCGTTGTCACACTGAACGATGGCGAACCGGGTGAAAACTCTATCTCAGTCGCATGTATGCACTGTACTGATGCCCCTTGTATGGCAGTTTGCCCGGCAGACTGTTTTGAACATACGGAAGACGGCATCGTACTTCACAATAAAGATCTGTGTATCGGTTGTGGTTACTGCTTGTTTGCTTGTCCGTTTGGCGCACCTCAATTTCCTAAACAGGAAGCCTTTGGTGAGCGCGGTAAAATGGACAAATGTACCTTCTGTGCTGGCGGCCCAGAAACAGAGCCAGGTTCTGTTGAAGAGCGTCAAAAATACGGTGCGAACCGTATTGCTGAAGGCAAACTGCCAATGTGTGCTTCGCTTTGTTCAACTAAGGCACTGCTAGCGGGTGACGCAGAGAAAGTTTCTGATGTTTTCCGTCAGCGTGTTGTTGAACGTGGTGCGAAAGGTGCAGGTTGGACAGACGGCAACGACCTTTCTTACGATGCGACTAAGAGCTAAGTAGGAGAGACATATGCTTACAATGTTTAAGCGTCTCTTCCTTGTAGTGCTGCCAATGTTGGCAGCACTAACAATGCTTTCTCCTATGAGTCATGCATCTGAGACGAACTCATCACAAACTCAATCGAGCTCTGCTCAACGAGAAATCACACAACTTGCTGGCGCCGATTTTTGGCGACAAGTGAGAAACGGTGAGGAAGGTTACACCACATCTCAATCAGCTGAGCATGGTGTGTTGATCAGTACTCCAGGTCAAACGTGGTACATATTGAAAGAGAAGTGGATGTCACCAGCCGGTGCTGTCGCTATCTTTGGCAGTATTGCTTTCGTGACTTTGATGTACGTTGTGATTGGCCCGCTAATGCTAAGCGCGCCAAGAACAGGCCGTAAGATCAAACGTTGGTCTCGACTAGACCGTGCCTTGCACTGGAGTATGGCGTTTACCTTCTTAACACTGGCGTTCAGTGGTTTGATGTTGGTTTACGGTAAGCACTTCTTGAAGCCGTACATTCCAACAGACCTTTGGGGCTTCATCGTTCTATTGGCGAAGCAATACCACAACTACATCGGCCCGATTTTCTATGTGCTGTTGATGGCTGTTCTCATCAAGTGGTGGCGCAAGTCTATTTTCAAGATGGTCGATGTACAGTGGTTCATGAAACTGGGCGGTATGGTTGGGAAACATAAAGGTTCTCATCCATCTGCAGAGTTTTCGAACGCGGGTGAAAAAGCGCTGTTCTGGCTATTGATTGTAATGGGTAGTGTGGCTGCGATCAGTGGCTTGGTTTTAGACTTCCCAATCTTCGGTCAAACGCGTCGTGATATGGAGCTTTCAAACCTAGTCCACATGTTGGCTGCTTTGATCCTTATCTGTGGCTTTGTGTTCCACATCTACATCGGCTTGTTCGGTATGGAAGGGGCACTAGAAGGCATGGTAACAGGCGAAGTTGATGAGACTTGGGCTAAAGAGCACCATGATCTTTGGTACAAAGAAGTGATGGAACAAGAGAAAAACGGCGTTGAACAAAGCGCTAACGCAGCAACAGAGAAAACGGAAGGGGTGAATAAGAATGAACAAACCTCATAAAGGTATTTGGGTCGCTTACATACTAAGCTGCTTTACGCCATTTACTTGTCTTATCTCTGGTGTGATTGCGATTATCTACGCGGGTTATCGTTTAGACAAAGGCGAAGATGGCGAAGTAGTGGATACTCATTACTACGGATTAATTCGCTCTTTCTTCTTGAACCTGACGTTCTTCGTCGTTCTTATCGTAACGGTAGCGACCTCTAACGGGGTGTTAATCGGTGTGAACGATTACTGGTATCAAAACCATATTATCGATGACATCGCTTACTACATTCCGTATGTAGGCATGCTGTTTGGTGGTGTTGCGATTGTGGTCTGGTTTATCCGCATGTATCAAGGTATGCAGCGTTTAAGTCAAAACCTACCGCAAAACCCGACAACAGGTCCAAACTTGTAGTCGAGTATCGGCTCACTAGATAGCGAATTATCTAGCACAATAGTCCTTTTGAAAGCCCAATGATTTCGGTCATTGGGCTTTTTGTTTCTAATCAGCAACGAAACTTAATGAAGCATAGTATTGACCGCTTCAATATGGTGCAACTCCCTTAATTGGTGCAATTCTTGTTTCCATTTTCACGCTCATTAAGAACCAAGAAAGTGCACCGATAAATTTATTATCAATTAATCAGTAAGTTAAAAGCAAAAACTGTTGCACGAAAATTACACCACACACTTGGAACGCATCTTGCGTTCACTGTTGAGTCTTTAATTAATTACAACATTGAATCGCACGATATCAGTGCAAATCAAATAAAGCGAAGGAGAATGCTTTAATGAGTGAAACGGTGACTCAAGTTCATAGTGCAGTACAAACCCTTACCCAAAGTTCAGATACTTTATTCCTATTACTCGGCGCCATCATGGTTTTCTTGATGCACGCTGGCTTTGCATTTCTAGAAGTCGGTACCGTTCGAAAGAAGAACCAAGTCAACGCGCTGGTTAAGATCCTTTCCGACTTTGGTGTCTCCGCCATTGCTTACTTCTTTATCGGTTACTGGGTTGCTTACGGTGCACACTTTTTTGCAGACGCAGAAACACTTTCGCAAGGCAACGGATATGAACTGGTTAAGTTCTTCTTCCTAATGACATTCGCAGCGGCAATTCCTGCGATTGTTTCTGGTGGTATCGCAGAGCGTGCTCGTTTCTATCCAATTTTGATTGCGACACTGTTTACGGTTGGTTTCATCTATCCATTTTTTGAAGGCATCATTTGGAACGGCAACTTTGGATTCCAAGATTGGCTAGAAGGTCAGTTTGGTTACGTGTTCCATGACTTCGCAGGCTCGGTAGTGGTTCACGGCGTAGGTGGTTGGATTGCTTTGGTCGCAGTTTACTTCTTAGGGATGCGTAAAGGTCGAATCCGTGCAGGCAAACACACCAACTTCGCACCATCGAATATCCCATTCTTAGCACTAGGCTCTTGGATCTTATGTGTGGGTTGGTTTGGCTTTAACGTGATGTCAGCTCAAGCGATCAATGGCATCAGCGGTCTCGTGGCAATGAACTCTCTCATGGCCATGGTTGGCGGTATTCTTGCGGCTCTAATTGCAGGTAAAAATGACCCGGGCTTCATCCACAATGGTCCTTTGGCTGGTCTCGTCGCTATCTGTGCGGGCTCAGATTTGATGCACCCACTTGGCGCTTTGGTGACGGGCGGTGTGGCAGGTGCGCTGTTTGTTTACCTATTTACTTATATGCAAAACAAAACACAGATCGATGATGTACTGGGTGTATGGCCTCTACACGGCGTATGTGGTGCCTGGGGTGGCGTTGCTGCTGGTATCTTCGGCCAACAAGCTTTCTGGGGTCTAGGCGGCGTGAGCTTTGCTTCTCAGTTGATTGGTACAGTCGCAGGTGTTGCTGTTGCTTTCGTCGGCGCGTTAATCGTATACGGTGTGTTGAGCAAACTAACAGGCCTACGCTTAAGTGAAGAAGATGAATTCAACGGTGCGGATCTTTCTATCCATAAGATCTCTTCTATCAACGAAGACTAACGTTGTTCACTTGGTGGGGTAAAGCACATCAAGTAGACAACTGTTGAACAGAACTAAGCGGCTTCGGTCGCTTTTTTGTTTCTATGGATAGCAAAACAGAGAATTTGAGTAACAACAACCACAACTATCAAGCGAGTTATGTCACAAATAGCCAATGAATTCAGTTGCCTAAGACTATGGTCTAATCCCCAAAACTATTGTTGGAATTTGAACAGTGCTAAGCTGTTACAAAGTGACATATCTAAAAGGACGTTATATGCATTTCCCATATCGAAATATCGTAATTCTTACTGGCGCTGGCATCTCTGCAGAGTCGGGGATACAAACATTCCGAGCACAAGACGGGCTATGGGAAAACCACAAAATCGAAGATGTAGCGACGCCTGAAGGGTTCGCAAAAGATCCTGACTTGGTACAAGCCTTCTATAACAAGCGTCGTCACGGCCTGCAAAGTGAGAGCATTCAGCCCAATTCAGCCCACAAGGCGCTAGGAGAGCTCGAAGACAAGCTTGATGGCAAAGTTACCATCATTACTCAAAACATCGACAATTTGCACGAGAGAGGCGGTAGCAACAACATTATTCACATGCATGGTGAACTTTTAAAAGCGCGTTGCAGTGAATCCAATCAAGTTGTAGAGCACAAAGGCGATATTGAAACGGGTGAACTTTGTCATTGCTGCCAAATCCCTGCACAAATGCGTCCACATATTGTTTGGTTTGGCGAAATGCCACTAAGAATGGGCGACATTTATTCCGCACTGGAAGAAGCGGATCTGTTTATCTCTATCGGAACTTCAGGTGTTGTTTATCCAGCGGCAGGCTTTGTTCACGATGCGAAAATGCATGGTGCACATACTATCGAGATAAACCTCGAACCAAGTGCGGTTGAAAGTGAATTTGAAGAGAAGCGCTACGGCAAGGCGAGTATCGAGGTGCCTAAACTGGTTGGCGAGTTATTATGTTCAGAGAAAGGTTCTTTAACGGCCTAAGCCTTGTCTTTAATAACACACATCAGTTTCTGAATCTGAAAAAATAAAGCGGCTTACGCCGCTTTATTTACTTAACTTCTTAACTAACAATAACTTAGTTGTTTACTTTAAGTTTTTGGAAGTACTCGTCATAAATAACGCTCGCTTCACCAACTTCATCTTGCCACACACCGTTATCCATCACTGATTGTGGTGGGAAAACGTTCTTGTCTTCAGCAAATTCTTTAGGAAGAAGAGGGTAAGCGGTTTTAACTGGTGTCGGGTAACCGATCTCTAGAGCAATTTTCGCAGCGTTCTCTGGGCGAAGAAGGAAGTCGATCATCTTATGAGCCGCTTCAGTGTTCTTAGCGCCTGCTGGAATTGCTAGGCTGTCCATCCAGAAGATAGCGCCTTTTTCTGGCCAGATAATGTCAATCGTTGCGCCTTCTTGGCGTGCCATGTAAGCAGAACCATTCCAAAGCATACCAAGAGACACTTCACCTGCTAGGTAAGGGTTCGCTGGGAAATCTGAGTTAAATACCAATACGTTTGGCATTAGCTTACGAAGTTCTTCGTAGGCTTCTTTGATTTCTTCAGGGTTAGTCGTGTTTGGAGAGTAGCCCAGTTTAGATAGAGCGATATGGAAAACCTCACGAGAGTCATCCATCATCATCAGTTGACCTTCCCACTGCGTATCCCACAGATCGCCCCAGTTTTTAACTGAAGACTTGTCTAGCATGTCTGAGTTGATACCAATACCCGTCGCACCCCAGATGTATGGGATTGAGTAGTTGTTATTTGGGTCAAATGGCTTATCTAAGTAATTTGGATCCAAATCTGCAAAGTGGCTTAGCTTGGTTTTATCAAGCTCTTGAAGCATGCCTTCTTTACGCATCTTAGAAACGAAGTAAGTAGAAGGAACCACTAAGTCGTAACCCGTACCTTGAGTTTTTAACTTAGCGTACATGCTTTCGTTAGACTCATAAGTTGAGTAGTAGACTTTAATGCCCGTCTCTTCTGTGAAGTCTTCTAGTACTTCATTTGGAATATATTCAGACCAGTTGTAAAAATACAGTTCTTGGTCAGCTGCGAAAGAGGGTGTAGAAAGTAAAGTAGCAGCACACAATGCGCCGGTATACAGTGTTTTTTTCATTACTGTTCCGTTCATTTGTTTGATTTGGAGCTGGGTAGTGAACCCAAGGTAAAGGATTTCGAAAAATCGCGCTATATTATAGCAGCGATATAATAAAATAGGCAGCCTAAGCTGCCTATTCATTGATATTCTTATTTTTAACTTATTGATTATCTACGTTGACCTGTTAAGTAAACTGGTTACTTAGCCACAGTTAGATAATAAGCTAAATTACTGACCTGCTTTAAGTTTCATGAAGTAATCTTCGTACTTCACTGTCTTATCGCCAACCGCAGCTTGCCATTCAACACGATCAAGGTCTTCTTGCGATGGGAATAGCGCAGGGCTATCTTTGAACTTCTCGTTAGACGCTTTAACGGCCGTTAGGTAGCCTGTGTCACGAGAAATTTGCTCAGCAATTTCAGGGCGAAGTAGGAAATCAATCATCTTATGAGCTGCTTCTACGTTTACCGCACCAGAGCTAATCGCAAAGTTATCAACCCAACCGATACCGCCTTCTTTAGGGAAAACCAGTTTGATTGGTAGACCTTCGTTTTGCGCTGCAGCAGCAGAACCGTTCCACAGCATACCAAGACCCACTTCACCAGACATGTAAGGCGCGCCTGGGTTGTCTGAGTTAAATACTAGAACGTTTGGCATAAGCTTTTGTAGCTCAGCGTACGCTTCGTCGATCTCTTTTTCGTTGGTTGTGTTACCAGAGTAACCTAACTTACGCAGTGCGATGTGGAACACTTCACGAGTGTCGTCCATCATCATCAGTTGACCTTCAAGCTCTGGCTTCCATAGATCAGCCCAGCTTTGGAAATCTTCTGGATCGTACATGTCAGTGTTAACAGCAAGACCTGTGATCGCAACTACGTGTGGAATAGAGTAGTCGTTGCTTGGGTCGTACGGCTTATCTAGATAGTTAGTATCTAGATTCTTGAAGTTGTTCAGCTTAGTTTTGTCGATCTTTTGTAGCATACCTTCGTCACGCATCTTAGATACGAAGTAAGTCGACGGCACAACTAGATCATAGCCTTTGTTGTGTGTTTTTAGCTTTGCGTACAGGGTTTCGTTCGACTCGTAAGTCGAGTAGATCACCTTGATACCAGTTTCATCAGTGAACTGTTCTAGAATCTCACTGTTGATGTAAGGTCCCCAATTCATGAATACCAATTCTTTGTTATCTTTTGCAAATGATGGTGCAGATAACATTGAAAGCGCACATGCACTACCAGCTAATAGAGTAGCCCATTTTTTCATTGACGTTAGCTCCAAACTAAACGTTGCCCGAAGGCAGTAGATAGAAAAACAGAATGGCAATTTACCATTCTGTTTATGATTAACACTTTTTTTGAACTTGAAGTCTCTTAACTTCTTAATCAAGCCAGTCTCTATATAGAGTAGGAGACTTACTTGATTTTTTCTCTCGCTAATGACTGAGAAATGATCACCAGTATTAACGACACCACTAACATCACTGTTGCTAGGGCGTTTACCTCAGGAGAGATACCCACTTTAACCATTGAGTAAATCTTCAGTGGTAAGATTTCATACGTTGGGCCGGTTACGAAAGAGCTAATGATTACATCGTCCAAAGACAGAGTGAAGCTCAATAACCAACCCGCAGCAACCGCTGGCTTAGCAAGAGGCAGAATGATCTGTTTTAGAATCGTCCATTCACTTGCACCTAAGTCTTTTGCTGCTTCTAGCATCTTCACATCAAAGCCATTCAAGCGACTGTATACCGTTACTACAACAAACGGTAGACAGAAGGTAATGTGAGCAGCAAGTAGGGTAAAGAACCCAAGTTGAACACCCATTACCAAGAATAGCGCAAGAAGCGAAATCGCCATTACGATATCTGGAGACATCATTACGATGAACAGCATGCCATTTACGATGCCTTTCCCTTTAAATTGGTAACGGAATAGGGCTACTGCTGTAAGGCTCCCGACAATCGTTGCGGCTGTTGCTGAGAACACCGCTACGTTGATCGAGTGCCACGCAGCCTGCATTAGGCTGTCGTTGTTAATAAGCGCGTCATACCATTTAGTGGTGAAGCCACCCCATTTCATACCAAACTTATTGGCATTAAACGAGTTAGCGATCAATACGATAATAGGTAGGTATAGAAAGGCGTATACCAGCGCCATAAAGCTGAACTTAACTGTGCGCCCCATTAGTCTAGCTCCACTTTCTTGTTCAATAGCTTACCTGCTCGGTAGTAGGCATACAGCATCACAGCCATTGCCATGGTCAGTGCGATACTCGTCGCTGCGCCAAACGGCCAGTCTCGAGCGTTGAGCACTTGGCTCTTAATCACGTTACCAATCAATAGGTTCTTAGCTCCGCCTAATAGGTCAGAGATGTAGAACATACCTAACGCTGGCAGTAGCACTAACAAACAGCCGCCAATAATGCCCGGCATTGTTAGTGGTAGTACCACTTTCAATAGCGTTTGCAGTTTGTTCGCACCTAAATCTTTAGCCGCTTCTAAATACGTATCGTCCAGTTTTTCAATCGCTGAATACAGCGGCAGAATCATAAACGGAAGTAGGATGTACACTAAACCGATCATTACTGCGGTTTCTGAGTACATGATACGTAGCGGTTTATCAATGATATCTAACGCTAACAAGCTTTTGTTCAAGACACCTTGCGTACCCAGTACAATTTTTAATCCGTATGTACGAATCAAAGAGTTCGTCCAGAATGGTACTATCACTAGGAACAACATGATTGGACGCCACTTCGCCGGCATTTTTGCCACGATGTAAGCGAATGGGTAACCAATAATCAAACAAAGTAGGGTTGCGACAATTGCCATATAGAAAGAGTGCATCAACACTTTAAAATACAGCGGGTCAGCCAAACGCACGTAGTTATCGAGAGTGAAGGTCATCTCGATCAAGTTCGCTTCATCACGAGTTAAGAAGCTAGTACCAATGATCATGATGTTTGGAATCATCACGAACAACACTAACCAACCTGTGATTAAAGCAACAATTGCGTTTTGTAAATTAAACTTCTTGCTCATCTTCTAATACCACTTCCCAGCTCTCAACCCAAGTTACTGCAACTTTTTGGCCCAGTGAGTGATCAACATCAGGGTCATCTTCGTTGAAGAATTCGCTAACCATGACACGCATACCAGATTCAAGTTCTACGACTGAATCTAATGTCATGCCTTTATAGGTTCGCTCGACAATGTGGCCAACAATACCGCGTTGCTCTGACTCTTTAATTTCTTCGATTCGAAGATCTTCAGGGCGAAGCAATACTTGCAGTTTTTGACCCGGTGTTACGTCTTTATCGTGATAGATAATGGACTCTTCACCTTCGATTGTCGCAACAATGCGTTTTGAATCTTGACGAGATTTCGCTGTCGCTTCGAATACGTTAATTTCACCAATGAAACGCGCTACAAATAGGTTCTTAGGCTCTTCGTAGATCTCTCTTGGTGTTCCGTCTTGTTCAATCACGCCATCACGCATAACAATAATACGGTCAGACATAGACAGCGCCTCTTCTTGGTCATGCGTTACAAAAATGAACGTGATACCAAGTTGGCGTTGTAATTGTTTCAGCTCGATTTGCATCTGTTTACGTAGTTTGTAATCCAGAGCAGATAGAGATTCATCCAACAAAAGAACTTTAGGCTTATTAACGACAGCACGAGCGATTGCGATACGTTGCTGTTGGCCACCAGATAGCTGGTGTGGCTTTCGTTGTGCCATTTGTTCTAGGCGCACCATTTTCAAAGCATCCATTACACGAGGTTCAATCTCTCTGTTTGGAACTTTCTGCATGCGTAAGCCAAATGCCACATTGTCGAAAACGGTCATATGCGGGAATAGGGCATAGCTTTGGAATACAGTGTTTACATGCCTTTGTTCAGCAGGAACTTGGGTTACGTTTTGTTCAGCTAATAGTATTTGACCACTATCTGCCGTTTCAAAACCCGCAATCATTCTTAGCACGGTTGTTTTACCACAACCTGATGGGCCTAAAATCGTGAGAAACTCACCATGATTTACGTTTAAATCCAGATTGCCGATGACTTCCTTACCATCGAAACTTTTACTGATGCCAGTTAGCTGTACTACTGGCTTTCCTACTGATTTTTTAGCGTTCAACGTCTGTTTTTCTCCACCTTGGTTCTATTTGAGACCTGTTGCTATACACCTTTAAGGCGCGCATCATAATCACCAAAAACGTGAATTCAAAGCATTTTTTACCTTTCGAAGATAAAAAATTTCGCAGGTAAAAGTAAACATCCTTTACCATACTGTTATTTACTGGGTTTACACCCTAACAAGTGTCTAATTATTAACCATCAAGACGCAAAAGCAAGCCTTGTTACAGATTCATATTTTAGTTTGTATCCGACATATGAGTATAATGAAGGTAATTTTTTATCAATAAGTTAGGTGGCTTCGCTTAATCGGCACACCTAGGTATCAATATGAACAACGACATCGAAAAAGATTTTAATTTGGGCGGTAGTATCAACCGTGCACTTTCTGGCGATTATGAGCTCAAAGCAACGGCTGTATTCCAAGAAGCTTGGAAACATACGATAAGTCACTTTCTTTCGTTTTCCCCTGCGATTATTGCTTTGATGTTTGTGCAACTCGCTATCTTTTATATCGCACTAAAACTACAGCTTGGTGATCCCGCGGTTATCTTAGATGCAGTTATCGACCCAGAGTCGTTTACGCCACAAATCGTTGAATCGATTTTTATCGCGAACTTTAGCTATGAAGTGATCAGTGCGCCTATCTATGCGGGTATCTGTTTAATGGCAATGAGTCACGCCGCTGGCCTACAAACCAAAGTACGCCACATTGGTAAAGGCTTACAGTTTACGATTCCAGTAATTCTTGTGACTCTGTTCAGCCTGATGCTTCAAGGCATCGCAGGTATGATTCTGCCGTTCTTGTCTATCTACTTCTCACTGGCGTTCAGCCATTCGATTCTGCTGATTTGTGATAAGAAAGTGCCGCCAATGCAATCGCTGCTGCTTTCTCTGCGTGCTGTCAACAAAAAAATCTTCACCGTTGCTTCTATCTACCTATTAGTAATGCTGATGTTCATCGTCGCGGCAATGATGTACGGCATTGGCCTTATCTTCGTTTTACCTTTCTTCTTCCACGTGAAAGGGATTCTTTACCGCGAGATGTTTGGCATTAAACTCAAACTGATCGCGTCAGACAGACCAAAGAGCGACGACGACCACAACGGTAGCAACAATAAAGACCCACAGGTATTCGATGCATAACAACTCTAAATTAAGCGCAAGTAAATCACTTGCGCTAAAAGTGACAGCATTAGCCTTAGTTGGCTCGATCTCGTTAGTTGGCCCAATGCTTTACCAACAAGAAGAAGAGCGCAGGCGAGCGGGGCAAAAGGCTCCAGACTCAGAGCAAAACGTTGGTGACTTGACCGTCTCTTCTGATAAGCCAGATTTCGCAGCGATTGAAGATGTAAATAAAAAGAAAGACACCTTCTTTTCTTATCTTCGCCCAAGTATCAACATCGAAAACAAGCGAATCACCAAAGAACGTGCGTTTCTAACCAAGCTTTCAGAGACGGGGTTGAACAATGTTGACTCTGAAGACGCGTCATACGCAAAGAGACTAGGGAAGCTGTATAGCCTGCCTGTACCTTCATCGGGCTTAGATGACGCTTGGCTGAAAGAAATGTTGAATCGTGTAAACGTGCTACCTGAAGCGCTTGTGTTAACTCAGGCGGCCAATGAATCAGCTTGGGGTACATCTCGTTTCGCCACTAAAGCAAATAACTATTTTGGACACTGGTGTTACACCAAAGGTTGTGGCCTTGTTCCGCTACAACGTAACGAAGGTAGCTCGCATGAAGTCGCAACATTCTCTTCAAGCCAAGAATCCGTACATCGGTATTTCATGAACCTTAATCGTAATCGTGCTTACGCCGATCTAAGAGTGATTCGTGCAAAACTTGATGCGCAAGGTGATGATCTTTTAACAACCGCAACGGCGACAGAGCTCACCAATGGTTTGTTAAAATATTCTGAGCGAGGTTCCGACTATGTGACTGATTTACAAGCTATGATCCGTCACAACGAGGTATACTGGAAAAAGTAACTCATTTTGATACCAACTTGGTTGCCTTCGATAGTCGGCTTATACCAGTAATATCACAAAAAGAGCAGCTCATTGGCTGCTCTTTCTATTTATAAACGCTCAACTTCGACAAGATTATAATAATGAAAAAGACAGCACTCGCTTTATTAGCCTCATTAAGCCTTGGGGTTTCTCTTCCTGCTTCAGCGCAAGAATACATGTTCACGTATTCTAAGCTTTATACTCAGCTGAAAAACAACACCAAAGAAGGGCATGATGATGTCAAAGTTGCGGTCTTCTTTGTTGATCAACAAGCTCAGCAAACCTGTCACATCAGCAAAGCTTGGATGGAAAAAGAAGAGCACTACGAAGAGCTAAAAGTCTCTCCGGCCAATGAACTGCTTCTACCGGTAGATCAAAACCTACGCTCAGCAAACCCTCTTATCTTTGTACAAACTCAAGAACAGGAATGTGCGTATTCTTTTGTGGTGATGACTCAAGAGCCTTTAGCTGGCACAGTAGAAGTTGCACAGATAGAAAACCTATTGCCACAGATGCAGGCGATGCTTGAAGACGTCAGCGGTATGTTCTCTGGTTGGTTCACGCCTGATATCCAAGGGTTAACGCTGGAATTCGCTAATAAGCTTGAAGGCAACATAGAGCTTTCAAACGGCAAGCAACTACCAATCAAAGAAGGGCGAGCGAAATTCACCTTAGAAGAACTGAATGGAAGTGACAGCATCACGTTACCAGAACCAACAGTTCGCGTATTGCCGTACATTCCCGCGCAATAATTTTTAAAGGAATTATTGTTAGCAGAATCAGTCTCCAAACTTTCATGACATATCTTAAAGCAGCCTGATCGAATTAGAGCAGGCTGCTTTTCTTTATCTATGATACCAACCGAGAGCTTGTGAAGCCGCGTTTCTCTGCCGTTTAGGCGCTTATCGAACAATAAAAGCAGAATCTTTCTATTACTCAGCTTGTTTATCCGGCCGTTACTATTTCAACATCAAATAAAAATCCGTATAATCCACGCCCTAAAACAGTCCCACTAGCAATCTACAGTCGGTAATACGACGGTGTGAGAGTCGCAATGAACCAAAACGATAATAGAAAAGAAACACTTGAATTCAACAAACTTCAGAAACGTCTGAGAAGAAATGTTGGAAATGCCATCATCGACTACAACATGATCGAAGAGAATGACGTAGTAATGGCATGTATTAGTGGCGGTAAAGATTCATTTGCGATGTTAGATATTTTGCTACGTTTACGTGAAGCAGCACCGATCAAATTTGATGTTGTGGCAGTAAACCTAGATCAAAAACAACCTGGGTTCCCTGAACACATTCTTCCTGAGTACTTTGAAACGCTGAACATTCCTTACTACATCGTAGATAAAGACACGTATTCAGTGGTTAAAGAGAAAGTGCCAGAAGGTAAAACAACGTGTGGCCTATGTTCTCGTCTTCGTCGTGGTACTTTGTACTCATTCGCAGAGAAGATTGGTGCAACTAAGATCGCTCTGGGTCACCACCTAGACGACATCGTTGAGACCATGTTCCTAAACATGTTCCACGGTGCGCGCTTAAAGGCTATGCCACCAAAGCTTCGTTCAGATGATGGTCGTAACGTTGTTATTCGTCCACTGACTTACTGTCGTGAAACGGACCTAATCAAATACGCAGAACATAAAGAGTTCCCAATCATTCCTTGTAACCTATGTGGCTCTCAAGAGAATCTACAGCGTCAGAACATTAAAGCGATGCTAATTGATTGGGATAAGAAAACGCCAGGTCGTGTTGAGAAGATCTTCAAGTCAATCCAGAACGTAAGTCCAAGCCAACTGGCTGACCGCGAGCTGTTTGACTTCGTGAACCTTCCACTAGACCGTAGTGAAGACCGCAAAGCGTACGAATTCGAAGAAGCTGAAATTTCATCTTCTAACATCGATGAGTCAATGTTCATCGACGTAACGAACGTATAATAAGAATAATCGTTGTAGAGCAATAGATGCGCCTACAACAGACAAACAAAAACGCCTCAAGCAATGCTTGAGGCGTTTTTTTATAAGTTAAACTATCCCTGACCTAACCTTTCGAAAGGTTAGGGTCTAGTGGGCTGACGTAACCAGACGGTTTAAGAGCCAACACATCACAGTTAATCTTATCGATAACATGTTCCGCGGTATTACCAATAAACACGGCTGACAAGCCAGTACGACCCGTTGTACCCAGAATCACCATCGCAGCGTTATTTTCAGAAGCGACGCGAGGAATAACATCTTCTGGCAAGCCTTGTTCAACCACAGTTTGTTCTTCACACATACCGTGCTTCTGACGCAATGCTTTCATTGCCGTTAAGTGATGGCCACGAACCGCATCGGTATAAGACGTTGGATCAAACTCTGGCAGTTCAATGGTAATATTCGCAGGTGTCACAGGGTAGGCATTCACCAAGAACGGTTCCGCATCCAAACGACCGGTGATCTCTAGCAATCTGTCGACCATCGTATCGTTAAGCTCTAAATGAGCTTCTGTTTCAGAACCTACATGAACTGAAGCAAAAATCTTCGCGTGATCTGGCCAGAAATCGTTTTTAACCAATAGCACTGGGCTAGGGCACTTTCTCAACAGATGCCAATCGGTTGGAGTGAAGATGACAGATTCCAAAGTATCGTGTTTACGCGTACCTTTGATTAAGATGTCGTGCTCGCCGCTGTAAACCTCAGCAATGATCGCTTCGTACGGGCGGTTATGCCAAACCACTTGTACATTAAATTCAATAGAATCATCTAGGTAAGGTTCTGCGACTTTATTCATCCAAATTTCGCGTTGGTGAATTACGCCTTTGCGCATTGCGTCTCTTTCATCGATAGAGAGCATAGATGTCATTTCATACGAGAAGTCGTATATCGACAAAAAGAAAGTGATGTGGCTTGTTGAGGTGCTTTTCTTAGCAAGTTGGATAGCACGAACTAGAGCAGGTTGCTCATCGTGATTAATGTCTGCGACAACTAAAATTTTGTTATAGATACTCATAACTAAGCCTACTTTTCAGACCGAACATATAAATAATGTAGTGTAGTTATGGAGAGATTAAGAGAAATATAAGAGGTTTTAAGAGAGAAACATGATGTAGCTCATTATTGAACTACATCATTGATATCTAGACTATTCTTTTGAAACGCCAGCAAGTTCCATCAACGCATCGTGATCTTCGATAGTGATATATTTGCCTTTAACGCTCAAGATGTCTGCTTTTTGGAAACGGCCTAGAAGACGGCTAATTGTTTCAACAGTCAAACCAAGGTAGTTACCAATATCGCCACGAGTCATCGTTAGGCGGAACTCACGCGGGCTGAAGCCACGTTGAGAGAAGCGAGTCGAAAGGTTGTAAAGGAATGCAGCAAGGCGCTCTTCCGCGTTCTTCTTAGAAAGAAGCAGAATCATTTCTTGGTCACCTTTAATCTCATTACTCATCAGGCGCATAATTTGCTGACGCAATTTAGGCATTTTTCCTGATAGGTCATCAAGAATCTCATATGGGATTTCACATACCATAGAAGTTTCTAGCGCTTGTGCGAAACTAGGGTGTTGGTCACCAGTAATCGCATCGAAGCCAACAAGATCGCCCGCTAGGTGGAACGCAGTAATCTGCTCATCACCTTGCTCAGTAATCGTGTAGCTCTTGATCGTTCCAGAGCGAATAGCATATAGAGATTTAAGCTCGTCACCAGCTTTAAATAACTCTTGGCCTTTTTGAATAGGCTTTTTTCTCTCAATGATCTGATCAAGTTGATCGAGTTCAGATTCATTCAAAGTAAACGGAATACAGAGCTGGCTAATACTACAATCCTGGCAATGGATCGCACAGCCACCAGACTGAACACGTTTCGTCACAGGCTTTTCAGAAATCATAACAATCTTTCACTATTTGATATACGTCAATATTTTAGCATTCCTTTATCCAGTTGGGTAGTAAAAAAACCGGATTTAAAGATTGCCTATACGGTATAAATAATGAGCTGCAATGCCATATATCCGGTATAGAAACCATAAAGGAGGATTAAAATTGCGCCTAATTGGCGAAATAAGTCAGTTTGTTGCAGTTTTTTGAGGAAATTAGCGCCCATACCCACTGTGAGCATTGCCGGAAGCGTACCTAAACCGAAAGCAAGCATGATACCGGCTCCGTTATACCAACTTCCTGACACGGCTGCCCACGTAAGCATAGAGTAAACCAAGCCGCATGGCAGCCAACCCCAAATAAAGCCAAACGGCAAAGCATGGCTAGGGCGCTTCAATGGTAGAAATGATTTACCTAAAGGAGAGATATAGCGCCATAGCTTCTGTCCGACTTTTTCAAAGAACAACAAGCCGAACCACCATTTACCGATATACAAACCTAAGACGATCATAAAGCCAGCAGCAAATAATCGCAGCCAACCCAGCAGAGCGTTAAAATCGCTTAGCTGACCTATCGAAGAGATTGCACCGCCAATCACACCGCCAATCATGGCATAGCTCAGCAAACGGCCTAGGTTATAAAGTAGGGGAATAACAGGGGAAGGTTTACTGTTGCCAATCGAAAGAAGCGACGCAATACCACCACACATTCCCATGCAGTGGCCTGCGCCGATCAATCCAACAACAAAGGCTCCGATCCAATCAGGCGTCATCGTTCTTTTTGTCTACGTTAGTTTGGCTTTCGCTGTAAGCTTTCTCATTATTGACAGGTTTGCTATCAGAATGGTTGTGAGCCTTTTCGTCTTCATCAAATAGAATGTTGTGGCCTTGACGTTCTAAGTCTTCAAACTGTTCGCTCTTCACCGCCCATAGAAAAATACCAACAGCGATGCACACTAGTACAATCGCAATGGGAATCAGGATGTATAAACTTTCCATTATTTACCTTGCTCTTTTAAAAGCCTTAACGAGTTAGACACAACAATAATAGAGCTGGCAGACATGCCAACAACGGCAATGTATGGAGCAACCAAACCCGCGACAGCCAATGGAAGGATAAGTAAGTTATATCCTAATGACCAAGCTAGGTTTTCACGGATTATCTTACGCGTTTTTAATGCCAAAGTACGCGACTTAAGTAATCTATCAAGCTTATCACCCAGTAACACCATATCCGCAGAGGCTTTAGCCACATCGGTTCCGCCGCCCATAGCGACTGAAAGGTGTGCACCCGCAAGAATAGGGGCATCGTTAATACCATCGCCAACCATCATGGTAATGTCACTTGCATCTCGAGAGTTCAGGTAAGCAAGTTTATCTTCAGGTTTCGCGTTAGCAACAATATCGGTAATACCTATCTCTTCAGCAACAGGCTTCGCGTTAATCAAAGAATCGCCAGTAAGCAGAGTTGTTTTGATGCCCGCTTCTTTAAATTGCTTAATAAACTCGATGCATTCTTTACGGATTGGATCTTCATAAGTAAATGTAGCGATATGACGACCCGCCATCGACAAGTAAATGCCGTTGCTTTCCGATGGTTGAGCTTCACCTAGAATGAATTCACTACTACCAATCGCAACTTCTTGGCCATTCCACTCACCAGTGATACCTGAACCAATCACGTTATTAACTGACTCTACTTCGATATAATCTGAAATATGAGTCTTAAACGCTTTAGCGATAGGGTGGTTAGCGTGTTGTTCCAGGCTCGCCGCTACTTTGAGACAAGTGTCTTTATCAAGTTCAGCGAAGGTTTCAACTTGGCTGATACGAATATCACCCTCAGTCAATGTACCTGTTTTATCGATGATCAAGTGATTCACTTTGCACAAGGTTTCGAATACGTGGCCTTTGCGCAGCAAAATACCGAAGTTACCCATGCGAGACGTTGAACAAGTAATCGCCGTCGGTGTTGCCAGTGACAGAGCACAAGGACACGTTGCTACCAATACCGAAAGCATGATCCAGAAAGCGTCTTCTGGTCGTGTTTGGTGCCAGTAAAACCAAGTACCGAATGAGATGATTAAGATCACCGCAACAAAGTATCGAGCCACAACATCAGCAATTTCTGCAATGCGGGGTTTAGACAATTGCGCTTCGTCTTGCAGGCGAACGATGTTGGAAATCACCGAATCCGCTTTAGACGTCATTACTTCCAATTCAAATGATTCATCACCATTCAATGTGCCAGCGAAGACGGTATCGCCTTCGTTTTTGACCACATGGATAGATTCGCCAGTCAGCATCGATTCATCGATATGAATTCTGCCAGACAATACTTTGCCATCGGCAGGAATGTGTTCACCCGGTAGCACGCGAATTTGGTCGCCAACTTTTAAGGTTTTTACCGGAACTTGTTCGCCATCTAACGTTGTTGCCATAGCAGGAACAAGCTTAAGCAGGTTACCACTAGCGGCGGCTGCTTTACGACGAGCGCGCATTTCAAGGAAACGACCAAGCAGTAGGAAGAAGGTAAACATCGAGATAGATTCGAAGAAGACTTCACCTTTTTCAGTCACCGTTGCGACCAAACTTGCAACGTAAGCAAACAACAGAGCGATCGATACAGGTACATCCATACCCAATGTTCGACCTTTGAGACTACGCCACGCATTGATATAGAAAGGCAATGCAGAGTAGAGCAGAACCGGCGTTGCGAAGATTAAGCTCACCCAGCGGAAGTAGCTTTTGAATTCGGGTTCAAGGTTACCAAAGACTTCAAGATAAAGCGCCACAGCCAGCATCATGACCTGCATGGTTGCTAAACCAGCAATACCAAGACGATAGAGATAATTCTTCATCGAACGATGATAGGCGGCTTCTTGTTGATCAGCCTCAAAAGGTGCGGCTTTGTAGCCTAGGGTATGGATTGAAGACAACAGCTCGCTCAGTTTCGTCTGAGTGTTGTCCCAACTGAGCAGGGCGCGGTTAGTCGTGGTATTAACACGAATACTAACAACCCCTAACTTTGAAGAGACTTGCTTCTCAATAAGCCATGCACAAGCAGCACAAGATACACCTTCTAGTGACAATGTCACTTCAGAGGTGTTTTCAGAGTTACGGACGAACTCCAATTGAACATCTTCGTTGTCGTAATGACTAAGTGCCAGAAGTTGCTCTGGCACGAGATCCGCTTTTTCAGCTGGAGCGGTACGATATTGGTAGTAAGAGACCAAACCGCTATCAACGATTGTCTGGGCTACGGTTTCGCAACCCGGACAACACATAGGTCGCACCGATCCTAAGATTTCTACTTTAAAATCCGTTTCCGCTGGTACATCTTCACCGCAGTGATAACAGGATTCACACATAAGCTTTAGTTCGTTAGTTGAGTAGGAGTATCAATAGGGAAGTTCATGCGACCTTGCACTAACCATTCAGAATCATGCGGAGAAAGCTCAATAAACCATGGACCTTGCATTTCATGGTCCAGAGTCAACGTGTAGTTGCCTCTCGCATCAGCGGTCAGTAGCTGAGTAAAATCACGGTCAGGCAGCGTTCGGTGCACGAACATTGCGCTAATAGCAGGGAAGTGGTCTAGCTTGCCTTTGTCTAGGGTAATGATAACTGAGTTACCTTTCTCGCTAACTGAAGCTGACAGGCCAAGCTCTTTAGCAACATTTACTTTCGAAATGTCGACATTAATACCTTTACCTTTTTTATAGTAATCTTCAGTGACAACGTTAACTGAATGGTTGGTAAGTATCGCGACTCGAACCAATGTCAGCATAGAAACGCCAACGGTTAGGAAGATCAAAAACCACGGCCAAAACTGCTTATACCAAGGTTGTTCCATATTATTATTCTCAATATATACAATGAAATAAAACTAATTTTTACAAACACTTAAGGTTATAACTGTAAAAGAAAGACAGCCCCTTAAGAAGGGGCTGTTATTATTATGTTACTCTTTATCTGAGTTACTGAGGCTCCAGACGTAGGCAGAGACGAGCTGAACCTTATCCTCACCGAGGATGTCCTTCCAAGCCGGCATTACACCAGAACGTCCGTACATGACTGTTTCCGTCACATCAGCGCGAGAATCGCCGAATAGCCAGTCGCGGTCAGTCAGGTCAGGGGCGCCAACAGCAGGGTTACCCTTACCATCAGTACCGTGACACGCTGCACACACTACAAAGCGCGCTTTACCAGCTTCTGCTTCACGTGCGTTTACGCTACGACCTGAAAGGCTAAGCGTGTAGCTAACTACTTCTTTTACGCCTTCTTCGCCAAGAGCGTCTTTCCAACCTGGCATTTGACCGACACGACCATGCATGATGGTAGTAACGATAGCTTGTGGTTCACCACCATATAACCATGCGTCATCAGTTAGGTTCGGGAAACCTTTCTGACCACGTGCATCAGAGCCGTGACACTGAGAACAGTTTTGTAGGAACAAACGTTGGCCCACTTTGATTGCATCAGCATCTGATGCAATGTCAGGGACGGAACGTAGACCATTTTCGTCGTGAGCTAGCTTTCTGAATGCTTCACCAAAGTAGGTGTCTGCATCATCAAGCTCTTTCGCGTATGCGTCTAACTGTTTGTTTGCTTGCGCAGCAGCGATTGCAGAGCGAGACTCTTCTACGCTACGAACTGTTTGGTTTGAACTCGTCCAACCTAGTAGACCTTTAAAGTTGCCAAGGCCTGGGTATAGAGCTAGATAAACAGCTGCAAACACAATTGTGCTAACGAAAAGGTATGTCCACCATTTAGGTAGCGGGTTATTAAGCTCACGAATACCATCGTATTCATGGCCCATATCCTGACCTTCTTCTACACCTGTTTTATCGTTGGAACACCAACGAAGTAAGGCTGCACAGCCAATCAATGTACCGATTGTGATTACTGTTACCCAAATACTCCAGAATGTACTCATTACTTCGTCACTCCTTGATTTTTATCTTTCGCAGGTGCTTCATCAGCGAACACTAGGTTTGCATCTTCGTCGAAGCGCGACTTACGATTTTTACCGAAAGCCCACCAAACGATGCCGATGAAACAAGCAAAAACAGTAACAGTCCAAACACTTTGAAATGTAATAATGTCCATAATTATTCCTTATTTCATTGCGTGGCCAAGCGATTGAAGGTAAGCGATGATTGCATCCATCTCTGTTTTTCCTTCAACATCTTGTTTAGCGTTAGCAATTTGTTCGTCTGTGTAAGGAACACCAAATTGATTACGGAAGATTTCAAGCTTCTGTTTAGTCAATTTGCCATCAAGTACATTCTCAGCAAGCCATGGGAAACCAGGCATGTTTGATTCAGGAACAAGTTCGCGAGGGTCGATAAGGTGAACGCGGTGCCACTCATCAGAGTAACGATCACCAACACGCGCTAAATCAGGACCAGTACGCTTAGAACCCCATAGGAATGGGTGTTCCCAAACGCTTTCGCCAGCTACAGAGTAGTGACCGTAACGTTCAGTTTCAGAGCGGAAAGGACGAATCATTTGGCTGTGACATACGTTACAACCTTCGCGAATGTAGATATCACGACCTTCCATTTCCAGAGCAGAGTAAACACGTAGATTTTCTACAGGTTCAGTAGTCTGCTTTTGGAAAATAAGTGGGGTAATTTCTACTAAAGCACCAAAACTGATAGCAATAACGATAAGAATCGCTAGTAGGCCAACATTCTTCTCTACCAACTCATGGCGATTATTTGAATTTGAGCTCATTCTAAATCTCCTTAAGCCGGTTGAGGGATAGCTTTAAGGCTATCTTTAGGTGCAGAAACAGTTTTGTACGTGTTGTATGCCATTAAGAACATACCAGATAGGAAGATGAAACCACCTAAGAAACGTACAAAGTAGAACGGGTAAGACGCTTCTACAGATTCAACGAAGCTGTAAGTTAATGTACCGTCAGAGTTAACTGCACGCCACATCAGACCTTGCATCACGCCAGAGATCCACATTGCTACAATGTAGAAAACCGTACCAATCGTTGCTAACCAGAAGTGAACATTGATTAGGGATACAGAGTACATACGCTCTTGACCAAATAGTTTAGGAACTAAGTGGTAAACCGAACCGATAGAAACCATTGCAACCCAACCTAACGCACCAGAGTGAACGTGACCGATAGTCCAGTCCGTGTAGTGAGATAGTGCGTTAACCGTTTTGATTGCCATCATTGGGCCTTCGAAAGTCGACATGCCGTAGAATGATAGAGAAACGATTAGGAAACGTAGGATTGGGTCGTAGCGAAGCTTATGCCACGCACCAGATAGAGTCATAATACCGTTGATCATACCACCCCAAGATGGAGCAAACAGAACCAAAGACATAACCATACCTAGAGATTGAGTCCAGTCAGGAAGTGCAGTGTAGTGTAGGTGGTGAGGACCAGCCCAGATATACAGAGACACGAGAGCCCAGAAGTGAACAATCGACAAACGGTAAGAGTAAACAGGGCGACCAGCTTGTTTAGGAACGAAGTAGTACATCATACCTAGGAAACCAGCTGTCAATAGGAAGCCTACCGCATTGTGTCCGTACCACCATTGCACCATTGCATCGATCGCTCCGGAATAAATCGAGTACGATTTAAACGCAGAGACAGGAACAGCTAGGCTGTTAACGATGTGCAACACGGCAACCGTGATAATGAAGGCTCCGAAGAACCAGTTTGCTACGTAAATGTGCGATGTCTTACGTTTAATCATGGTTCCGAAGAACACGACCGCATAAGCTACCCACACAAGAGTAATAGCAATATCGATTGGCCATTCAAGTTCTGCGTATTCTTTACCAGAGGTTAAACCTAACGGTAAAGTAATTGCAGCGGACAGGATAATCGCTTGCCAACCCCAAAAGGTAAAGGCTACGAGAGGGCCACCAAAGAGACGCGTCTGACAGGTACGTTGTACAACATAATATGATGTTGCAAACAGCGCACTTGTACCGAACGCAAAAATAACCGCATTAGTATGCAGGGGACGTAAACGACTGTACGTCAACCACGGCGTATCAAAGTTTAGCTGTGGCCAAACTAATTGAGCGGCAATCAAAACACCAACGCCCATACCGACAATACCCCACAAAATTGTAACTAGGGTAAATTGACGGACGACCGTATAGTTGTAGTTTTGTTCAAGCTGCTTTTCTTGGCTCATTTGCATGCTTCCAATTTCTTATTTACTACACTTTACTTCCAACACGACTCACGTCGTAATGCCACCCAAATTAGAAAAGGAAATTCAGCCTATTCAGGGCTTTATTTCCACTTGCTGATTTTAAAAAAAAGTGGCATTTTCAACGCGACACTATACTTGAATTAACAAATCAATGACAGAGTAGTAACCTTACGCTTGGTCTGGAATTGGATTTTTATTTAAAAACTTTGAACTTTGTAACAAGGAGTAAAGATTATAATGGCGGCACAAAAGCTAACAAAAGGCAGGCTTGTTCAAATTATCGTCATGTTGGTTATTTTAATAGCTGCATTTACTTGGAGAACAGTAACATACGATAATAACGAAACAGTAAACTGTATAGTTTCAAAACCTTGTAAATTTGGTATTGATAATCATAATGTTTCAGTTTCAAGCAATAACCTAGGGTATTCGATCGAAACATCTAAAACTGGCAAATTTATCATTAGCTATAATGAAAGCGGAATTCTGGAAGAAAAAGGACCATCAAATTGGCTGTTACAAACTAGTGATAAGACCTCCTCAATAAAGGTTACATTTCCACAACAGGTGAGCACGTTTTCTGTAAACCTTTCTAAGGAGTAACAGAGAGAAACTGGGGCACACCTCGGTTCTTTTGATAGAAACATGTACCAAATCAGTGAAACACAATGCATTAAAGTGTTATAAAGAGAGCATTAATAAAGTTACCCAGAATCTATGAAATTTCTATCAAAAGTCTCTTACTCCCTAGACGATAAAATCGCAGTAGATGAGTTGCTCAGCGGGGTGGAAAACCCTGACGATATTGCTTGTCTTATTTGCTACTGCACAGAAGAGTATTCGACACTCGCTGTGCAGAGATATTTCGTAGATGCTCTCCCGAACACTCCCATACATGGCTGTACTACTTGTCACGGCATTATGACCGAAACTGGTTTTCATTCTGGTCCAGTCATTGGCGTCCTCATTATTTATGACTCGGGGATCAACGCCTATGGTACGGGAATCGAACATTTCAGCGACTCCATAGACCGCAGTACCTTCAGCGCGATAGACAAAGCACTCAAGAACGCCAACCGAGAAGGTGAAATTCCTGATCTTATCTTGCTGCATTCCACACCGGGTAACGAAGAAAAGGTGATGGCGGCTATCGATAAGAAATTTGGTACTGAAGTGCCAATTATTGGTGGCAGTGCTGCAGACAACCAGGTTTCCGGAAATTGGAGTATCTTCACCGAAGAGTCGCTGTCTATAAATGGTGTGTCTTTAACGGTAGTGTTTGCGTCTCAGTCCATCTATTCCTCTTTCAGCGCGGGTCATACGCCTACGCGGTATTCAGGCACCGTGACCAAAGTAAGAAACCGAATTTTGTTGGAGATAGACCACAGGCCAGCCGTCACCGTTTACAACGAATGGACTAATTTCCACTTAGATGGCAGTGATGATGGCTACATATTCGAAAAGTCGTCAGTCTACCCATTAGGCAGGAAAGTCGGCTCTTCTTACGATTACCCATATTTCAAATTGTCTCATTCGATCAGAGAGACGGAGTGTAATGGGATTGAGCTGTTCACAGACATCAGTGAAGGCGACACCATCTACCTGATGCAAGGGTCTAAGCAGCAGTTGATTAGCCGCGCCGCGAATATCATTCACTCCTCATACTACAACGACATGGATCTTGAAGAGAAACTAGGGGCGATCAATATCTTTTGTGCAGGCCCAATGTTGAACCTTAAACAAGATATGGATGAGATTTGTGACCAAATAAATCAAGCACTTAATGGGCTCCCATACATATGTCCATTTACGTTTGGTGAACAAGGCAGGCTCTCTGGTGGCGAGAATGCACACGGGAATTTAATGGTATCGTCTGCAACGTTTTATAGGTTGAAAAAGTAATGGGTTCTGAAGGTCAAGAAGCGCTGCAAGAAGCACGTATTGAACTGCAAAAACTAAAAGCCCGTGAGCGAAAGCTGGCTGAAGAGAACAGGGTGATCTTATCAACCATCTCTGCGATCAGTAAGGCAAGTAACATATCTGAGATATTCTCCAGTCTCGAGTTCGTGCTCAAAAAATACATTAAGTTTGATGACTTTATCGTGGTATCAAGGGTAGGGAACGAAGGCAGTTTCAAAACCCTGCTAAGCAATAACAAAGTCTTCGAACAGGTGAATTGGAGTGATTGTGGCAAGTTATCTCGAGTGATCAATGGAGAATGCGCCATCCTTTTTGAACCCAAGTCTCTGGGTGAATTCAATTCCTTACATCCCATTATCCTCGATCAAATCAACTCTGTTCTAATTACTGGTATCGATAGCGGACTAACACAATCCGTCATCATCTTTATCCACTCGAATACCAAGCACTTTAGTATTGAAACTAAGGCCACACTAAACCGTTTTCGACCGTTGATAGAGCGTGCTGTTTTCGATATTGAGAACAAAGAAAAGCTTGAAGCAACCGTTCGAGAACGTACCGCAGAGCTTGTCACAGCAAGAAAAGACGCAGAAAGAGCCAACAAGGCCAAGTCTGAATTCCTCGCGATGATGAGTCATGAATTAAGAACACCGCTAAATGCCATAATTGGCCTAATAGACGCCCTAAAATCCACATCATTGAACGAAGAACAACAGTCTATACTGCTTAATATGAGCACATCATCTGAGCTATTGTTGGCAATTATCAGTGACGTATTGGATTTTTCTAAGATTGAATCTGGGTGTTTCTCGTTGGCTCCTCAATGGAGCAACGTAAGAGACACTGTAACTTTTGTATTGTCTGAACAAAAGAAGACAGCAGACGATAAAGGTTTGCCGCTAACAGTAACTAGCGATATCCCTGAAGGTGAACTTCATTACATCGACCCAAGTCGCTTGGCACAGATCCTATTTAATTTGATCGGTAACGCGATTAAGTTCACTGAGCGTGGGCATGTCCATGTTTCTATAAAGTACCAGCAGAGCTCTTTCTATATAACGGTGGAAGACACAGGGATTGGCATTAGCTCGCAACAACTTTCGTCGCTGTTCAGTCCATTTGTGCAAGCTGATAGCACAATCACACGTAGATTTGGTGGCACAGGTTTAGGCTTGGCCATCACTAAAAGACTGGTTGAACTGATGCGCGGGCGCATATCGGTAAAAAGTGAGCCTGGAAAAGGCTCCAAATTCGAAGTACAGTTGCCAGTGCTTACTAGAGTTACGAATAATCTGGCTAACAAAGAAGACGAATCTTCACGAGAGTTAAGAAGCCGTTATTCAGTCTTAGTTGTCGAAGACAATCCAACCAATCAAATGGTGATCAAATTAATCCTAACGCGACAAGGCCACGAAGTTTTCATCGTAAGCAACGGTGAGGAAGCGATTGGCTTTGTGGAAAGAGCCAATGACTCGATAGACATTATCTTAATGGATGTGTCGATGCCGGTCATGGATGGATTAACCACAACCAAATACATGAGAGACGCAAACATCAAAACACCAATCGTTGCGCTAACAGCACACACATCAGTAGAAGACAAATGTTCGTGCTTAGATGTCGGCATGAATGATTTCGTGACCAAGCCAGTAAGAACTAAAGAGATCACAGAAGCAATTGATCGATTAATGCTTGAAGTCTAATAAACGTATTCTTAATCGAAGATTAGGAAATATGTTTATTAGGTATTTTATGGTAAATAGCCTTACTGTTAAATAGAACATCGATTTGGTAGATAAACAAGAGGCAGGGCATCGCACAAAGATACCTGCCTTATAAATACCAAACACCATTTAACATAATATACATAATACGCACTAATATAGTGATTAATTATAATCTTTTCAAGTTCTTAACCTTGGTCGATTTTTGCTTATCTGGGCGTCTAACTGCCTTGTTTTCCTTAATCTTTACCCTGAAATTATCCTATTAATTACTTTTTTGGACGCTCGGCTTCGCTATAGTGTTCCAAACGCAATATTTAATTTTCAAGAAACTGCTGCGTTTTGATAGCCACTAACTATCAAAACATCAAAGTGAAATAGGAATAAACTATCATTAACCACTAATATTTTATGAGGTCGATCACATGAGAACCCCGCCATTTGCTGAGTTGGTGAACCAACATTTTGATTCTTTGAAAGACGCTGCGGCGTTTTTTCATGTGACGGTGCCAACCATGCGGCGTTGGTTATCGGGTCAATGCTCGATCAACCCGATCGCCGAGAAACTCATGAATGTGCATGCTCGGGGTTATTTGCCACTGGATCACCGTTGGGACGGATTTAAAATCAACGTCGACCGTGCCACCTTGATCACACCAGAAAGACGCGAATTTAATCCCAAAGAATTGCTCAGTTTTGCCTACTGGCGTGATGAGCATCGTCAACTGGTTGAGCGCCACGGCAAGATTGATTCACCGAAATATTACCCACCTAAGGAGCATCCATTGCCGTTTCGTGGCGGTCGTCGAATGCCCGCCAAACCTTGGGTACCCAGCAAATTCAAATAAAGAAGCAAGATAAAAAGGATTAGCGATGAAAGTGAGTGTCTATATCGATCAAGTGCTGTTCAACCAAGCGCGCAAAGCCGCCAAAAGTTCTGGACTGACGCCATCCCAAACCATCGCCCATTGGGCGGCCATGGGCCAATTCATGGAAACCAAATCCCTCGGCTCGTTGAGGCTCATACAGAGTGGCCATAAAAAGAAGTAACTCACCTGCCCGCTTTCATCGATTTGGCGCTGGCGATCCCCCTACAGTAGGCTCAGCGCAGCGCCTTGGTGACTTAAAAGAGAATAAAATAAGGACGTTACGACAACGGCTTATGGAAGGTGAAGACAGTGGGATCGCGGATTATAACCTTGACGCCTTGATAAAAGCGCTGGATCACGAGATAGATAAGATCCCTCCCGATGAGCCGGCTTGACTCCGTCGTTAGGGATGACTCGCGTTGGCGGACACGCAACTGGCTGCCAAACTTTCTGTCCGACTTTGTGGGAAAACGAATCCTGTGTTCTTTAATGCAACACTAAAAAATTCAAAGGGTAATGCCGTTTGTTTCCCAGGCATGGATTGACTCGCAGTCCAATAATCGACTTGATTAAATACGCCATGATTGTCAAAGAGGTTTCCTGAGCCCTGAAAGAGCGCCGATAATTCTAGGCCTGTTGCACGGCGCCAATCCCTTCTTTCCAAGAATTGAAGTTCAGCCAGGTGTTGGCAATAGCGGTCATATTGACCGTGGGTGCCGTCTAAAGTGGCGTCCTGTCCATCTTGACGAAACAGTCCAAAAAGCGCACTGGCCGTCGCGTGGAGACCGACCCCAACAAGACTGGAGGCGTACGTTTTGCCCGCGTTATCAACGGTGTTCTCTTGGTGGTAATTCAGCGTGTCTAAGAAAGGAACACTAGGGGTACCGGTGAAGAGCTTGTTATTAGCCTCAGCATATCTCCCTTTGACCACTTTTAAACAGGAGCCACCCGAGTTATTTTTGTCGGTATTGTTCACCTGACCACACGAAGCTAGAAGCGGTAAGATCTCCAACTTTAGCGGCGCACTTTGTACGCCTCTAAAGTGCGCGTATACCGTGACGGACCCTTCCTTTCGAGCAATGCCGATCCGCTCACCGTCTGGAATGCTCAAAATATCCGGATCCATGGATTCAAGTCTGAGTCCCGACAGTGTTGAAATGTTCACGCGTGATGACGAAGTGTGCGCTGCGATGTCTTGTGGGCCATCAAACAAGGCTTCGGTTTCTGCAAACACCTCGAACGTGATGATACTCTTCACGGGGAACGTGCGACTGTCCGCCGTAACGATCACCTCACTGATTTGGAATGATTGCGTTTCTACCTCTAGGCTCTCGTTGTTTTCAATTTCAATCTCTTCAACCTTTTCGAACAGGTTTTTTTCTTTACAACCGACCAATAACACACCGGCGATCAACATTGTGCTTTTCAATACTTTAATAGAACTGGGGTGTTTCATTCTTAATTTCCTCATGGCGTTATATGAACGACGAGGAATATATACATTATGATCGTTGCGCGTTTTTACGCTGCCGGCTTGTTTGAAATTAATAATTATAAATTAGAATGAGAAACCACTCAGAGGGGCGTAATTTGGCTTGAAATTGGAAAGTTAATCTTAATATCAATGATTTAGACGGGTGTGCCCAAAAGAAAACACACCAAAGAGAAACCCATTTAGTCTTCTACTCTCAACACGACCTCGCCCTGCTCTAGCAGCTCAACAATCGCTTGTTGGTACGCTTCTTCGACGATGGTTTGTTCCCAAACGCGCTCATAATTAGGTAAGACTTGCGGTCTGGAGATGGTCGATACACCGAAGCTTAAGGCGCCCTCGATACGGTGTCGCTTGATGGTGATCAGTTTGGCCTCAGTCCATGAAGGCACTGGTTTGGTGAGACGTTTAGATGGAAGTGTTTTTTTCTTTTTCACCATGTTGCCCCCTCCTCTATGTAGACCATCAGCCTATCAGAGGTGGCAAAAATACTTTACTGTTTGCTCAGTAAAAATCGACGTAAATCTCGCTCCGCGCGCATCACAAACAAGATGTACACTTTGTCACCTTCTTGCTTGTAGAAAACTCGACATGGATTCACTACGACTTCGCGATAATTGAGGTGCTCGATCTCGGGAGGCAGACGCCCAGACTCAGGAAAGTCAACGAGACGTTCGACTTTGTCGAAGACGTTTTGAACGAGTTGTTTGGCCGCGACCAAATTTTCAAGGGCAATGTATTCCGCGATATCGTTCAGATCCGATAACGCGGGCTCACTCCAAATCACTTCAGCCATTTTGACATCTTGTCTTTGGCTTCGTCATGACTCAGCGCCTTGCCTTCAGAAATGGCGCGCTCACCGCGTGCGATCCCTTCCAGGATAACCAAACGGTTTTGCATAAACTGATAGTCGTCGACATCCACCAAATACGCAGAAGGTTTGCCATGCTCGGTGATCAACACGGGCTCTTTGGTGTCGTGTAGGTCGGCAAGGATTTTGGTCGCTTGACGCTTAAGGGAAGTAACGAGCTCGACTTTCATGAGAATGACTCCAATAGAAAACTAAAGTGACACTATTGTATCACTTTTAACCTTACAAGTTTAGCCCAGAAAATCTAAACGTGGGGATCACTCTTAGATGTTTAATACAATTATTTTTGACTTTCACTTGTCGAAGCTATTGAGTGGATTTTTTCTGATAATTCCTGTTGTTCTTTATTTAAAAGTACATTATCTAAAACTTTACTATGAAGGTTTCTATACATTTGCTTCGCCTGCCATTCGTCTATGCTACCCAATTGTTTTTGCTTCTCAATGTACGAGATAGCTTCATTGATGGATGGTTCGACTTTATGACGATTGAGAAACGGGAGGATATTAAACAAGAAGACACCCAAGCCTATCAAGTGCCAAAACTTTATGAGGCCTATATTAATAATTGAAACGCTTTTTAAAAAGGGATTAAACAAACCTATAAGTCCATCTAGTACTATCCCAGATAATACCCCTAAACTAGTACCTCTAGGATTAGACACAAAAAGAATGTTTATTGCTTTTCTAACTAAGACTGTAACTTGCTCTGTGTTCATATAACTACTTCTCCTTTACTCTCCTCATGTTCAGAGGCTAGATCAAGCTCTGGGTTGGGAATAATTCTTTTCGCACCGTTTCCGTCATTGAAGTCGTCCTTATTCGAATGCAAAGTAATGAACTCAATAAGCTCTCTCGTCTCAAACTCGTTGCTACCGTACCATCCCTTTCTAATGCGAAATTCCATTAGCTTTTGATCTGTAAATACTGCTAGGAGCAACACAGCCAAAAAGAGCAATACAAACTGGTTTATGCCAGAATCAGTAAGCCACACGATGAAAAGGTGAGCCAAGATACCAAGAATTAATATTGACTGCTGTATAGTTCCTTTTTTAGCTTTTTCCAGTAACATTACACCCACGATGGTATTCGCTTTTCTATCTTTTGCACTTACATCCGAATCTGCAATCTCTTTCGCTAGAACCTCGACAACCAAAAATGCACTGGAGTTCAAAAGCATAGAAACATCTAATAGAACTGAGTTCGCTTTAAAGACGCGTTGCACTATGGTTATTGCAATGCTATCAACTTTTCCCAATTCACTGATATAAGCATCTAAAGCTTGCTTTATAACTTTGATAATACCTTTTGATCTGTAAAGATATATCACTACTGCAATAACTAAAGAACCAAGAGCTCCCGTACTTATAGTTTTTGCGATATCTGAAAATTCCGTCAAAAATGACATCAAAACTCCTTGTTTAATATGAGAAATTGTTAAGGTAAAGGCGTAATAAAAACCCTGACGTCCCCCCTAAACAATCATTAAAAGTGCCATGTATTTCGAATCGCTAGCAAACTATTTATTAAATAGCATTAACTCTTGAACCAGCGTTCGAACAGTGTTTTGGGTTTGCTTACTACCTTTGAATCTCTGAGCCCCTCAATATTAATTAGCTTTGTTTGACTGTCCGTGTGCGAGTAGACCGCACATAAGGTAGTTACGCCAGAACATGAGATTAAAGAAACTAGTTCATCATTTTGTTGTTGAAAAACTGTCTTTTGCTTACCTACTATTTGATCGTAATTAATACTAGCTATCCATGAACCAAACAACCCATAACCAAAAGAGCAAATTACATAGACTAGAAGACCATCCCGTATGTAGCCTAAGGGAGCTTTGGTGAAAGTTGCCTTTGTTTTTGTAACATTGTCCTCATCATCTTGACCTTCTCTAGCTACGCCAATTTTATTTAAACTTTCGGGAAGCAATCTTAAAATAAGTCTTTTGAATAGTCGGTAAACTAAATAACAAACTAAAGTTATCAGCCCTACGGTTGGTAATAACAAATTGAGTGTTAAAACACCAATTAAAGCAAATGGAGAAAACCCCAGCTCAAGAAATTCAGGCGTTGTGAGGGGAAGATAACTTAAGCTGAGCCCCCAATACCCCAAATACCCTGAATAGTATGACTTGCCCATAACATAGAGCAGGCCCGTACAAAATGTGATTAGTACTGTCACATCTCGAAAGATAAAACGCTCCATAAATTCCTCTTTGTAAGACAACGCTTTGTTGATGGTATGAGTATTGCTTAAGAAAGCTAAAGCAAAAACCTTCGTATCGTACATTCCACGCGTTACACATCCTCGTTAGATAGATGTTCCAAACCTCGATGTATGCTCTACAAATACATTCCTCGCTCTCATGTTTACAGCCAACTCATCAATCTCTGGTTTATCGAGATAACGTGAACGAGATCTATCCAATATACAATTTGAATAAAACTCTAAATCAGGCTGTACTGGGAGCAACTCTCTTACAGCCCAAATATGGGAAACTGGATGTAAGTATGCAAGAGGGTCTGAATCTTTGTATTCATTTATTAAATTTTGCGAATACAAATACTGATCATCAGTAAAGTACTCAGTCACTAAGTTCCCATCCCCCAAGCAAACCACAAGTAGATGCCTTTTGAACTTAATGAAAAATAACCCTAAAGGTAATCCTGTAGCGAAATCAAATCTCAAGTTATCATCGTCGTTTTCAGGCAAATTGAAATAAAACAGAGAACTAGGCAAATACAAGGGAGTTTCTTGACTCAAAGATGACTGCAGTAGCTTCAGAGTTTGGTCTTCAAGGAGATGTTTGAGTTGGGATTGATACTGTATATTGGGATGTCTGGGTAATCCTGCCTCCCAATAAACAAACCCCAAATACAATTTAGCCAACCACTTAGTTAAGGTCCCTCTCAGCTTGTCAATTTCGTAGTTATCATCATTCAAATGCAAACGAGATAGATTGTGTTGTTGATCATCAAAACTGTAAACTAAGTTAATTATCTCGGATTCAAAACGAGAACCAAACTCATTGTTACAAGTTTGGTGAGAAGGTACCTTTAGCCTTGAGTATTCCTTATCTAAAGCAGAGCAGTTAAATTTAAAGTTTTCTGTTTTTAAAGCGATTAATTTTAAAAATGAATCACCTAAAATATGTTCTTTGGACTTTTTATCCATGATTTCTTTGCCGCAAAGAAAGCAAGTTGTCATATCAACTCCAAAATACCTAGCTGCTATTAAAAGAAAAGCTCTGAAAAGCTTAATTAATGAGAATGATTATAACGATTAACCCTATTTATAACAGTGATTTAAATCATTAGCTGTAAAACTGTGTGACTAACATGCAGATTGTTATAATGGAAATACAGGAAGGGCCACTTCCCTAAGGAAACGGCCCTTTTCTTGATATGATTTATCGACGTTTCTTGTAGCGTTTTCGTGTGGTGTTTGCCCTCACTACGCGCCCGTTTTTAAGTGTGTAGCCTTTCTTAAGTTGGCCGTTTGGTCGACGTCCCTTGCATTTGTGTCCTTTCATTCGGTATCTCCAGTTTTCGTATCCGTTGCTCTTGGTCTTGCTGCACTCGCTTTATCCAGTTAATGTCCGTTTTAAGAGCCGCAATTGTTCCTAGGCTTGAGACACAGCCGGTTATCAGCGCAATGACCAGTGTGTCTACAAATTCCATCATTTGCCCTTCCATCTAGACACGTAAAATTCGAGGAGATAACGCACCATGGCGCGCATCCCGAGCGTGTCAACGACGACTGCACCCACCACAAACCAATACGGATTGGGAATGCCCTGCAGCGCCTCAAAGCCTTGCTCAACATAGGGCGCGTAATTGGGGATGAACGACAGGATAAGCGGCACAAACACCACCAAGAGAATGAACTCGTCTTTCAACCCCCGCTCTCGAATGCTGACTTCATCGAGGCTGCTGGCCTGCTCTTCGCCTTTCTGCAGTCGACGCACCCTCGCCTGATGCTTCTCGCTCTCGAGTTCGTCTTTTCGCTTAAGCGCTTCGGCTCGGTTTTGATTGTGTTGCTTATAGGCAGACACACCACCGGTCACGAGATTAACAAGCGCGCCAATCATGTGTACACCCGACGACTTAATTCAATGTGCGGACCGTCTTTGAGGCTCTTCCAGTCACCACCCCAAACGATGGCGACATTCAGCTCTCGCGCCGCTTGTTTAAAGGCTTTACTGATGGCGTCGTAGTACTTAAAGTCCCACGTCACCTTGTTGTTCTCATCGTAAGCCACGAAATCGATCGCATGGCCAGATTGGTGCCGGCTGAGACGTTTAGCCCCATCGAGCTGGCTCAAGCCCTCCTGATAGAGTTGGTATTGGCGTTTTGCGGTGCGTAGGCCTTCCGTGATGCCAAAATCATACGGGGACAGTTCGAGCGCTCGACGCACGACTTTCTTTAAGTCGCCATGCACGCCGAGCATGCGGGTTTCGCTACGAGCGGACAGCACAAAGTTGCTGACCGTCTCATCGATGGTTTTCTTATTCATAAGGTACACTCCGGCCAGTAAGCCACTGGCGAGTAACACTAGCCATCTCATTCGCCCTCCGATTTCACAAGGAGTCTCGAATGCAGCGTAACGCTGGCATCAATGTTGGAGACGGTGATCTCAAGCTTGGTCGCGGCTTTCGGTTTGATAAGAAACAGTGGATAGCCATAGAGGGAATTCGCGGCAAAATACAGAGAGAGCAAGCGCCCCGATACGTTGGTATTGTTGGCAGTCAAAAACTTGATTTGGACGATGCCTTCCTTTGCTAGAAGCGAAGACGATCTTCGGCGCTGGTTGTGTGGCGTTGCTTGCTCGAGTTTATGGCGGTTAATACTCAAATCGAGCAATTCAACGTGGTTGGAAAGCGGAAACGTCGCCTTTCGATATGAGTGGACAATGAAACTCATCTGATTGTCGTGTTTCGCTTCCACGTTCAAAAAACCATCATTAGCGCCGGCAATCTCTGGATTGGTTAATGACAGCATCATATCGCTTCTCCTAATCGAATGTAGTCATTCCTAGACCCGAAAAGATTCACCGCTTGATTGGTGTTGAGCATCAAATGCCCACCCGGGTGTAACTCCAAGAACCCTTTCACAAGGACTAGGCCTTTATTGGTCGTCAGGGCTTGTAAGATGAGTGCCTTTCTTGCTCTTTTTCCTCGAATGGTCTGTGATTGCCCAGTGATTCGCAAGGTGCCCGTTTCGATTGGGTAGAACGTCACGCGCTCCGGATCCGACGTGACTTTCAGTTCGCTGTTAGTGATGGTGGCTTGCACGTCCAATGAGGCATTTCCGACCTCGACATTCACCGGTTGTTGGATCCGTTCAATGGTTAACGGTTGAGTGATTTCGTCTACGGTGATCGGCTCGGCCACGCGATGGACGTCTACTGGTGCTTGCACTTCATTAACAGTGATAGGTGTTTGTATTTCCGAAACTTTAACCGGTGTGACAATGTCACTAACCTTGACGGGTTCTTGTACTTTTTGAACCTCCACCGGCGCTTGAATTTCCGCGACGGTCACGGGCGTTTCCACCTCGCTCACCTTAACGGGATCGAGCACGTTTCTCACTTGGATAGGTTTTTCAATTTCACTGACCAACAGCGCGTTATTGACGCTAATTTTCTGCGCCTTGGTCATGATGAGTACGTCCGACACTTGGTATTCAAACGTCACATCCACGGTCTGATGATTGTGCAGCTCGAGCTTGTCAAAACGGGAGACATCAACGGTGTCACCGGCAAATATCTCAATGGGACGCATCGCATCGCCCTGCAAAAGAAATGAGTGCGTGGTCTCACGCAAAATAAGGTACTTACCGGACTGACCCGCATTGAAGGTCAGCGTTTGATCGGGTTCTAATGTGTGCGTCTGTTTCATGATGCGCGCCTTGTCATGACCACCCCAATGGTGACCATCGTCCCGATGATCCCAAGGATGAGAGATAATTTTTTCAGCGTAGAGTTATCGGATTCATTGCTGCCCGTTTGCTCTCTCGCTTTCGCGTTGTTGGCTAAGGCAATCGCCGCTTTGGTGGTTTCGGTTTGTTGGCCGGCCATCGATTTGATCGAATCAATGGCGTGTTGACTGACTTCGGATTGCTCTTCTAAGACCGACGAACCAAAACCGAACGCTTCGTCGACGGTGTTATCGACCACACGCAACGAGTTATCGACCATGTTCAAGGAATCACCGACCACCGATTGATTGACTCTTAAAGCTTGGGTACCAAAATCAAACGCTTCTTCGGCGGTACGTCCCGCAATGGCCATCGCGCCATGATCGGTCATGGTCAAATTAATGTCCGAGTCACTGACGCCCGACAGCATCACACCGGTGTTGTCGCCCCCGACCGCCGCACTGCTGCTGGTGTTTGTGGTCGTCGTGGTGTTGCTTTGACGACTTTTCGAAGAACTTCTTCCACCCATATCCGCTAACCTTATTTGTAAAACCCGTTCATCGCCGTGGCGTTCAATTTCCTGAACCGGTAATTTCAATCGTCTTGCCATGAATCGCTCGGCACCTGCACGATAAAAATGCGCTCGCACTGAATCAAAGCCATGCTGTTTCGCATGCTCGACGGCGGCCAATGTGCCGGAGGACATATCACCCGCTAACGCCACCACAACCAGCTCTCTGGTGTTGTTTTTCAGCCGCTCACCACGCAGTAACATGACAGTGTCACTTATTTGATACGTTGCCTCTAAGCCCTTCCCCACTTGGGTTTGTGCATATTGGTAATACTCTCTCAGTGCCGGTTTCAGCCGTTGATGGACGTGAGCCCACTTTGCTGGCTGTAAGCTATCGTTTGGACAAGGCATACAAGGCAAACAAAGCCATCAACACAATGAACCACCACGGCATGCCGCGTTGCTCACCGAGGCTGATGTGCCCGCCTTCAAACCCACTGTTGTTGGTGGTGTTGCCCGAGGTACCAGACGTAGCCGGTCCTGCTGTGCCCCCTTGAAGGCCACCGCCACCGGTTAATGATGTCAATGATCCGAGCATCAGCGCCCTCCTTTGAGCCACATCAGTGACGCGACAAGCACCACCACAAGCAACACTTTATTGAGTCCTTTGCCAGCGCTCAGCCCAAACAGGCTGCCGACCCCAAATCCACCCAATACCCAAAACAATAACGGCATCACCGTCTCCTTATTTTCGAAACGCCAGCGCGCCCAATATCAAGACCAGCACCACACCAACGCCGCCACCGACGTACAACAATGTGTTGTCTTTCGCGGGTTGGCCGTGCGGTGTGGTCACCGTGTTGCCCTTGTCATCCACCCGAGGGTGATTGGGTTGCTGCGTCTTGTCGGGATTGGCCGATTGGTCGTTGGTTGGAAACAGCCAGTCGGCGTTTTCACCGACCGAATCCAACGCACCCGCGCCAAACTCCAATAGATCATCAAAAAAAGCGTTCATTGGCGCTCCTTAGGCCGCGCCGCTCTGCAACATTTCCGGTCGCGTCACTTTCACCGACTCCACCAAGATCGGGATTGAACCTGGGACATCGGTGGTGGTCACAGAAAACTTCAGATTGGAGCTGTGCTGCGTTGGAAACAGTTCATCAATGGAGAACCCACGAACGATCGGGTCAAAATGAAAATACCCCGACTGCGGCGTGCGCTCATTGCGTTTCGCATTGGCTTCAGAAATGAACGTGTTGGCTTCATACTCTTTGACAAAGTCGCGCTCAATTTCCAATTTGCTGATCTTGTCGTGCATGAAATGCATGCGGCGGATGCTGATGAGCGGACTCGTCACCAAGTTGGTGAACTCGTTCTCGCCCTGTGCATTGGCCGGCATGGTTTCGCGTTTGATCATCGGCACCAAGACACGCATCGCTTGAGAGTTACTCACCCACGCATGCACTTGGATAGACAGCGGCGTCGCGTTGGCGGCCTTGCCTTTGAATTGGATATCGAGGTGGATGTTGTCACCCAGCTCGGTGACCAAACCGGTGTAACGCACCCCATTTTTGGTGCGCGCCACGATGTCACTGAACGGGATCACAAAATGCCCCGCCGTGGCGTCTCGCTGCTTATAGCGCTCAAGCATCACGAGCTCTTCACCGGTTAAGACGTAAATCTCTTCGGCGTTAAGCGTTATCGCAATGCGCTGCATGTCTGCGGCGCTGGCGTTGGTTTCCAGCACCAACTCGTGGTACGTCGGGCCATTAGGGATTGGCAATGTGCCTTTTTGTCCCCACGACGCGCCAACCATCGAGTTCAATTTGATTGGTTTGACTGACATCGTATTCCCCTCTAAAACCAGCCCGAGCGACCCAACAACTTATCGAGGCCACCGACTTTATTATTCACGGCAAAGACGATCGCACCCGTCGTTACCGCAGCAATTCCGGCGACAATCGCCACATTTTTCACGTTCAATCTCATGGGAGTTCCTTTAGAGTGATTGATGCTGATAACGTGGTGTATTCAGACGAAAATGACCAGTGTCTTTAACCTGTTAGGTTAAGAGTTAAACCTATTAGGTTACCGTCATCGCTTGGGGTAGATTTTTCCTTGTTCCCACTTGCCTAATCCCGGTGATTTGAGGATGTAATCCGCGAATTTTTTACGCCCTAAATGCTCCCTATCGACGCAGCTTTGCAGCCCCAAAATGGCCTCCATGGGAATATCAAAATAGTCCGCAATGTACTTGGCATTGCGCCGTGAGCTGACCGCGCCAACGTACACATATTTGGATTCATCGAGCACCGTCTTAGGCACTTCTTGTCCACGCTGAAACGTGGCGTGCATCACCAAGCCAAAGCCGCGGCCACCCGTCCAGAGTTCGCCGGCTAACCCATCGAGCTTTGACGGTGTATTGGTGAACTTGGCAAGCTCTTCAATCACACAGTGGAGCTTTTTCGGATGATGGCCATCGCCCAATGACCAGACCATGTTGGCAAACAACTCGAGGTTTTCTCGGGTTCGCTCTTGCTCAACCAGAGCCAACCGAAACGCGGCCTTTTTCTTTCGGGCAAACCACGCCTTGTGGTAGAACTCATCAAAGCTGTGGCACGCTTGCACACGGCCGCCTTTGAGCGGCGCCTCGATGTGTTCGCTGTACGGATCGAACATCACCACTTGAGACGAACGCTCAATGAAATTGAGCTGACGAATGGCGGTGGTTTTGCAGCTGCCCGTGGTGCCCATGTAACAAACGTGCTCCGCATTGTGGGCGTTATTCTTGTTCACTGGATTGGGGAGCTTCACTGTCCACCTCCTGCGGCGTCTCGGGCTCAGTTGTCTCCTGAGCCTGTTTAAGTTGGCGCACTTGTTTGGCGCAACCCCCAATCAAGGTCATCGAGGCCATGGCAAACACAAACTCGCCTTGATACTGGCCGAACCATTTCAAACCGGCGGGTCCGTACTTCTGCAGCATGGGTGATGCGGCGTCTAACCACTGGTTACCGGCTCGGGTGTCGATTTCAAACGGCACATCAAACACACTGCCGACGGTCATCTCCACCACACCTAAGCCGTAAGAGAGCATCATGCGCGCATCTTCTTCCCCGAAACCCAATGGCTCCGGCGAAGCGTCTTGCGTCTCTGACGGCTCGGCCTCGTCGTGCTCTCGGGCTTCACGTAAGGTTTCTACGGCTTCAACGGCTTGTTGGTCGCGTTCATCCAGTTCGTTCTCCACGGGCGTGAATGGGGCTTCATTGCTCATGAGTGACTCCTTTTTTCTTCGTTAAACCAAACCACAACAACGCGCAGGTGCTTAACAGCAACAAGAATGACCAGCCTAACCGGGTGTTAACCGACACGGGTTGGTTCTCGTTGGATTTGTCGGGATTGCTTGAGCCCTTATCGGGCTTGGTTTCGTTCGGTTTTAAAGGGGTGTTTGGCTCGGGTTTCTTATTGGCACTGTCTTTATAATCAGTAGTGGCTTTATCTGGACTCGACACCATGTGGTTGTGCAACCAGTCTTGAAACGGTTTACCCGCGCTTTGGTTGGTTTTGCAACTGGGGCAAATGGTATAGAGCTGACCGAGGCGGCGCTTATTTTTAGGCGGCTCACCGCCTTCGATGAGCTTATGCTCGCCAACGGCGTGCACGGTGCAGATCTCATCACACCCATGCGTTGGGCACGCGATGTAACCTTTGACGGGGTTCTTACTGGCCATGCGTCGCCTCCAGTTCGCTCAAGCGAAGGTGGAAGTTGTTCATGAGGGATTTCAGCAAATGGATGGTCGTCGCCACCTGTTGGCTGGCTTCTTCGGCCGCTTGGATCGCGACAAGGGGTTTCTTGAAGGTGGGAACGGTGTTCCAGTCTGGCGCCGCTTGGGTCAGCGTTTGTTCAACGAGCTCAAGCTCGCTGACCAATTGTTGGTAGCTCTGTTGATGCTTTGTCATTGTATTGTCCTCTGTCTCACGACGTTGGTGTGTCCCTGTCTCTCGACGTTAACCAATAGATTATAACAATTAAAACATGAAACTTAATAGGTTTAAGTAATTAAACTGTGCGCTTAGATCTCGCCTTTTCTTTCCTAATAGACCGTCGCGTAGCGACTCCATAGCCGTTGCTGTGCCCGCATTTTCGGTGTTTATCGCCATGCTATCGAACGTCTCGCGTAATAAGGCTCCAGCTCGCTGGCGAGCTCGATGAGCCGCTTCCTTTAATAAGTTATCCCCGTTTTTCACGGGGTAACAGTAACTCTCCCTTACATCTATCTTTAGATAGATCATTAGTCTTTAGACTATGCGTTGTGATCTCAAGGACTGAATTCATGGAGTAGTTAACGCAGTAAAACACCGGTTAATGAAACGGTTATCCACAACGAGGAATTCAAGATCTTAAATCGATGAGATTGGATAGGAATAGAGACAAAAAACCCCGAAAAATCGGGGTTCAGGCGGATCTAGGCACAGTTTGAGCTTTGATATTAAGGCACAGTGCTGTTGTGGCGCTGAGTACTGCGACGCGCAAACTTACGTAACAAAGTGATGGGTGTTAAAAGATAACGGATGTGTACGCCGGTTGAGGCGGCCATTTTCTTGAGGTTCTTAGTCGCAGCTTGTTTGGCGTTCGCGTAAGCCAGGTTCAAACCGAGATCGCGGAAATACTTGTCGGTGATGCGC
The DNA here is from genome assembly GCF_041473705.1 of Vibrio sp. 10N.222.55.B11. NCBI lineage: Bacteria > Pseudomonadati > Pseudomonadota > Gammaproteobacteria > Vibrionales > Vibrionaceae > Vibrio > Vibrio sp. 10N.222.55.B11. The sequence continues at coordinate 76,046 of NZ_JBFRST010000035.1, forward strand.
TTAATGGATGCCAATCCATACCAGTCGCCATTGATGTTCTCTCGAGGTTGCTTTGAGGTGATCCAGCCTCGATCTTTTGCGTAACTCACGCACTGTTTCACCCGCCATTCTGGTAAGCCGGTACCTTTGGCTGCATTCGCCCAAGTACGAAGCAAGAACCCGTTCGCGGTCGCTACTCCTACCTTACAAGTACGAAACTCCAACTCACTCACCAAGTAGTCCATCACTCGGCCAATATCGGTTAAGTATTGGCGTTGCGTCGACTTGCCCGAACGAGACAGCAGATAGTCATATTGGGACGGGTTCTCCAACAGCTTTCTCCAACGATCACGATTAAGTGCGGCCAATGGACGCGCACTTCGTTTGAAACTTTTGATAGGTGATCGATGACTGACATTCATTAAAGTGGTAGCAAACTATCGTTGCCTTCCTAGAGTATTAAACCTTTGACATAAATCACTCTACTGGAATTTATTTGCTACTGGCAAGCATGCCCCGTATGGCTTTGAAGCTAAATCCACCCCTACAATGAACGAAATATGAGGGATCATAATGGAACGCTTTACATACGAAAATGCGCTTTTGAATCGTACTAAAGCTAAGTTCGGTCTCACCTCAGAGTACCAACTAGCAAAAAAGCTGAATGTCGACCAATCAACCGTAAGAAACTGGCGGAATGGTCGGAATTCTATAGACTGGAAGATAGCTTTCCATATCGCAGGCTTGCTCCATGAAAGTGATCAAAATTTGGTCTGGGGTCTCATCGCCCACAAGATAAAAAACGAGAGAGTTATTAAGGTCTTAGAGGATTCAAGACCTTGAAAATTAACGTATTGTGTATTTACCCGCATATACATAATACGCAGTTGGCTAGTGCTTTATTTGGGGTGGCTGCCATCAACGCTAATCCTGCGCAAGTCATTGAAATCGCTTTTAATCCTAGCCCGTTGTACTTTTTTGCAATGTGTTCCCACATCTGTTTAATCTCTGGATTTTCGTTGCGGTCAGCGTGACAACCAAGCAACGCTATCTCCGGATCAATACCTGAGTTCTCAGCCAAGAAAACTGCTTCTGAATCAGTAAGTTGGCGAACACCTTTTCTAATTTTACTTATCTTCGGTGGATCAAGGTTCAAGTCGTGTGCAACTTGCTTGTCTTGTACGTAATTTTTCGCCTTTTTGTAGGCATTAATTAATTCTGATGAGTACATTTGGCACCTCCATTTTGTTCATTGTAGCTGCAAAGTTGCCATAAATCGCATCTTGTAATTGCCATTGGTCGCAACTACGATTGCCACATATCGCAACTCAACCTGCTTTGGTTGATTAACTATGGTGGCTTCTATGTTCCAAATTGAATCTATTCAATACGGCTCTGTTTTGAAATCTGAACACGTTAGCTTCTCTAACTACCCAGATTTCACACACGCGTCCGTGTCTCTTCATAACTCACCACTAGAAATCTGCTTTGAGTTCCTTGTTAGCGAACTTGAGTTTGGCCAACGCACAATTGGCGAAGAACTTTTTCACACTGTCAGCTATAAGAATCCACTTTATAACTCTAGTGACTCTTTCACTTTTACGTTTGATAACGACCAAGAACTTGAACAGTTCTGCACGTTCTACGGTTTGGAACGTTAATCATGGACTCTATCTACTTCGACAACGAACCCAACCATGGCATCAACGCTTACTTTCCTTGGGGTCATAACTTCTTTAAGTCTCAGCGTGAGTTCTTCCAGTTCATGGAAGTTCATTACGGCATGGTGTCGTTTCAGATTGTCGAAATCACTGATGAGAACTACCAAGAGCTTTTGGTTAAAGGTGTTTTCCATGCCATCTAAAAAACCACACAAGTTTCATGATGAGATTCGTCCGGTTCAAGTGGATCACCTAGCCTTTTCGTTTTCTTACGGTTCGCTTAGACACTTGGATAACTCGAACGAACAAGACTTTATCAACATGCAGTTTCCTGAGTTTAAAAAGCAAAGCGTTAAAGGTCGTTTTAACTCACCAGAAGCAATAGAGAAATCAATTGAGTTACACCGTAACAAATGTCGTAAGGTTTTAGCCGATAGGTTTGATGAGTTCATGGCAAAAGTCTTTAACTTCCGTCTGTCTCCTATGCGTGGCCGTGGTTTGCATGGCTATGAAGATTCAATGGTGATTTACGATTCTACGGGAACGGTTGAATGTGGTTTGGTTGGTGTTGGTGGTAACAACGATACGGTCTACGTGCAAATCAATGGTACGGGTTGCGCTAAGTTGTTCGACTTCACCACACACAAAAAGGTGCACTGGTGGTTGTCACTTTTGGGCATCAATCGCCTAGCCCGTTTAGATCTCTGCGTGGATGACTACACCGGAATCTTTGACTGTAAGTACGCTGAGAAATGTTTTTATGAGGGAGCATTTCGCACTGCTTCTCGTGGTCGTGGTCCGACAATGGTTCCTCATAAGCGCGTTTCACAATCCGGTGAATTATCAGAGGAAGCTGTCCTTGTTGGCTCTCGTACCTCTGCAATCTACTGGCGTGTGTACAACAAGAAGTTTGAGCAAAACATCGCTGACCCTGAAGTAATTTGGTACCGCAATGAAGTGGAATTGAAGAAGTGTGATTTGGCACTACTCGCCTCGCCTGCTTCGGCCTTTGCTGGTCTGTGTGACTTCTCAGCAAGTATCGACCCTGCTGAACCGATGAAGATTGAGCTTAACAAAAAAAAAGCCGGTCTTGAGTTCTTTGCTCGTATTGCTTGGGTTCGTCGCCAATGTGGTAAAGCACTTTCTGAAGTTGTTGCAATGACTGAGGGTGACTTAGGTGAAGCATTCGGAATGCTCATTCCTACGCACCATAGACGCGCAAACTTTGAAACCTCGTTAGGCATTCCTGACGAATACACTAAACAGAAAATCGAAATTTTGGAGTCAAGAATATGCCTACAATAACTGGTATCTCTATCAAGCGTTTCCCGAAATCTAATATGGAGTTCGCGGAGCTGTCTGTCCTACGTGCTGTTGAAGAAGTCGATAACGAGAAGTTTCAGCAAACTGGTATCGGTTTCTCAACTGACATCCCTTACAACAAACAAGCTCTGAAAATTGATGTGGCCTACGCTCGTCAGCTTATCCAATCTCGCGCTTTTGTTGCCAACCGTGACTACGAACTGAGCTTTGGTGCTAACCCAAATGATCCTCTAGATATCTTGGTTAACAAGCTCGTTCCTGTCGATGAAGAAATTAAAAAGCACTTCGATAACTTTATGAAAGCTAAGTAATTAGGTCTAGGTGCTATGTCTATTTGCGTGACTGTTATTGATGGGATTTTACAACAATCGTCCGGTGATGTTTGTGAATATGTATTGGTCTCTAAAGAACAGTTAACGCACTTGGTTGATGGTCAATTTGATTGGTCATTACTTGAATTCGACAAAGATTTGTATGAATTCGTTATTGCTCAAAGCTTGATAACCTTCGTTGGTGGTCACGTTCTTGGGCGCGTATTAAAACACTTTCGTTAATCCATTTAGGAAAATTATTATGAATAAACTACGTCAATTGGTTAGCAATAAAATTCTTGTTGCTTCTGTCGCTCTTACTTCTGGCTCTGCGTTCGCTGAAGGTGCAAATGAAACCGCTATTACTGCGGCTGTCGATGCAGGTAAATCTATGGTCGGTCTTACTACTTCCGGTGTAATTGGTATTGCTGCTCTTGGTTTTGGTTTGGGTATGGTTGTTTCTTGGCTCCGTAAGTAATGATTGTCTCCGTTGTTCTTGGCTCTCTAATGTGTGCCTCATTCTTATATGGGGTTTACACCGGAGTCATAGCAGGTTGATTGATTGGGAGCTTCGGCTCCCTTTTTTTATAGTGAGGATTCCATGCTTCTGATAATTCGGGCTTTTTTGACTCTCTTACTCTGTATTTCATTTAGTGCTAATGCCACATTATGTCGGGTTAGCTACGCCTCTGGGAGCTATTATTCGGATATTACTGCGGGAGATATTATTGACTTCTCAAAGTTTGTTAGAGATGGCGGTCGCTTGAGTGGTCCTTGTTATATAAAAAAAGGTCGCTCACTCATTCTTCAAGGCACCCCTGTTACCTCTTGCCCTACAGGTACAGAACTTAACGAAGAAACGGGAATATGTGAAAGTCCTTGTAAAAAAATGTCAGGCCAAAGCTTAGGAACAATCACCTTCCCTGTTGGTTCATCTCAAGTAAATACCGCTTGTAACAATAGCTGCAAAGTTACCTTAATGGCCGGAACTTGGATCTCTGGTGGTGTGCAAAATGACCCTCGCCCATTTGGTCACTACAACTATTCAGGAAAAGCCTGTGATGGATCTGAAAGTTCTGGCGGTGAAGGATCTTCTGGTGGCGATGGGTCTACTGGTGGTGACGG
>NZ_JBFRST010000036.1:0-74840 GCF_041473705.1 Vibrio sp. 10N.222.55.B11
GACAGAAGTAATTATATGAAATATAAAAATGAATGAATCATAAATAAAGTTCAAGAATGAACTCAATATTTCACTGAGAGGTGTCAAATGAACAGCACACTTTTTCTTACAGGCTTCGGCGTGTACGTATGTTTTCTAATTTGGTTAGGCTGGTTTGTCTCGCGTAATCAAAAATCTGGCGAAGATTTCTTATTAGGCGGCCGTGGCCTGCCATTATTCTTAGTACTTGGTACAACGGTTGCGACTATGGTCGGCACGGGTTCAAGTATGGGCGCGGTTGGCTTCGGCTACGCAAATGGCTGGGCAGGTGCTCTGTACGGAATTGGCGGTGCTGTCGGCATCCTATTGCTTGCACTTTGGTTTGCTCCGGTTCGTAAACTGAACTTCATGACCATGAGTGAAGAGCTGGCTTATTACGTTGGCGCTAACCGAATCGTAAAAAACGTGGTTGGCCTACTTATCTTTATCGCGTCAATCGGTTGGTTAGGTGCGCACATTCTAGGTGGCGGCATGTACCTAGCGTGGATTGCAGACATCGACCTTAACCTTGCGAAAATTATTATTGCTGCAGCTTTCACTATCTACGTTGTTATCGGTGGTTACACAGCAGTTGTATGGACCGATACGATTCAAGCAATCATCCTTTTTGCTGGCTTCATCCTAATGGCGGTAATGTCTGTTGATCACATTGGTGGCATGGATAACCTTTACGCTGCGATGGACCCTGCTGCTACAAGCTTTTTAGCAATCGATAAACTGGGCATTCTGCCTGCTGTTTCTCTGGCTGTGGTTATCGGTGTGGGCGTACTTGCAACACCTTCATTCCGTCAGCGTATCTACTCTGGTAAAGATGTTTCAACTATCCGTCGCTCATTTGTCGCTTCTGGTGTGTTGTACCTTTTCTTCTCTATTATTCCAGCAATCATTGGTATGGCTGCGCACGCAATCGACCCATCATTGGATAACCCGAACTACTCGTTCCCATACGTAGCTGCAACGGTTCTTCCAGTTGGCGTAGGCATGATTGTTCTTATCGCAGGTCTATCTGCAACCATGTCGAGTGCAAGCTCAGATGCGATTGCCGGTGTATCTATCCTACTGCGTGACGTGTACGTGATGTTCACAGGCCGCGTACCAAACAAAGAATCAATGTTGAACTACTCTCGTCTAGCTTTGGTTGTGGTGATTGGCTTCGCACTACTGTTCGCACTGACGTCAAACGACATCATTGGCTACATCACTAAGATGATTTCAACGGTTATGTCGGGCATGTTTGTGTGCGGTATGTTGGGTAAATTCTGGAAACGCTACAACTGGCAAGGTGCGCTTGCAACACTAGCGGGTGCTTCTGTAGCTTCATTCGTAGTAATGTTAAACGCTGACTACACAGCCTTCTGGGGCAACCCAGTTATCCCATCATGTCTGTTTGCTCTAACGGCAGGTGTGGTTGTGAGCCTAGTGACTCCGGCTAACCAAGTAACACCTGAAATGGCAAAAGCGATTCTTGATGACGAGCGTGCTCTGATGGAGATGGAAATGTCTGAGACTGGCGTACTTGAAGAAGAAGCGGCACCTCAACGTCCTGCAAATCAAACAAGCTAAACCTAGTCTCCACAACTGGTTTGCTTAATTCAGGCCCTGCTTAACGGTAGGGCCTTTTCTAAAGTCAATTATCTTTATTTTTAGGAGCGGCTATGTCGGCATCTTCTCTGTTCAATATTGCTTTCTTCGGCGAATGTATGGTCGAAATCAGCGGCTCTCCATTAACCAAAAAGTTTGGCGGTGACACACTTAATACCGCACTTTACCTTTCTCGCTTAACTCAACATCAAAACCTCTCTGTGCACTATGCGACAGGGCTTGGCAGTGATGAGCTGTCTCAAAATATGATTGATAGCTGGCAACTAGAAGGCATTCAAACCAATTTCGTCGAACGCATTGCGAACAAGCTTCCTGGACTCTACATGGTTGAAACCGACGAGACAGGCGAGCGACACTTTCATTACTGGCGCAACGACGCGGCAGTCAAATCTTACTTTCAAGCTAGTGATCTGAATAAGCTTGAAATCGCCCTGACCGAGAAACAAGTCGATGCGGTTTACATCAGCGGTATCAGTATCGCGATTTTAGATGACGCCTATCGTGAGCGCTTATTCAAAGCTATTAGCGTGTTCTCAAATCAAGGCGGCAAGCTGATTTTTGATAACAACTATCGCCCGCAACTTTGGACGACTGAACAAGCTCAGCATTGGTACGCCAAGTTACTACCATTGGTCGACATTGCACTGATTACCGAAGACGACGACCTGCTGGTTTGGGGCAATGGCGAGAGCGTTCAACAACGCTGCCTTCGCTTAGGCTGCCAAGAGATCGTCATCAAACGTGGCTGTGAGCCATGCAAGATTGTTCAAGTTGAACAAGGCGATGTTGTTGAGAGTTATGTATCCGCGACTCGTGTTTCTAACGTGGTCGACACCTGCGCAGCAGGTGACTCCTTCGCTGCGGGTTATCTGGCGGCGCGTCTTACAGGTGAGAGCACCAATGATGCAGCTGAACTGGGTCACCAACTGGCTTCTACCGTTATTCAATACTCAGGCGCGATCATCCCGGTAAGCGCTATGAATCACTTAATTAAAAAATAGAAAAACAAAGCGAATTTATTATGTCTCAAGAAATGATCAACACACTTAAGCAGTTCAAAGTTATCCCTGTTATTCAAATCAACAAGGTGGAACATGCGATTCCACTAGCAAAAGTGTTAGTAGAAAACGGCCTGCCAGTCGCAGAAGTGACGTTCCGTACCGAAGCGGCAGCGGATTCGATTCGTGCGATGCGTGATGCCTACCCAGAGATGTGTATCGGTGCTGGTACAGTATTAACGCCAGCGCAGATCGACCTTGCGAAAGAGGCGGGCAGCGAATTCATCGTAGCACCGGGCCTGAATCCAAACACCGTAAAACGCTGCCAAGAGATCGGCATGCCAATCGTTCCGGGCGTAAACAACCCAAGCCAAGTAGAGCAAGCGCTAGAGCTTGGTCTTAACTTCTTGAAGTTCTTCCCTGCAGAAGCGTCTGGCGGCATCAACATGGTGAAATCTTTACTCGCACCTTACGTTGATGTGTCGCTAATGCCTACTGGTGGTATCGGCAAACACAACGTTAATGACTATCTAGCTGTGGATCGCGTGGTGTGCTGTGGCGGTACTTGGATGGTATCTCCGAAGATGATCGAGAACGAACAGTGGGACGAGATCGCGGAGTTAGTCCGAGAAGCGGTCGCTCTTGTGAACTAACGAGAAGCGTTTGGAATAAAGATAAGTGTTTTAAATAAAGATAAACAACAGCAGTGGTTGATGGTTCTGTTTTGTGAATTGCCTCCGATAAACAAAACAGAACGCCCGTTATATAGGAAAACTAATAATGAAAAAAACTATATTGTCTCTATTGATTTCAAGTTCAGTAGTGTCCCCAATGGCGTTAGCAATGGCTCCGAATACCGATCTAAATTTAATGCCGTATCCACAAACAGTCGAGCTGCAAGCTGGGCAAGTTAAGGTCGACGGTAACTTCAAGGTTTACATCAAAGGCTTTAACTCTGATCGCGTTGAATACACCGCGAAACGTTTTATCGATCGCCTAGAGCGCCAAACTGGCGTGCCGATTCTAAACTGGCAGGTTGATAGCGCAGACGAAGCGAACCTGATCATTGATATCGACGCGGCGCCAAAGTCTGAAGTACAGAACATCGACTCTGTAGAGTCTTACAAAATTACGACTCAGGGTGAGCAAATCACGCTGAGCGCACCAAGCCCATATGGCGCTATTCACGGCATCGAAACCCTTTTACAGCTCGTTGAAACCACAGCAACTGGCTACCATATTCCTGCCGTAACCATTGTTGATGAGCCCCGCTTTCGTTGGCGTGGAGTCTCTTACGATACCTCGCGTCACTTCATTGAATTTGATGTGTTGATTCGTCAGCTAGATGCGATGGCTTCTGCGAAAATGAACGTGTTCCATTGGCACTTCTGGGACGATCAAGGTATCCGCATTCAAACGGAATCTTGGCCGCGTCTATGGTCAGAAACCACTGATGGTGATTACTACACCAAAGACCAAGTTCGTTACTTAGTTGAGTACGCTCGTAATCTTGGTATTCGTGTTATTCCAGAAGTTTCACTGCCGGGACACTCTTCTGCTGTGGCGCACGCTTACCCACGCTTGATGTCGGGTGGTGAAGGTCAAAGCTACGAACAAGAACGTGGCTGGGGTGTATTTGAGCCATTGATGGACCCACTTAACCCAGAGCTCTATGAAATGCTGGGCGACGTGTTTGATGAAGTGACAGAACTGTTCCCAGACGAGTACTTCCACATTGGTGGCGATGAGCCGAACTATGCGCAATGGAAAAACAGCGAAAAGCACCAACAGTTCATCGAAGAGAACAATATCGATGGTGAGCGCGGCTTACAGTCTTACCTCAACGTAAAAGTTGAAAAGATGCTGGAAGAGCGTGGCAAGAAGATGACGGGTTGGGATGAGATTTGGCATAAAGATCTGCCAACTTCTATCGTGATTCAAAGCTGGCAAGGACACGACAGTATCGGTCGTGCGGCGAAAGAGGGCTACCCAGGTATTCTGTCTACGGGTTACTACCTAGACCAACCTCAGCCAACCAGTTACCACTATCGCAATGATCCAATTCCAAGTGGCATCACGGTTGACGATAAGCTGCACAGTGGTGAGAAGTTTGTGACTTACCAATGGCAAAAGCCTCGCTCTAAAGGCAGCCCACGTAAGGGAACACTGACTATCATTGAAGCAAAAGACGGCACGTTCCGCGCATTCAGTGATTACAACGGTAAGTCTCGTGAAGAGATCTACATCCTTGATTATGTGCCGGGTAAAACCTTTGTCGGCCACTTCGATAACTTCATGTCGTATACCGAATTCAACCTGAACTTGAATCCAAATGGGTTTGCGGAAGGCAGCTATCAGTTAATTGGTAACGTGCGCTGGCCAACCACAGGCGAAGTGATTGCGAGCAGCTATGTAGAAGGCAGCGTGATCCCTGAGCCAAACGGAGGCTACCCCGCGGAGCTAACCGACAAAGAAAAAGAGCTGATTTTAGGCGGCGAGATCACCATGTGGCTAGAAAACAAAGACAGCCTCACGGTCGAAAACTACCTATGGCCTCGCAGTTATGCAATTGCAGAACGTTTCTGGTCGGATGCAGAACTGACAGACGAACGCAGTATGTATAAGCGCATGAAAGCGATGGATACATGGTCGGAAGTATCGGTAGGGCTACGTCATCACGCAGATGCTGATATGCTGTTGAAGCGCATTGCCAAAGGCCAAGATATTCACGACCTGCGCGTGCTAGCGAAATACACCGAGCCGGCTCAATACTATGCTCGCAACTGGGAAAAGTGGAACTCCACTGAACCTAAGGGCACCTTGTACAGCCAATACGAGCGCCTAAATCGCTTCGTGGATGCTTTGCCAGTAGAAAGCTACGCGGTGTATGAGATGCAAGACTTGGTCAATGAAGTGGCGACAGGCAATCAGCAGGCGCTAGAGCAACTTGCAGAGCATTATCAGCAAGCAAAATCAGCTGCACTAGCGGCGGAAACTGTCTTCGCTGGTAACGTGTCTTCGGTAGAGACTGTGGTGGTTGCAGAGAAAACCGTTGAAGTTGCAGATTTAGCATTAACTTTGATTGCTAAAGCGCAAGCTGGCGAGAAGGTAAGAGAAGCTGACGTGAATGCCTACCAAGCGATACTGTTTGATTCAGCGAAAATCTACGATGAATCGATCATCGCGATTGTGCGCCCAACAGAACTGTTGTTGAAGCAGTTAGCTGAGTAAGTCGTTAACGGATTAGTGAATAAGTCACACGCCAATAAGTGAATCAAAACCGCCCTCTGTGGGCGGTTTTTTAGTTCTAGCGCTTCAATAGAATGTGGAGTTCAAGGTCTGTGTAAGTAACTACTCACTATCGCTATTGTTTAGTGTTAACGTAAATGTCATGCCTTGGTCTGAATTGTTCTTCGCTATCAAGGTGCCTTGCATATCGCGCACGTTGTTCGCTGTGATAGCCAACCCGAGCCCCAAGCCTTCGCCCATCTTTTTGTTGGTATGAAATGGTTCGAAAATGGTTTCGAGTTGATCTTCAGACACACCACAACCGTTATCTTGAACCTTGATGATCACGCGTTGTTGCTCGGTATGAGCGCTGATCACAATGGTTGCTGGTTTCTGATTCTGCGTGGCATCGACAGCGTTTCTAAGCAGGTTACCAAGCACTTGACGAAGTCGCGCCTCTTCTCCCATTACCATCGAAATATTGGAAGCGACACGCACGCGAATATCGACGTTTTCGAGATCGGCTTGGTGAATGCGTAGGGTTTCTTGCAGTGCGTCTGTCAGTGAAACTGGGTAAGGCTTTTCAAGTCTTTGGAAGGCGAACGACTTCAATTGGCTGGTCATGTTAGCCATTCTGTCGATCAGGCTCATGACTAAGTCCATGTTCGCTTTCAACATCTTGGTCTCGCCTCTTTCCATCAATAGCTGGTTACTTGAAAGTAGCGTTTTTAGGCCAGTAAGCGGCTGATTGAGTTCATGAGTAATCGCACTCGACATCCGCCCTAGTGCAGCCAGTTTGCTAGATTCGACAAGTTCTTGCTGTGCATCTTTTAGGTCTTGCGTTCGCTCTTCTACTCGCAGTTGCAGCGTTTTATTGGCGTTTTGCACCGCAATTTCGGCTTTCTTACGTTTGCTGATATCGATTACGGTACACAGGTAGTAAGTCGTCGCATGCCAAGGAAAGGCGCTAATAGAGAATAAAACAGGGAAGTAGCTGCCATCGCTGCGTCTTGCCATGGTTTCGACGCTAGTTATCTCGGCCAGCTCTTGATGCTGCTCTAAGTTTTTGAGCAGTTGCAAGGTGGTTGAATTCGGGTTACCTGCCTCAAATAACTGCCACGCCTTGATGTTATTGATCATTGAATCAGATAGTGAAAAGTAGTTCTTCGCCATCAGGTTGATATCGTGAATGCGTCCGTGTTTATCGATCAGTATTAACCCAACATGGGTTTTATTGATCATCCCAGACAGTCGTTTCTCAGACTCTTCGATAAGCTTTTGGATTCTCAGATTGCTGAGCTTTTTCTGGCGTCTTTGGTAAAGAATAACCAACAGTAACAGAATGAAAAGACAGCCAACCGCCACACTCCAGCTGATCCAGTTCGTGGTCTGGTTGAGGCTGGTTAATGGCGTTAGGTAGGTTAAACGCCAATTCAGATCGTCTAACTTGATGGACTGAATTAGGTAATCTTTATCTTGCAATCGCCACACGCGAATATGGGTTTGGTCATACAGCTCACGTTTTGTCGCTGTGGGCTGAGAATTGAAGGTGTCATTGAACCAATCGGCACTCAACCTGTTGTCACTGGAGAGAAAGAACTGATCGCGAGGGTTCTGAAACAGTATCGCCTCACCATCGGCAAACCATTGATCGGTTAACAATGACAAATCGATTTGCACCGCGACAATGCCAACCACATCAGAGGCTCGATATACGGGTGCCGCTATGAAGTAATCGGGTGTCACGCCTTTGTTTTTTGTCACCACTGAAATCGCACCACCTTGTTGGTGGATCTTCGAAACAATTGTACTGGCGTTCTTATTGCTCAGTTTGCTTCTTTCAACACTCGATACCAACAAGTCCCCTTCGCCAGAAAGCAGATACCAGCCCTTGGTGTTGGCGGCTTTATCCAATTGAATCAGCTGCTTCTTAATGCGTTTTTCTAGGCGGGCTTCACCATCAATGAAGCGCACACTGGTTTCATCATTGGTTACTAGGTAGGGCAGATAATAGAAACGCTTAAGGGTTCGCCTTGCTTCGGCAATGTAGCCAAGGAAGCGCTGTTCGGCATAGCGTTGGGCTTGTTCAAGCTTCCACTGGCTGATGCCATTCTTGGTGGTGACCTGCACCAAACCAATCAATAAACAGGTACACAGGAATAACCAATATCGATTGTTATTCATCATTTCTGATCAAATCCCTTTAAAATTAGTGGCTTGCCTCTTTGAACTAGTGGTTTGACAAGGTTTTATGTTTGCTTTTTAAGCGAATGGAGAGTGAGACAAATCGAAGCTAACAAACATTATTAAACTGTTAAAGGAGTGTTATTCAAAGTGGGAGCTAGCTCCTTTCCGTCTGAGGTTTTTTTACATACCGTGGACGATATTAATCAGATGTAGAGTGGCGGAACCAAACTATGCAGCGTATTGCTTTAATTGAAGATGACGCGATTGTGCGTCAAGCAACCAGCCAATGGTTGCAGCTGGCGGGCTTCGATGTCACCGCATTTGAAGTAGGACAAGATGCGTTAAACGCCGTAGAGCAGGGTGATTTTCAAACCATTATCACCGATGTTCGTTTACCTGATATTGATGGTGTTGATCTGCTAGGGCGTTTCAAAGGTCTTGTGCCAGATGTGCCTGTTATTTTGATTACTGGGCATGGTGATGTCGATATGGCGGTGAAAGCCTTACAGCAAGGTGCCTATGACTTCATTGAGAAGCCATTCGACCCAGAGCGTCTGTCTCAAACGGTATCGGAAGCGGTAGATAAACATCAAAGTGGCCAAGACAGAAACAGTCGTCAGAACTATCTGGATAACCTTAAGGGCATTGAACAGGTGCTGATCGGTCGCAGTAAAGTGATGTGTGAACTGCGCGAGCAAATCCAGAAAGTCGCTTCCATAGACACCAACGTGATCATCTATGGTGAAACGGGTTGTGGTAAAGAGCTGGTCGCCTCTTGCTTACATGAATTCAGCCAACGTAAAACCCATCCGTTTGTTCCGCTCAACTGTGGCGCAATCCCAGAAAATCTCTTTGAAAGCGAGCTGTTTGGACACGAAGCCGGAGCGTTTACTGGTGCGGCCAAACGACGCATTGGTAAGCTGGAATTTGCCGACAAAGGCACAGTGTTCCTTGATGAAATAGAGAGTATGCCGCTGTCGATGCAGGTAAAAGTGCTGCGCACCTTGCAAGATAATGTCGTCGAACGCGTGGGGGGGAATCAGCAACAACATGTTGATCTACGAGTGGTCTCTGCCTCGAAAAGCGATCTACTGAATCACCCCGACTTTCGCCAAGATCTATTCTATCGTTTGAATGTTGCCCAGCTGCATTTGCCTCCACTCAGTGAGCGTGAAGAAGATGCCTTACTTTTGTTTGAACACTTCACCCAAGAAGCCAATTCCGAAACACGTATAGCCAGTGAGGCTGATCGCTATGCACTGCTCTCGTATGCGTGGCCGGGCAATGTGCGTGAACTGCGTAATGTTGCGATTCGTTTTGCATTGGATGAAAGCTTGACCGTTGGGGATATTTTGGCGTGTCGTCCCAATTCTGTCACAGAGTCCACAACGGCGGGCATCCCTTTGGCGGTTCAAGTACAGAGCTTTGAAAGGAAAGTGATTCATGATGCCTTAGTTCGTTATAAAGGGCGTATCAATGACGTGATGCAAGATTTGGATTTACCTCGTCGAACATTGAACCAAAAGATGGTGCGTTATGGGTTAAATCGAAGTGACTATGTTGACCCTTAGAGAGCGGCTTCATCGCAGTGCTTGTTGATTTTTAATGAGCAATAAATGGCTCATTGCATATTTATCAATTTACATACATTGATCACACAACTGCAACATGGTGTGACTTGCTTCCCGATCTACAGGTGTTAATTCCGGTAGCCGATAAGCAAAAAATGGCTTACTTAATAACAGGGGAATAAGCAAAAAACGGCTTATTTTGAATAGGTTTTAAAATAAAAGTAAATTAAAACAAATAGTTAAAAACTGGCATTACGCTTGCTACCTATTGTTGTTAACAAAAATATAACGTGAATAACCCTACATGGAGAGTAACAATGAAATACAACAAGCTGGTTAAAACTTTAGCGCTAGCAATGGCTTCTCTTGGCCTTATCAGTAATGCGTCAGCTGAAGAAGATCGCAGCTATATTTTAGCGACGGCTTCAACGGGTGGTACCTATTATCCAGTGGGTGTGGCCTTAGCGACATTGAGTAAAGTTAAGCTTGCGCCTAAGCAGCATTTTTCTTTAGCGGCTATCAGCTCTGCGGGCTCGGGTGAGAACGTAAAGTTGTTGAACGAGAACGAAGCTCAGTTCGCAATTCTACAAGGTTTGTACGGTGCTTGGGCTTGGCAGGGTTTGGGGCCATATGAGAAATCTGGCAGACAAACTCAACTGCGTTCAGTTTCCATGTTATGGCAAAACGTAGAACACTTTATTGTGCGTTCAGATCTAGCAAAAACAGGTACGGTAAGCGATCTAGAGAACCTAAACGGTAAGAAATTCTCTATCGGTAAGAAGAACTCAGGCACTGAAAACTCAGGTCGTCAAATCATGCAAGGCTTATCCGTGGACCCAGAACAATTTAAACTCGCCTTTATGGGTTATGGTGGCAGTGCGAGCGCATTACAAAATGGCACAATTGATGGTATGAACACGCCTGCTGGTGTTCCTGTTGGTGCGGTGACGCAAGCCTTTGCAGCACTGGGTGAAGATATTCAAATCTTGTCGTTTACCGATGCACAAATCAAACAAGCGAATGGTGATTACAATATTTGGACCAAGTATGAGATCCCAGCAAACACTTATCCAGGTGTCGATAAACCAATTACTACGATTGCCCAACCTAACTTCCTAGCGGTTCGTGAAGACATTTCTGAAGAAGATGTGTATCAACTGACCAAAGCTATCTATGAAAACCTACCTTTCCTACAAGGTATCCACAAAGCAACCAAAGCAATGGCACTTGAGAAAGGGATCGCAGGCCTTCCTGTTCCGCTTCACCCAGGTGCTGCTCGTTACTATAAAGAAGTGGGTATAGAAATCCCTTCTGAGTTGATCGTTAACTAGCTTATCTTTTGTCAGGTAACTATTGGTTCGTGAGCTAATGATTTGTCGCGAACTAGCTGTTTGTCATCAACTAACCCCTTCGTGACTTAATTGCTTGGTGCACGTTCGCTCAAGAATGTGTTCGTGCACCTCCTCACTTTATGGATTTTCTCTTCGTGTTTGCTGCGGAGAGCAGGAGTTTTCTATGAGCGATTCGCTGCAGCAGGAACTGAAAAAATTCGAATTGCCTACCCGAACAGATTTCCCTTGGGTAGGCAAAGCAATAACGACAATGGGAGTGCTCCTCTCGTTGTTACACATTTGGTTTAACACCTTATCTACCTTGCCTGAACTTTGGATCTCGGCGACCCACTTCGCTGGCTTTGCGATCATTTGTGCACTCTGGTATCCCGCTCATATCTCGCTGAAAAATAGCAAGATAGCGCTGGCTGTCGACATCGGAATTGCCTTGGCGGCTCTGGCTTGTCTTATCTACATCCCCTTTGCAGAAGATGCGTTGTATGACCGAGGCGTAAAATTTATCGCCAGTGATTGGTTTTTCTCTATCTTGGCGATTGCCATCGTCATCGAGCTGATTAGACGCACTATGGGCTGGTTCATTCCAGTGCTTATCTTAGTGTGTTTAAGCTATGTAGTGCTTTGGGGACAATGGACCAGCGGTATTTTTCATTTTCCGGGTTTAAGCCTTGAGACGTTACTTTATCGAAGCTTTTATTCATCAGAAGGGATGTTTGGTTCGATCTCAAGAATCAGTTGGACCTTCGTGTTCATGTTCATCTTATTTGGCGCATTTTTAGTTCGATCTGGTGTCGGCGACTACATTATTGATGTATCCCGTGCCGCGGCGGGCAAAGTGATTGGTGGCCCTGGTTTCATTGCCGTTATTGGCTCCGGCTTGATGGGCTCAGTCTCCGGGTCGAGCGTAGCAAACACAGTATCGACGGGCGTGATCAGTATTCCCTTGATGCAAAAGGCAGGTTTCCCTTCGCGCTTCGCGGCAGGTGTTGAAGCGGCTGCATCTACTGGCGGGCAGTTGATGCCACCTGTGATGGGTGCGGGCGCGTTCATCATGGCCTCTTACACGCAAATTCCTTATGTCGATATTATTGCGGTTTCCTTCGTTCCTGCGCTTATCTACTTTTTGTCTGTGGCATTCTTCGTGCGCATCGAAGCAAAACGCAGTGGTGTGCAAAAGGTGACTTCTGGCTGTGAGCCTCTATTGAAAGTATTGCTGTCGGGTTGGCACAACCTGATCCCATTAGCGGTGTTAGTGACTCTGTTGGTGAAGGGCTTTACGCCGACTTACGCTGCGGGCATCTCGATTCTGTCTGTCGTGGTGGCTTCATGGTTCTCTAAAAATCACAAAATGGGTCCAAAGGCGATCATCGAAGCGCTTTCTCAAGGCGCAAAAAACATGGCGACCACGGCTGTGTTGCTAGTGGGCATTGGTCTGGTGATCAACGTGATCAGCACGACTGGTATTGGTAACACCTTCTCGTTGATGATCAATAGCTGGGCGAACGGCGATTTGTTGGTGATGATCGCCTTAATTGCACTGGCGTCTTTGATTCTGGGCATGGGGTTACCAGTAACCGCGGCTTATATCGTGTTGGGTACTCTGTCTGCACCAGCTTTGTATAAACTGATTGCTGAAAGTCAGTTGCTCGACCTGTTGGTTTCGGGACAGTTACCGGAACAGGCGAAAGCTATCTTCATGTTGGCTGCTCCAGATAAGCTTGATTTGCTGAACGCGCCAATGGCACTTGAAACAGCCAAAGAGATGATTGCGTTAGTCCCTGCTGATTTTGTGGAAACTCTGCTTGAACAGAGCCTTGGCTTAGAAGCGATCAGCCTTGCACTGCTTTCTGCCCACTTGATCATTTTCTGGCTATCGCAAGACAGCAACGTGACTCCGCCTGTTTGTTTAACTGCATTTGCGGCTGCAACCATTGCTAAAACACCCCCGATGAGAACGGGATTAATGGCATGGAAGATAGCCAAAGGCTTGTATTTAGTACCATTGTTGATTGCCTACACTAACTTGGTAAGTTGGGATGTGATCTCCGTGTTAGTCACGGGTGGCTTTGCTGTTATTGGTACTTACGCGTTTATCGCGGCGATTGAAGGTTATCTAGAGAGCGAAGTTAATATTATTACTCGAGTAGCGTTGGTTGCGGTAGGTATAGCTCTAGTATGGCCTGATGTTTCAGTCGTGATCCGTTTGGTATGTGTTGCCATTTTTGTTGGCATCTTTATCTACAGCGGTCGTAAATACGATGCTAATCAAGTGAAAATGGAATCAGAAAGTGAGGAAAAAAAGTTACCTCAAACCGGGTCTAACACTGTCGCGTCTTCCCTATAATTAAAAGGATTGAATGTAGGAATATTATGAACTCAATATACGACTATATTATCGTTGGTGGCGGCATTGTTGGCGTGTCGACGGCTTGGCAATTACAGCAAGCTCACCCTGATAAAAGTATCCTTTTAGTCGAGAAGGAACGTGGTTTCGCGCAGCACCAAACTGGCCATAATAGCGGGGTGATTCATGCTGGTGTTTACTACGATCCGGGCAGTTTAAAGGCGGATTTTTGTAAACGCGGCGTAGAGCGCACCATCGCCTTTTATAGCCAACACGATATCCCCGTCGAAAACTGCGGTAAGTTGTTGGTCGCGACCAATGAGCAAGAAGTGGAGCGAATGAATGCGCTCTATCAGCGTTGCCACGATAACGATATTGATGTTGATTTGTTGGATCAAGCTCAGCTCAAACTTGCCGAGCCAAATATCACGGGTTTGGGTGCGATTTATGTCAAAACCACCAGTATCGTCGACTACAAAAAAGTCACCGAAGTGATGGCTCAAGAGTTTGTTGAGGCGGGTGGTAAGCTTAGCCTTGGTACGGAAGTGATCATGGCCGATGAGCAAGAAGATGAAGTGCAGTTAACGTGCAAAGTAGATGGTCAGACTCTTCAACTGAACAGTCGATTCTTGATCACGTGTTCTGGCTTGATGGCCGATAGAATGACCAAGATGTTAGACATCGAAACCGACTTCCAAATCGTGCCTTATCGCGGTGAGTATTATCAGTTAGACGCTAAGCACAACCAAGTGGTGAATCATCTTATCTATCCGATCCCTGACCCAGAATTGCCTTTCTTGGGCGTGCATTTAACACGCATGATTGATGGCTCCGTAACAGTAGGGCCAAATGCAGTTCAAGGCTGGAAGCGAGAAGGTTATGGCAAGCTTAACTTTAGCTTCAAGGACACTTGGCAGATGCTGAGCTTTGTGGGTTTTTGGAAAGTGACTGCGAATCACTTGAAAACGGGTTTGGTCGAGTTTAAGAACTCGTGGTGGAAACCGGGATATCTAAAGCTAGTGAACAAATACTGCCCGAGTATTACGGTTGATGATTTTAAGCCTTATCCTGCTGGGATTCGTGCTCAAGCGGTACTGAAGGATGGCACCTTGGTCCATGATTTCCTGTTTGCCGAAAGCCCAAGAAGCTTACATGTATGTAACGCGCCATCACCGGCTGCGACCTCTGCAATGCCGATTGGTGAGTACATCTGTGGCAAGGTAATGAAAAAGACGGCTTGATGATAACTAAAGGTTATTAAGTTGAGATGCTCTCCGAAGACAATAAAAAATCCGCAAGCTCTAATCTATTTATGATCGTGGGCTTGCGGATTTTTAGTTTTAGCCGTGTTTGCTAGGTTTAATTGTTAGTCAATTAACCAACCTTAAAGCCAATCAGGAACGAAGTTAGCGACGATGGTGACATCACTAAAGTTACGGTAACCGCGCACCATGATGCTGAATTCACCCGCTGGCTTGTTCAATACACACTGTTCGTTGCTGCTGTTCTGGTATGGGCGGCAGTCGTAGTTCGCTTTCGATACGGTGCCGTTGTGTTTCACATATAAGTCGGCATCGCCACTTCGAGGGCCGGTTAATGTTACCGTTAACTGACCTGCACTTTGAGTCGTAAATGTGAAGAACTGCTCTTCACCATATCCTGCAGTAAGTCCTTTAACAGGCACGCCATTTTGCAGCTCTTTAGGGCCTGCAACGGGTGAATCAAGGCTGGTTTCGACAAGGTAAGCAATGGCTAGTTTGGCGAACTTGGTCGCGTGTGTCGCCGTAGGATCGGAGTTCTCAAGCGTGTCGTGCTCAGTGTGAATACTTGGGTTGTAATCATTGAACATGCTTTCGAATGGCATGGCAGCTGGGTAGCCAACATTGTGCCAAGAGGCGTGGTCAGAACAGGCATAGCCACAATCATCGAAACCGTAACTGATGTCGCTCGCGTAAGTGTCGATCAGCTCGCTTAAATAGGCGGTGAGGTTGCTGTCGGTGTAGTCTGTGATGAAGGTGATATCGTGCGCTGAACCGTTGTAGTTGGTCATGTCTAATTGCAATACCGATACAACGTTGGCTTGCTCATCTCTTAAAGCGTTGGCGACATCTTGTGAGCCACGTAGCCCTACTTCTTCAGCAGCATAACCATAGAACTTAATGGTTTTGTCTGGTTGAATACCACTGGCGATCATCAGGCGAAGCGACTCTGTTACCGTTGCAATGCCTGACGCATCATCATCGGCTCCCGGTGAGATGGTGCCTTCGCTTGTCCAAGATCCAACGGTCGAATCAAGGTGTCCACCAACCACGACGATCTCTTCAGGATATTTAGCGCCAAGCAGTGTCACTTCAACGGATTTCTGTGGGTATTCGGCATGCGTGATCTGGCGTGCAGACGCATACGGCACATCTTTAATTTCCGTCTCCCAACGTTCTAAAAGCCAATCTGAAGCAGCGACACCAGTAGAAGTAGTATAAAAACGGTTGGTGAAGTTGGTTAGATTTTCGATGGTCGTGACCATGTTGTTCGGCTCGACCTGAGCGAGTAGGTCGTTCACCGTATCTTGATGGCTGATAACTGGCTTTTCGAAGTTGCTCATGGTCAGTGGCATAGCTGCCGCTTTGAGTGCGCTTGCTTTGTCTTCGTGCACCATGTAGCCACCACAACGGTGGGTTTCTTCGTGCATGTGGCTAGATAGTTTCGCCAGCTCTTTCTGGTTGATTTTCGCGACGATGGAATGCTTGTTTCCGGTCACGCTTGGATAAACCGTTGCGCCATGTTGAGTCATAATATGTTGTGCGTCCGCATCGGTGGTGATCCAAACTTCTTCGTTCGCTGGTGGTGTGATGCCTAGGGATGCGTAAGCCGAAGTACTGTTGATTAAGGCTAAAGAACCTCCGAGTACAGCCAAAGCTAGCATGCTTTTTTGAATAGCCATTTGTCGTCCTTTTTATGGTGAGTATTGTTATGTTGATGGGGGTGATTTTTGTGTAATACGTGGATGTTTTTGTGTAGATGTTTCATTTTCTGAACAGTTAACCGCGAAAAGGGCCCCTTTCGGAGCCCTGAATTTACTATCGATTATTGTGTTTTAATGAAACGGTAATGCTTGGTTTCTGAACAGATATCGCTTGAGGTACACACTTGGTACTCCACATCTACTGTTCCGTTATGACGGAACTTGTCGACGTATGAGTTGAAGTCTGTAGCGCCAACATTCTTGCCATTGCGCTTAATCACGAAGTAGTCGTTGGTGTCGTAATCCCATGCCAGCTTAACGCGAGCTTTGCCGTTCGGGTTTTTGTTACCAAACTTCAGTTTTAGCGGGAAGCCTTCTGCTGAGTCACCTTCAATCGTGACCGACTTGCTGGTTGATGTTGCAACGCCTGCATCGTCAGTCACGGTTAGAGTCACCACGTAGTCGCCAGCTTCAGCGTAGGTATAACGAGTCACTTCACCGGTTTGCGTGTTGCCATCGCCTAGGTTCCATTGGTAAGAGACGATCTGGCCATCGCTGTCCGAACTTGTGCTACGCAGCTCTACTTCTTTGCCTACGACCGTGTGTTCGAAAGAAGAAACTGGCGGTACGTTAGCATTGCCTGATTCGTACGATGCTTTCAGATTTGCACCTGCGTAATCTGAGTAACCCAGAATGTTCACCGTGTAGCGACCAGCTGTTGGGTTTTCAATTACACATACTTCATCGGTTACGCTTTCACTCTTACAGATATTCTCTTGAGAGCTTGGCGCATAATCTAGACCAACATACATATCCGGATCACCAGTAGACACAGCAAGATCAATCGTTAGCTTGTCTTGGCCTTCTGGTACTTCGATATCGAAGTAAGTTTTTGAGCCTGTTTCACCAGCAACTGCGGCTTCAACACCGTTTTCAAGGCGTTGATATTCCGGTTCTGGTGGAAGTGGTGGTTCGCCACACGGTGATACACCCACTAAGTTAAACGCAGAAACAACATCATCGGCACTGTAGCCAAGGTCGGTTGCTGAGTTTTTCACGCCACAGGCGCCCTGCCAAAAGTCACTGTTTTCAGACCAGTAGATCTGGTTGGCTAGCACGAACAGTTCGAACGCTTTTTTGGTGTCCCAACCTTGTGTGGTTGCAAGATGGTAGAACGCCTTGTTGAACACGCCAGAGCTGTAGTGCACGTTTAAGCCATCGTAGTACTCGGATGCGTTGTTGATTGAAGAGCCATCGCGTGATGGATCGTCCATGTAACGCAGCGCACCTTCGCCTTTAAAGATATTGCGTCCGACCATCCAGTCGTTGGTGCCTTTCATATAGTATTCTGCGGCTTCACCGGCCATGTCAGAGAAGGCTTCGTTCATACCGCCCGATTGGTTTGCGTAGATCAAACCTGAGTTTTGCTCAGTGAAACCGTGGCTCACTTCATGGGCTGATACATCTAGGCTAACAAGCGGGTAAAAGAAGCTCTCCCCATCACCAAAGGTCATGGCTCTGCCGTCCCAAAATGCATTCTCGTAGTTTTCACCGTAGTGAACACGCATCATGAGCTTGAAGGAGAGTGGCGCTGTGTCGAACCAGTTTTTATACATATCGAACACGATGTTGCCAAAGTAATGGGCATCGTTGAGTGGTGAGAATGCGCCGTTCACGGCTTTATATTCGTTACGAGGACATTCATAGCTGTAAGTGGTGTCGCCGTCGGTCGCGCCATTAAGGTCAACGGTAACGACATTTTCAGACTCCATTACACACTCTGTGCCCACTTCTTGAACATCAAGGTAGTGGTAGTCGGTGCCGTATTCGTACATGCCGGTTTTTTCGTTGCCGCCAGGGCCAGTACCGATCTGAGCATGGGCAATACCTTCCCAGCGGTCGATGACTTCGCCTGTGTGCGCGTCTAGCATGGTGAACGGTCGAGTCGGCTGTTCACTGCCTTCTACTAGGTAAGAGACAACGTACACTAGTCGTGTTTTATCTACGCTTTGCTGTCCGATGCCTTGCTTCACAGAGCCTTGATAGATAAATAGCTGATGTTGAACGTTGTCTAGAGATTTGCTGGTTAAGCCTTGAGTCTTTAGATCTTTACTTGCGAGTTCAACCGCTTGAGCGCTGTTGATTGATGGCTTAACAAAAGATCGCTCTAAGGTCGTTGTTTTAAGGTAGCGACCTTGAACGGACTTAAGTGCGCCACCTTGGACACTTTGGGTGGCATTTAGGTAATGTCCCCATACCGGTGTTCCCCAGATGTTCTGCTGGATCTTAACTTTATAGATACCACGCTTTTTCAGGTTTACTTCTTTCACCATCTTGAAGCTAGAGGCGTTACTGACTCCTAACTGAGCGTTTAACCCAGAGAAGCTAGTAAAGTTGATCGGTTGATCGATTTGAACGGATTCACTTGCATGCACTGACAAAGACATAGCACTGGCTATAGCAACGGCAACTAAACGTTTTCTTATTTTCATTGTTGTTTTCTCTTTCCATGTAAAATCCAAGAAAACGTAACAAATTAATCACAGCGAATTTACATCATTCGATCTGATTAATTAGTAGCATGGCAATGATCTCTTTTATTCATGAAACTTATATTTCTCGTATTTACAGATAGTTATCATTTCTGTTTATTTTTGAACGCACCTATATGTTTTTTTTATAAAATCATGACACTTTTATTAAGTGTTTATTTCTCTTGGAAATTAAGATTTTCGAGTAAATTGATCTGTGCCTCAATTAACGGATTCTGGGTTGATAGAAGGATCAACGATTTGAAAGTGTCACTTTAAACAGAAGGCCATTTAGCGAATTTAGGGGCAATTTTGATAAGAAATCGAAGACTTTTCGGCTTATTTTTCGAATTGTTAGTTAAAAGAGGGAAGGGGAATCGGGCACTTGTTTGGCACAGAGCACAAAATCTGCTGGATGAAAAAAGCCAGCGACGGGTCACTGGCTTAGATTAACTTAGTTTGTGCAGGCTACTGAATATAGGTAGGCAACTGCGACACTTAATTATGGTACGTGGCTAACGTCACTATAGCGAATTACTGCTTTTTACCGCCAACTTGTACGTAGTCGATACCGATAATACGGTTGATGATACCCAGAACAGAGCTCGTATCAGAGTTTGTTGAGCGAATCGTATCAACCGTTGCACCTTCAGGTACTAATTCCATTGCGCGGTCTTGAGTGTTACCTGGCACTTGGAAGCCTACAATGTTGAAGCTCTCAGCGTGCGCT
Organism: Vibrio sp. 10N.222.55.B11; assembly: GCF_041473705.1. Taxonomy (NCBI): domain Bacteria; kingdom Pseudomonadati; phylum Pseudomonadota; class Gammaproteobacteria; order Vibrionales; family Vibrionaceae; genus Vibrio; species Vibrio sp. 10N.222.55.B11. Next base: position 19,542 of record NZ_JBFRST010000036.1, read on the forward strand.
GTGTAAACTTCTTCATTGTGGTTAATACCTGAACAACCTGCTAGAGAAACAATGCCTAAAACAACTAATAACTTTTTCATAAAAATACCTTAAGAATGATTGGAACCGAGATGGCAAGCCACAAAAGCAGTGTCGTGATTATCAAGATTCAATAAGTTCATGGGAGACAGCATCTCCCGACCGATGTTGAACATTATTCCAGAGGTGTTTTGTAGTTACTGTATGGGTTTGTCAGCTGAATCATTACACAGCTGAATGGTAATGGTGAATACCGCACCCTTTAAGGCTTGGCTCTGACCTACCTCCACGGTAGCGCCGTGTTGAGCACAGATCTTCTCGACGATAGACAGCCCTAAACCATGGCCGCTCTTGGCTTTGTTACGCGCTTTGTCGCCAACGTAAAAGGGTTCGAACAGGCGAGCTTGATGTTCTTGAGCCACACCATCACCGTCATCGTGTACCGCAATCTGTAGCTGATCTTGATGCACGCTTGCTTCAATCGACACTTGTGAGCGTGCGAATTTCATTGCGTTACGCACTAGGTTATCTAGTGCTCGGTTAAATAGCGTTTCATCCGCCATTATTGAGCTAGGTTGCTCTGGTAGCGATAGGTCGATGTTGAGCTGAGTGTCTTTGTTCCAACGCGCCATTGCGTGGTCGAGAAAGTCTCGAATCTCTAATGGCTTTTTTAAGTTTTCTAGGTCAGTGCTATCGAGTTTGGCGTAATACAATAGTTCATCGACCATCTTTTCCATCTCTTCCGTGTCTTCGACAATACTCTCAATCGTGCTTTCTTGCTCTGCGTTTAGCTGGGTGTCTTTCAACATTTCAGCTTGCCACTGAATACGGAATATTGGCGTGCGCAGTTCATGAGCGACAGCATTAGTGAGTGAGCGATTACTTTCTACCAAGCGATGAATTCGGTCGGCCATTAGGTTGAAGGATTTGTTCAGTGAACCAATCGCAATACCACTTGAAGTCTCGGCTCGTGTCGAGAGATCGCCCTCCGCAAAACGCAGAGTGGCAGCCTCAAGCTTTTTAACTCGGCGGAAGATAATAAATAGATGACATAACCCATATAAGATAAAGCTCGCTAAAAAGAACAACCAAATGAGGTCATCCTCCAACTCTATTTTTTGCCTAACGAACGCTTCACTGTTGGGGAGGTAGTGATAGGTATTGTCACTGCTTGCTAAGCGAAACCATAGGTCCCGTTCATCATCGTGAAAAACAAAGGTATTCGGATTCGTGCTGAAGAACTCTGAAACGGGGCTGGGTATTTCATCGTCTGGGCTGAATGTAACCAATTTATTTCGTGTGGTTTCTACAAACTGGTTTATCGCTTGATGAGCCGCTTCAAGGCCTTGATTTTTAGCGATGTTCTCGATCAATTGCTGGTGGGCAGCCGCTTCGTAATCTTCCAGTACGTATTCGTAGTCGGTATTGAGCTGATAGACGCTAATCTCGTAGGCGACAAGGCCGGCCATAAAGCAAACTAACAGCCCTATTAAGGACTCCAAAAAGATACGTCGCATAATCGCTCTCTTTTATTACGCTCGTATTGAGCGAGGTTAACGCCAGGCGGTCGAAACAAATAAGTAACCCTTCCCGCGTATGGTCTGAATTTTCTCTGCTGGTGTGTGGTCGTCGCCCAAAATCTTCCTTAGACGTACAACCTTGTTGTCAATCGTCCGGTCTATTCCGTCGTACTCAATCCCGCGCAATGTTTGCGTCAAGTAGTCACGAGATAACGGCGTGTCTGGGTTGCTTGCCAATAACCAAAGTAGGTCAAACTCGCTGTCAGTGAGTGATAAAACCGCACCTGAAAGTTCACACTTCTTATAAGTGTTTTTCAGAACGAGTTGATCGAACTGAAGGGTGTCTGAGTCATCGACTGAAGCGGTATTGGTGTCTTGGCGGCGTAATAGCGAACGAACTCTGGCCAGCAGAACTCTTGGTTTGATTGGCTTGGTGACATAGTCATCAGCCCCTGTCTCTAAACCAGCGACGTGGTCAAAGTCGTCATCGCTAGCAGTGAGCATCAAGATTTTACCTTTATAGTGCGTACGCGTCTGTCGGCAGATTGTAAGTCCATCAGTTACAGGAAGCATCAAATCCAGCAGTACGATGTCAGGTTGCTCCGTGAGGATGGTGTGTGCGGCATCACTGCCATCGTCCAACACCGTGACATCAAAATCTTGCGCGACGAAGTAGTCCTGCAACATTTTCTGAAGTTTCAAATCGTCTTCCACGATGATCATTTTAGGTTTTGTCATTCCATTATCAGCCTTGTTGTGCGTTTCACTTATTGAGATTAGGTGAGCGAGTCTTCGTCGTGATGAACCATTACGATTATACGCTATTGCATATAAGTTCAGATGCTTCGCCAAATACCTAAAGCGAATGATTAAACACTTTATAAGTTAGTTCAATGATGAATTGGCATTTATAGGAAAATAAAAAACATCGTTCAAATAGGCTCGACATTCTCATACATTTCCACGACAGATAAATTCAGCGCTAAACAATAGAATTTTCTCATCAAACATTTTGGGAATAACGGTATGAACGACTATAGAAATGCATTACTGGCGTTACCTTTGATTCTGTTAGCGGGCTGTAATTCAAGCTCTAACTCAGGTAAAGCTGCCACCAAAGTGCAAGCAAAACCTCAAGCGGATTACGTATTTTCATCAGCGAAACTGGGTGAGTTGTATAAAGAGCGACAAGAGGTCCAAGAATCCATAAAACTTGATTACAACGGTGTGCAGTATGAAATCGTTCTGTTTGCGGAAGATATTAGTGATAAGCAAAAAGTGGTTAGGCTTGCGGATAGTTTAGGTCAAAGTGTGGATCTGTACCTCCCTGATGCAGGATTTGATAGCTGCGGTATCTACACAGAGAGCAAGGGTTTGGACGTGTTTGATTGTGGTGCGGCTCAACGCTCAATCGGCAATGACACCACGTTAATTAACACGACGACGAATACTCATAAGCCCGTCGAGCTTGAGTATCACAATGAACTGGTTCAATACGTGACTAGCCTTGGGTCTACCATTCTGAGTAACACTAAAAGTGGGAACAAGGTAACGATAACCACCTCGTTTGCTTTCAACGCTTTTTACCGTGATGTGCTCAACGAGACTGGCGCTGTTGATCGCATTACTTCCACTCTAGGCGCATCAACCTATTCTCAGCTTTTTGATATCGTGAAATTGTATCAAGGCAGTGAGATGAAGTTGAAGTTTACCAACCATATTGGTGGAAGTGCCGACGATGATATCAATATGTACACCGGTCGCATGATCCACAGTAACAACATGACGACGATCGTAACGCCTACGGGGTCGGTGTTCTCTGGCGGCACGGATCTTTTCGCTGCGGGTAACCCACGAGTTTTGCAACGAGCAGATACCACTAAAGCCATTGAGCTTAATAAGCAGGTTGGTGTGCACAGTTGGGCTGAGGATGATAAAACAGCCAAAGACTTCCCATACACGAACGAAAGCCATCGCAAGCAAGCGACCTACTTTAAAAAGGTAATGGGAGACAAAGGAATCGACTTCTATATCTTCACGTTGGATTCTGCTCCGGCTTCTGGCGAACACTGGGTGACTAAGGCTGAGTCAGATAAATACGGTTTCATCACTCGCATTGAGTAGTTTAGGCTTGCAATAACATTAGAAACGACTGAGAAGGTTGGTGATGACGCTGTTGTCGCCAACCTTTTTTGTTCATTTTTTGATTCGTTACCTGTGTTGATTGTGGATTTCCTTGTCTTAAATTTCAGTATGAAAATTCCTTGATACTTCCTTTCCACTCCCTCCCCAAAAAGTTTCTACAAGGACTCTCACTGATTGATTCTTGAACTTTCTAAGCAAAAACATTTGACCAATAACTATCACACCTCAAATCTTTAATTGTTTTCATTAGTGCTCTAAATGATATTTAATTTATTGTTTTATAATGATTTTTGTTGTTTTGAATGCTGTATTGTTACGAGTTTGCTTTAAATAATCATTTGAACCCTAACTAAATTTCTGTCATTTTATATTTAACTGAACGTTCAATATAAAATAAAAGGACTGAGAAATGCCGAAGGTTGGGATGCCTGATATACGTAAACCACAGCTTGTTCAAGCCACCATGACGGTGATTGATCGAGTGGGTTTGCATGCCGCGAGTATTGCGTTGATCAGCAAAGAAGCGGGAGTCTCCACTGGCATTATTAATCACTATTTTGGTGGGAAGCATGGGCTGCTCGAAGAGACCATGCGTGAAATCCTTCGCCAACTTTCCAATACCATCACCACGTCACTAAAAGCACTTCCTGTTGATGCTCACCAACAGAGAATTAACGCGATCATCGATGGTAATTTCGAAGGTTACCAAGCAGAAAATAAGGTCGCGAAGGCGTGGTTGGCATTTTGGTCATATTCAATGCATGACGAGCAGCTGAAAAGACTGCAACGTGTGAATGAAAAACGTTTGATTTCACACTTACGTCTTGAGTTGAAAGGTATTTTGAATCATGAACAAGCGGATCTCGTTGCTCACGGGATTGCGTCTCTGATTGATGGTTTGTGGCTGAGAGGCACATTAAACCCAGATGGTATCGATGCTCAAAAGGCGCGTGCCATCATCAATGATTATCTAGATAAACAACTTACGTTCTACTCGTGTCACAGCAAATAGATCGCAGTGGTAGCGCTAGACGTTGAGCTAGAGCAAGAGCTAGAACGACCACTATTCGCACCTAATACTCACATATAGACCAGTAGAGTCTAATAACAATAATTAAGTCAGAATCTCAAATGGAAATGAACTCGTTATACATCGATGGCGCAGCGGTTAAAGCAACCTCTGGTGAAACCTTTGATAGCATTAACCCTGCAAACGGTGAACCTATCGCGACGTTAGGCCAAGCATCTTCTGCGGATGTCGACAGTGCTATTGAATCTGCGAAACGCGGATTTGCGGTATGGTCAGCAATGACCGCTGTGGAACGCAGCCGCATTCTTTTGAAGGCAGTGGAAATACTTAGAGCTCGAAATAATGACCTTGCAAATCTTGAGGTTGTTGATACGGGCAAGCCTCTGCAAGAAGCGATTGAAGTGGATGTGGCGTCTGGCGCTGATGTTATTGAATACTTTGCTGGTTTGGCTCCAACGCTACAAGGCGACCAACAGCCGCTGAGCGAATCTCAATTTTTCTACACTCGCCGCGAGCCGCTAGGCATTTGTGCGGGCATTGGCGCGTGGAACTACCCAATTCAAATCGCGATGTGGAAATCGGCTCCGGCATTGGCCGCGGGTAACGCGATGATTTTCAAACCTTCAGAAGAAACGCCGCTAACGGCGCTCAAGCTTGCAGAGATCTTTACCGAAGCTGGTCTTCCTGATGGCGTGTTCAACGTGGTTCAGGGCGATTACCGTGTAGGTCAAATGCTAACGGCGCACCCAGATATCGCGAAAGTGTCGTTCACGGGCGAAACCGGTACCGGTAAAGCGGTAATGGCAGACAGCGCTAAGACGCTGAAATCAGTCACCATGGAACTTGGCGGCAAGTCACCGATGATCGTGTTTGATGATGCGAAATTGGATGATGCAGTTTCCGCTTCGATGGTGGCTAACTTCTACACCCAAGGCGAAGTCTGTACTAACGGTACCCGTGTTTATGTACACGAAAACATCTACAACGCATTCATCGATCAACTTAAAACACGCACTGAGAAGCTGATCATTGGTGATCCAATGGACATGGAGACTCAGATCGGCGCGTTGATTTCTAAAGAACACCTTTCAAAAGTTCTCGAAGCGATTGAGCTGGCAAAACAGTCAGGGGCAACTCTGCTGACGGGCGGCTATCGAGTGACAGACAACGGCTTAGCGAACGGCAACTTTGTTATCCCAACCGTGTTTGTAGATTGCGAAGACAACATGCCTCACGTTCAACAAGAGATCTTCGGCCCTGTAATGTCAGTGTTGAAGTTTACGGACGAAGACGACGTGATTCGCCGCGCTAACGACACCAAATATGGCCTTGCGGCTGGTGTGTTCACGCAAAACCTTTCTCGTGCGCACCGTGTTATTCATCAAATGCAGGCAGGTATTTGTTGGGTGAACACGTGGGGTGACTCACCAGCAGAAATGCCGGTTGGCGGTTACAAGCTTTCGGGTATTGGCCGTGAAAATGGACCAGAAACCCTACTTCATTATACGCAGACTAAGAGCATTCTTATTGAACTTGGCGACTACGCCAGCCCTTATGCCTAACGCGTAACACTCAATTTTATGGGTTAGCTTAACAGAGCTAGCCCCACTGACTTATCTCAGGGAAATCAAAACATGGAACAACGCTACGATTATATTATCGTCGGCGCGGGTTCGGCCGGCTGTGTGTTAGCGGATAGGCTAACGGAAAGCGGTGAACATAGCGTTTTATTACTGGAAGCTGGTGGTACGGACAAGAGTATTTTTATCCAAATGCCAACCGCGCTTTCTTACCCAATGAATACTGAAAAGTACGCTTGGCAATTTGAAACAGAGAAAGAGCCGGGCCTTGATGGACGTGAACTGCACTGCCCACGTGGCAAAGTGTTAGGCGGCAGCTCATCGATCAACGGTATGGTTTATGTTCGTGGCCACGCGTGTGATTTTGACCAATGGGAAGAAGAGGGCGCAGCCGGTTGGAACTACCAAGCATGTCTGCCTTATTTCCGCCGTGCTGAATCATGGAACAAAGGCGGTGATGAATACCGTGGCGACAATGGCCCTGTCGGCACTTGTAACGGTAACGATATGGAGCTCAACCCGCTTTACCAAGCGTTCATCGATGCAGGTAAAGACGCCGGTTATCCAGAAACCAACGATTATAACGGCTACCAGCAAGAAGGCTTCGGCACCATGCACATGACGGTAGACAAGGGTGTTAGAGCCTCAACCTCTAACGCTTATCTACGCCGTGCATTGAAGCGTTCAAACCTGACCTTAAAGAAAGGCATCGTGGCGCGTCGTTTCCTACTTGAAGCACAAGACTCAAATGGTCAATCGGGCTTGAAAGCGGTTGGTGTCGAGTTTGAAAAGTCAGGCAATACCCAGGTGGCTGTGGCGAACAAAGAAGTGATCTCTTCTGCGGGTTCTATCGGTTCTGTTCAACTGCTGCAGCTTTCTGGTATTGGCCCGAAAGCCGTGCTTGAAAAGGCCGGTGTTGAAGTTAAACACGAACTGAGCGGTGTCGGTGAAAACCTTCAAGATCACTTAGAAGTGTACTTCCAATATCACTGCAACGAACCCATCACGCTCAACAGCAAGCTTGGTTTAGTCAGCAAAGGCATGATTGGTGCAGAATGGATTTTGACTCGTAAAGGCCTTGGTGCCACTAACCACTTTGAATCGTGCGCGTTTATTCGTTCTCGCAAAGGATTGAAGTGGCCAAACATTCAATATCACTTCCTACCAGCAGCGATGCGTTACGACGGACAAGCGGCCTTTGATGGTCACGGTTTCCAAGTACACGTTGGGCCTAACAAGCCAGAGAGTCGCGGTACGGTAGCGATCACTTCTGCTGATCCGCATGCCAAGCCAGAGATCATTTTCAACTACATCTCGACTGAACAAGATCGCCAAGATTGGCGCGATTGTATTCGTCTGACGCGTGAGATTTTGTCTCAACCTGCGATGGATGTGTACCGAGGCAAAGAGATTCAGCCGGGTCTAAATATTACTTCCGATGAAGCGATTGATGAATGGGTTAAGCAGAACGTTGAAAGTGCTTATCACCCTTCATGTGGCTGCAAAATGGGTTCAGATGATGATCCAATGGCAGTGCTTGATGAAGAGTGTCGCGTTCGCGGTGTCGATAATTTACGTGTTGTCGACTCATCGGTTTTCCCAATCATTCCAAACGGTAATTTGAACGCCCCGACCATTATGGTTGCCGAGCGTGCTTCCGATTTAATTTTGGGTAAGCCAATGCTCAAAGCGCAGGACGTTCCAGTGTGGATTGCACCTGAGTGGCAAGAGACGCAAAGAATAAATAAACCAGTAAGAGAAGCGTAAGCCTCTGTTATTAGTTAAAAAATAGAAAATATTTCAAAAATAGAAAAAGCAAAAAGTAACAACAAAAATTAGTCAAAAGTCAAAAGAACTGCTCTCTATCGGTGTTGATATCGAGCAGAAAAAGGAAAGATAAAAAGGAACCATTATGACGACTCTAAATATTCAGAACATGACCACGAAAACGTTAACAGCACTAGCCATTAGTTCATTTGCATTTGGTGCTAACGCTTCTATTGAACCGCAGCAATGTGAAAACGTTCGCTTCGCTGATGTAGGCTGGACTGACATTACCGCAACAACCGCCGTTACTTCTGAACTATTAAAAGGCCTTGGTTACAAAACCAAAACCGACCTACTTTCAGTACCGGTGACTTACTCTTCAATGGCGAACGGCGATATTGACGTATTCCTAGGTAACTGGATGCCAACTATGGAAGGCGATATTGCTAAGTACCGTGAAGCGGGCACGGTTGAAACCGTTCGTGCCAACCTTGAAGGCGCAAAATACACACTAGCTGTACCAAAATATGTGTACGACTCTGGCGTAAAAAGCTTCGCAGACCTAGCAAAACATGCCGACAAGTTTAAAGACCGCATCTACGGTATTGAGCCGGGTAACGATGGCAACCGCTTAATCCAATCAATGATTGATTCTGACGCGTTTGGCTTGAAAGATTTCAGCCTAGTGGAATCAAGTGAAGCGGGCATGGTATCGCAAGTATCTCGCGCTGCTCGTCGTAGCCAGTGGATTGTTTACCTTGGTTGGGCTCCGCACCCAATGAACAGCAATGTTGAAATGGAATACCTATCAGGTGGTGACGACTTCTTCGGCCCTAACTACGGCGGCGCGAATGTTTACACCAATGTTCGTTCAAACTACCTGTCTGAATGTGCAAACGTCGGTCAACTTCTGCAAAACCTAGAGTTCACTCTAGAGATGGAAAACCAGTTGATGGAAGAGATTCTTAACCAAAAAGTTAAGCCAGAGAAAGCGGCTCAACAATGGTTGAACAATAACCCTCAACAAGTTGAAGCTTGGTTAGACAACGTAAAAACGCATAAAGGTGAATCAGCGACTCAAGCGGTTACTGAATACCTAAAACAAGTTAAAGCTTAGTTCTACCTATCTCAACAGCTACATAAATAATAAAGGTGGGCTTGCCAATTTATCGATTGGTTTGAAGTAGCCCACCTATAATAAAAGGCAATATTGTGAATTTTATTACGGAAAACAAAATCCCTGTCGGACAATGGATGGAAGCGGGTGTTGATTGGCTAACAATCAATGCAGCAGGCTTTTTTGATGCTATTTCTATCTTTTTAGAAACTGTCATTATGTTTTTAGTCGATGTATTTAAGTGGATGCCGCCTGCACTGCCAATCGTGATGACTGCTGCGATTGCATGGTACTTACACCGTAAACCTTCGCTGGTGATCTTTGTGGTCGCAGCACTGCTGACTATTCTTAACCTCGGTTATTGGCAAGAAATGCTGGAAACCTTTGTTCTCGTCTTTGCGGCGACAACGATTTCCGTATTAATTGGCGTACCGGTTGGCATCATGGCTGCTCACCGTCCTTGGCTCTATACAGTTTTGCGTCCAATCCTTGATTTGATGCAGACAGTCCCAACTTTCGTTTATCTGATTCCAACTCTGGTTCTATTCGGCTTGGGTATTGTTCCTGGCTTAATCTCGACCATTATTTTCGCGATAGCTGCACCGATTCGTTTAACCTACTTAGGCGTCACTAAAGTGCCCGAAGAGTTGATTGAAGCGGGTAAAGCGTTTGGTGCCAGCCGCATGAAGTTGCTGATGAAGGTCGAATTACCGGCTGCCTTACCAAGCATCATGGCGGGTGTAACCCAATGTATTATGTTGTCGCTTTCGATGGTGGTTATCGCCGCTCTTGTCGGTGCTGACGGACTTGGTAAACCTGTTGTTCGAGCATTGAACACAGTGAACATCTCACAAGGTTTTGAAGCTGGATTAGCGATTGTATTAGTCGCAATCATCCTTGACCGCTTGTGCAAAACACCAAACCAGAAGGAAGCTTAATCATGTCTAACTCTCAGGAAAAAAAGACAATGGACGCGATTACCATTAAGAATCTCGATGTTGTGTTTGGTAATAAATCGAAACAAGCGCTTGAGCTACTCGACCAAGGTAAAACTCGCCAAGAGATCATTGATGAGACTGGCCAAGTGGTTGGCGTAGATAATGTGTCGCTGACCGTTGAAGAAGGCGAGATTTGTGTGCTGATGGGGTTGTCTGGTTCTGGTAAATCATCTTTGCTTCGCGCAGTTAACGGCCTGAATGAGATCAGCCGTGGCTCATTGGCGATCAAAGATGGAGACAAGCAGGTTGATTTAGGTGAACAGTGCGACGAAGCGACCTTGCGTCATCTTCGTACTCACCGCGTTTCTATGGTGTTCCAAAAATTTGCCCTAATGCCTTGGTTAAACGTGTTAGATAACGTGGCGTTTGGTCTTGAAATGCAGGGTGTAGCGAAAGATGTTCGTCGTGCTAAAGCGCGTGAACAGCTTGAAATGGTGGGTTTGGCAGAGTGGGAAACCAAATTTCCACATGAGCTTTCTGGCGGCATGCAGCAACGTGTTGGTCTAGCGCGTGCCTTTGCGATGGATACCGACATTCTTCTTATGGATGAACCGTTTTCAGCGCTTGATCCGCTGATTCGTGCGCAGTTGCAAGATGAGCTAATTTTATTGCAAAACAAGCTTAACAAAACGATTTTGTTCGTGAGTCATGACCTAGATGAAGCACTGAAGATTGGTAATAACATTGCGATCATGGAGTCAGGCAAACTGATTCAACACGGTAAGCCTGAAGAGATCGTACTGACGCCAAAAACCGAATACGTAAAAGACTTCGTTGCTCACACCAATCCATTGAATGTGCTTAAAGGTCGTTCTTTAATGCAGCCTCTTGATTCACTGACGCAAGAGAATGAAAGCTGGAAGATCTGCGATTCTAAAGATCTCTGGATTGAACAGAATGAAGGTGCTTTATCGGTGAAAGGTGAATCTACCTTGGCGCTTGTTGAGTGGAGCGAGTCTGACGACCTAACCGCGATTAACGCGTCTAGTGTGGTAGTGACAAGCCCGGAGATTGGTATGCGTGATGCGATTAAGCTTAAGCAGATCAGTAACCACCCAATTCTGTTGGTTGAAAATAATCAATTGGTAGGGATTTTGGATAACAGCGAGTTTTACAACGCGCTAACGGGTAACTTTCAGATGAATACCGCTGCGTAAAATTTCGTTTTTCAGCTTAGCTATTGAGGCTGGTTTTTTATTGGGTGGAGAGGATTAAATCTCTCTACCTCTATGATTATTAAAATATATTATTCTTTGAGTTTGTATTCTCTGGTTCATTATTTTTGTCTTCATTGAAGCTTTCATTCCCCCTTCATTAAGCAAAAGTGCCGTACCACGCAAGTTTAGTGGTATAGAAAAGATTGAGAATAGTATGAACATCAGTACAATGCGGAAAAATCAATGAAGTAATTTATCAATTTACAGTGTAATTCGAGCGCGCGTGACGTAATCACTCGAGACATTTCATCGCTTCGACGCTGTAAAACCATTCACAGTATATTAGTACAAAGGTCTGCATCTTGGACAAACATGACGAAATCCTGGTCGCTATTCGCCAAATTATTCGCGCTATCGATTTACACTCGAAGAAGCTGAGTAAAGAGTATGGTTTGACTGGCCCTCAATTAATCTTAATGAGAGCAATCCAAGAAATGGGTAATGTGACGATCAAAGAATTGTCTAATCAGACCAATGTAAGCCAAGCAACGACGACGACGATCATCGACCGTCTTGAGTTAAATGGCTATGTACAACGAGTACGCAGTTCATCGGACCGCCGTAAAGTACACGCGAACCTGACTGAAAAAGGTCAAGAGTTGCTAAACAATGCGCCACCGCCGCTGCAAGATAACTTCGTTAAAAAATTCCAAAACCTAGAGACGTGGGAGCAAAGCTTACTGCTTTCTTCGATGCAGCGTGTATCAGCAATGATGAACGCAGAAGACATCGACGCTGCTCCAGTGCTTCAGCTTGAAGGCATTGCAAACGTAGCCAAAAGCTAACGTTAGTTTTAAATTATCTATTTAAAACAAAAACTTAAATAATTATTAAATGGTCGCATTAAGCGGCCATTTTTGATCTCACTATGTAAAATTTCTCGTTATACTGCCTATTCGCTACGCCCTTCTATTTTAAATCTCCTTGGGTTTTAACCCTACGTTGTAATCACCCTATTTATTTGTATTCAAAAATGCATTGACGATTCTCTGACAATAAAATTATAGACCGACCGGTCTTCTTTGTATTATTGTGTGCTCATCTTAACCACGAGGTGATGTATGAAATACGAATTGACGCCAACACAAATGACCATGACGTTGAACAACATGCAGGGAGCTTTTGCACAGAACCCGATGCCAGCGGTATCGGTGAGAATTGAGCAGTTGCTTGCACTTAAATCTGCGCTTATCGACTACACAGATCGTTTGTGTTCAGCCGTGAGTGAGGACTATGGTCACCGCAGTCGACAAGACACTTTGATGGCTGACATATTGCCTTGCATCGGAAATATTGATCACAGCATTGAGTGTTTACCTCATTGGTCGACATCTTCGATTCGTCATTCCGGCCCTTTACTTTCAACCTCTCGTGTTGAAGTGGTTTATCAACCCAAAGGCGTTGTCGGGATCATTGCTCCGTGGAACTTCCCGATCATGTTATCCGTCGGCCCACTTATTTCGGCGCTGGCTGCGGGAAATCGCGCCATGATCAAGATGAGCGAATTTACCCCAGCGACGAACCAAGTATTAACAGCGCTATTGGCGGAAGTTTTCCATGCCGATGAGGTGTGCTTGGTTGAAGGTGAGGTAGAAATCGCAGCCGCATTTTCGGCGTTGCCGTTTGATCATCTTCTGTTTACGGGGTCAACCCAAGTGGGTCGCCAAGTGATGAGGTCAGCGGCTGACACGCTAACTCCAGTTACGCTAGAGCTAGGCGGTAAGTCACCGGTTATCGTTGCAGAAGACATGCCAATTGATATCGCGGTTGAGCGAATCATTTATGGTAAGAGCCTCAATAACGGGCAGGTGTGTGTGGCTCCTGACTATGTATTGCTACCTGAAGGGAAAGTTGAATCTTTCATTCAAGAGTATAAAAAACAGTACCAATTGCTGTTCGATGAAGGGGTGTATTCCGAGAGTTTGACGTCCCTAATCAATCCTCGTCAATGCGACCGCATAGTTGGTTTGTTGAATGAAGAACGACAAGCTGGAACGCGAACAGTGGCCTGCCATGACGAAGCGATGGACTTAGATTGCCAACGACTGGTGACACATCTGATTGTTGAACCAAGCCTGTCATCCAAGGTGATGAACGAAGAGATTTTCGGCCCACTATTACCCTTGATTACGTATCGCAATATCGAAGAGGCGTTCCAAGTCATCAATAGCAAACCAAGGCCGTTAGCGCTTTATCTAATGAGCTTTGATTTGAGCTTACAAGCTCAGGTTAAACACCAAGTTCATTCCGGTGGAATGTGTATCAATGACTGTGTTTTTCATTTAGCGGTTGATGACGCGCCGTTTGGTGGCATTGGCGAATCAGGCCAGGGCAATTATCACGGTAAAGAAGGGTTTATCACTTTCTCTCACGCTAAAACTGTGTTGGAAACAGGTTTAGATCACCGCGTTAAGCATCTGTTTTCAAAAGAAGACAACGAATTAAAAACCGCAGTGATGGGCATGCTTGGCCAGTAAATCACTGTTGGAATGACACTGTTTATTTTTCAAAAAGTTATTTTCACGAAATTATTTTAAGAGGTTACTTTTATGTTGGAACGTTTTTTTGAACGTACGATCAAATCGTATTTGATGATTACAGGTTTCTTAACAGCGACGGCATTTTCCACTTTCCTAGCGCCAGATTGGAGTATGCAGACGCTGTTCTCGTACAACGATACCATGATGGAAAACAAGGAGTACTTGCTCGGTACTTATCAACACTGGGGTGTGATGGTTGGCTGTATTGGTGTGTTGTTGATGTTCTCGGCGAAGTACAAATCGTTGCGAACCTCGACCATGATTTACAGCGCATTTGAGAAGTCGATGTTTGTTGGTATCTTCTTATACAACGTGTGTATCAACGATTATGAGTGGTTCTATGGCAGCAGCTCAAGAGTATGACCCTGCGCTCGACTTATTACATTGGATGTCGCAAGCCGCGCATTAATTCAAATCTTAACTCAGGTTACTCGCAGAAAAGTTAATTACTGAAAAAGTTAATTACTGAAAAAGTTAATCACAGAAATTGGAGAACGTCTTATGCAGACATTCAAGAAATCTTTAGTCTTCACTGCAATGGCCGCGGCAAGCAGTGCTGCTCTGGCCGCAGAATCAGAAAAACCGAATATTGTTGTCATTGTTGGCGATGATGTGGGCTTTGCCGATACTCAGCCTTATGGCTCAGAAGCCAATACACCAAACCTAATGGCGCTGGCTGAAGAGGGGGTTAAGTTTACTAACTTTCACGCGTCACCAACCTCATCGGTAACGCGCTCTATGATGTTAACCGGAGCAAATAGCCACGAGGTTGGGCTAGGCACCTTCGACTATGCTGTCTATCCGGGTGCGATTGGCAAGCCGGGTTATGAAGGTTACCTCACCAAGAAAGGGGTTACGGTCGCAACGCTGCTTAAAGAGAGTGGCTATAACACTTACCTCTCTGGTAAATGGCACTTGGGGCACGAGGATGGCTTCTTACCTGACGATCGAGGTTTTGAAGAGAGTTACGGTATATTAGCGGGCGGCTCTAATCACTTTAATCGAGATATGATGTTCCCGGCCAAAAATGCCGCGACAGCGGATGCGCTGCAAAAAGGGGATATTCCCGGCGTCGAAGTTGAGCCAACTTACCGCAACGGCGAGGTGGTTGAGGATAAATACAAAGGCGAGTACTCAGACCAAGTTTACACCAACGAGATCATCAAGATGATCGACAGCAAAAAAGACGACGGCAAGCCTTTCTTCGCCTACGTCCCATTCACCGGTATTCACCTGCCACTGCAAGCGCCTGAGTCTGCCTATCAAGATAACGTCGATTACTACGTTGAGCATGGTTGGGACTCGGTTCGAGAAGACCGTTTTCAACGCATGAAAGAGATGGGTGTGATTCCAAAAGACGCCGATATTTCAGATCGTAACGCATTAAGCCGACCTTGGGATTCGCTCTCTGAGAAAGAACAAAAGTGGTATGGCAAGAAAATGGCTGTCGCGATGGGCATGATGGAAATGCAGGACCAACAAGTCGGCCAGATAGTCGATTACCTGAAAGAAATCGGGGAATACGATAATACTTACATCATGTACCTAGCGGATAACGGCCCAGAAGCGGCGGATATTACCGGTGAAAATATCAGTGATTTGATCCGAACATGGACTGCTCATCATTTCGATAATTCGACTGAAAACTTGGGTAAGGCGAACTCCAGTGTGTCACTTGGTCCTGAGTGGGCAAGTGCTTCAACCGGTGGCCTATCTTGGTACAAAGCTTATACAGCAGAGGGCGGTATCCGTGTGCCGTTTATCGTTAAGCCAGCCAAAGCGCTTTTAGACGGTGAAGATGCGTTGCAACCGGGAACTCAGACAGACGACTTATCTCAAGTGAAGGACATTGCAGCCACGATTCTTGAGATTGCAGAGGTCGATCATCCAGGAACGGAATATCAAGGTAGAGAAGTAGCGCCGATGAGTGGTGTGAGCTTGTTGCCTTACTTCAAAGGGGAAACGGCAGACGTGCACAGTGCCAACAATGCGATTCCATTTGAATTGTTTGGTAGCGGAATTCTGCTTAAAGGTGATCATAAGATCATCCGAATTTCTACGGGAATGGGTGGCGACAGTGAGTGGCACTTATACAACACCAAGAAAGATCCAGCTGAGCAACATGACTTGAGAAACCAAATGCCAGATCTGTTCCTTGAAATGGTCGCTGAATATCAAGAATACGAAAAAGCGCAAAATATCGTCCCGGTTGACGAAGCGTGGAACCCGTTTGAAAACGTGAAATAGAGGAAAAAATCACTCGGCCAACCTAATGCCATCAAGCTTGGTTGGCCGATGAACACCGTGTAAAGGAATTACGAATTGTTTTGGCTAATACAATAACTTTTACATCGAGGCACTCTTCATGACGACATTATCGCTATCAAATTTGAGTTCAGTTCCGCAGTTCAATGGCAAAGCACACAGCAAACTTCAGGCGTTAGCAAAACCGATTGGGGCGGTGTGTAATATCAGTTGCACCTACTGTTATTATTTAGAAAAACAACAGCTGCTTGATTACCCAAAAGGCTCTCAATATATGATGGATGAAGTTCTGTTAGAGCGTTATATCAAGCAGTACATAGAAGGGCAGAATACGCCTGAAATCATCTTTTCTTGGCACGGTGGAGAGCCTACCTTGTTGGGGGTTGAGTACTTTCAAAAAGTCGTCGAGCTGCAGAAAAAATATTGTCCTAACCACAGTAAGATCAGCAACGACCTTCAAACCAACGGCACGTTACTGAATGATGCGTGGTGTGAGTTCTTCAAAAAAAATGACTTTATCATTGGTGTGAGCATTGACGGCCCAGAGCACTTACACAATCACTACCGAACCAACCGTGCAGGCAAAGGCACTTTTTCTCAAACAATGCGTGGTATTCACTACTTGAAGCAGCATAACGTCGAGTTCGCGACCCTAAGCTGCGTGAATGATGTGACAGGTAAATATCCACTAGAGGTTTATCGCTTTCTGCGCGATGAAGTGGGTTCGAAGCAATTGCAGTTTATTCCTGTGGTCGATAAGCGTGAGGCTCATACCAACAATAAATGGTTGAGCAACCAACAAGCGATCATACCCGTATCAGGCGAGGTTGAAGCGTGGAGTGTCGATTCAGTGCAATGGGGAGAGTTCCTCACTACCGTTTTTGACGAGTGGTTCGAACATGATTTTGGACAAATATTAGTGCCGTACTTTGAAAATTTTGTCGGAGTGTGGATGGGCAGAGAAAGCACCATGTGTACCTTGAGTGAGATCTGCGGCAAAGGGTTAGCGGTTGAGCCCAATGGCGATGTGTACTCATGTGACCATTATGTATTTCCTGAATTTCAGTTAGGTAATATTCAGGAACAAGCACTTTCAACTTTAGCCTTTTCGCCAAAGCAGCAGAGTTTTGGGTTCGCCAAACAGAAGTCTCTGCCGAAACAATGCCAAGCCTGTGAGTTTAAATTTGCATGTCATGGCGAATGCCCCAAAAACCGTATCATCACAAGCCGAGATGGTGAGGCGGGGTTAAATTATCTCTGTGAAGGTTGGCTGAGCTTCTTCAAGCATATCGACCCTGTTATTAAGGACTTATTCAAAGCCAATAATATCCCGTCTCGTCTGGGGTAACGGAGTAAGCGTGAATGGATTCAATCTAGATTTAAAGTTAGATAAAAGGCTCGCTAAATTGTGCGAGCCTTTTGGTATTTGGTAACGGGTATCTAGTCAGCCGATTCTTGGGCTGGACTCATGGCGAGAAGAGTCTCTTCCATGGCATTGTTTAGAATCGAACGGTTACGCTGCATGGCGGCCATGAGCGTTGAGCCAAGCCATAAACCATAAAGCGTTCGAGATAGCGATTCTGGCTCTGCGATAGTGAAATCACCGGCCTCATTGCCTTCTTCAAACAGCTTCGCCATACGCAGGATGATCTTTTCCGCGCCTTCAGCCATGGTCGATTGCAACGGGTTTTCAGATCCAGCTACTTCTCCCGCCAGTTTTACGACAAGACATTGGATATTGAAGTCTTCAGTCAGTTTCGATGCACACCAAAACTCGAAATAGGCTTTAACGCGATCACGATGAGAAAGCGATTCATCACTTAAAAAGTCATCCAGCTTAGCGAGATGCTCATCAAAGTAGTTAGTAAGAAGGATCTCACCAAAGTGCTCTTTGGATTTAAAGTAGTGGTAAAAAGAACCCTTCGTGCCTTCCGCTTGGTTGATGATCTTCATCAGGCCAACACCAGCAAACCCGTGTTCATTAATAAGGCTAAATCCTGCATCGAGCATAGCTTGTCGCATGTCTTTCATTGTTCTTACTCTTTATGCTGAGAATGAGGAATAGTGTAACGAGCAACATACCAACCGTCCAGTCTAGCGCGTTAGGACGCGGTCAATAATTGACTCGTTTCGTCAAAGTAACTTTCTCTCTTATTGGCACTTCTAAGCGACAAAACTTTTTTCAAGATAAGCACATCCTATAAATCGAAAATAATAACCTTAAAGGGCTTGTTTGGTGTCTTAAAATGGCTAAATCAGGGTGTTTTAAGTTGCTGTTTTTGTTGGTTTTTAATTTGGTGTTTTCTTGAGATCGCAATGGTAGTCTTAGCTTAATTTCTTTAGGGGGCTAAATGGACACCAATAACAGCACTTATCATCAGTACAGTTTTGCTCAGCAAGATTTATCAGAGCTTACATTTACAGCCTGCACGTTTATCCGTTGTGATTTCAGACGTTCGAACTTACGTGATGCAACGTTCATTAACTGTAAATTTATTGAGCAAGGCGATATTGAGGGATGCCACTTTGATATTGCCGACTTACGAGATGCAAGCTTCCAGAATTGCCAGTTGGCGATGGCGAATTTTAGTAACGCGAATTGCTATGGTATTGAGCTACGTGAATGCGATTTGAAAGGGGCGAACTTCACTCGTGCTAACTTTGCCAATCAGGTAAGCAATCGCATGTATTTTTGCTCTGCGTATATTACGGGTTGCAACCTGTCTTACGCTAATTTTGAACAAGCTTGTTTAGAGAAGTGCGAGCTGTTTGAGAACCGTTGGATAGGCACTTACCTTGGCGGCGCATCACTGAAAGAGTCTGATCTCAGCCGAGGTGTGTTCTCGGAAGATGTATGGGGGCAATTTAGTATGCAAGGGGCGAATTTATGCCATGCTGAATTAGAAGGGTTAGATCCTCGCAAAGTAGATACAACAGGAATCAAAATTGTCGCGTGGCAACAAGAACAACTGCTTGAAAGCATGGGTATTGTGGTGATGCCTGATTGATAGCTGTAATTTCTAACTACAGGCTATTTGGAATATGTAAGAATTCGCTATAGAAGAAAAGCCCAAAGCTAATAACTTTGGGCTTTTCCGTATTTGGTAACCAGCATTTTATAATGAATTGTAGAAAAGAGAATGCTTGGTGAATAGAGAACTGATTAGTGCATGCCTGAACGCATCTTGTCGGCGAGAGCAAAGAAGACAAAAATGACGAAGCATACTAGAGCAACACACAGTGAAGCTATGATTGTTGTTGCGTCTTTTGATATCAATGGAACAACGATAGAAGCTAATGCAACTAACATAACCAAGATATGAACGATTCGTCCGATGATTGGGTTTTTATGACAGAATGAAGCCCATAGGTAACGCATTTTTAACACCAGTATAATATTAGTGGGTTTATTCTATTTTCTTAATGAGTATTTTGTAAATAACATTTTGTTACAAGAACCAGTAAGTATGATCTAAGTCGTTTTAGTATAAAACTGATTAAATAACAGAAAGTTATTTGTATTATATACAATGTTTATCATCTAAATGAGAAACATAGTATTCCGTATTCTTTGGAATACTAAGTCAAATATTATTCAACTTTTTGTTTCTTGACTTAAGATCTCATTTATTGAGTGTTTTATTAAGAGATCGGTTGCGTATAGCCATTGATATCGTAACTATCAATCGAATTAGAGTTATTCTAGAGCCTGTTATTCGCTTTATGTTATTTATCAAAGCGACTCCTCAAATTGAGAGCGAGGTAATCTTGTGAGTTGTTCGGTTTGATATACTCAGTACTCGTTCGATAAAGATGATGGAGATGATATGTCGAAAACCGCGAAGATCATTAATGAAGATAAACTAGTGAAAAAAGCAGTTGAGGTCGGTTTTAAAATGGCTAAATTGCAAGGTTTTGATTTGCCACATTCATCTCAACCAATAAAGGTCAAAGCGGTGTACTTGTTTCTTGTTGAAGTAAATCAGATCACGCCGTTACCAGAAAGTAAGCTTGATGGGGCAAACATTAAAAAGCGTCTGGCGCTATGGATACATAAAGCATTGCCTGACAATGATCCCTTGAAGTAAACCTTTTCCAAGTTGATATTTCTGGACTCGTTTCCTCTGAGTTCATTATTCATCGATATGTTAGATAAGAAACCTAGCGAGCTCTCGCTAGGTTTTTTTGTTTTTGAGGCCGATATTTTAATAGTGGATAGCGAGTCACTGCCATTCGAAGCGTTGTTATCTACTCGATAGAATGTTCAACACTGAGAGTGTTGGTGATTTATGCCGCTTGATTGGCAATCTGAGCACATAATTTACTAATGACTCTAACCTTCTTTTGACGCTTATTCGGTTAAAGACATTTTCTTAAGATCTCCACCGATCAAATACATTAGAACTCAAAGTATTATTTAATTCATGCTGACCGCTATTAAATGTGATACAGATCACTAATTTTTGTTTTTTTAAAGTTAAGGTGTTGATCTTAGTAGGGGGTAAATGCTCATAATAAAAAGGAATTTAATTAGAGTTCAAAGGAATTTCTCGGTATGATTACATCAGCGCCTTGGGTGTTGTGTCCAGAAGTGATAGAAAAAACGAGTGAAGAATGGAGTTTTCGCGAGCCCAAAGCTTCAGATGGCAACGACATTTATCGACTGATTTCAGAATGTCCGCCACTAGACACCAACTCGTCATATTGCAATTTTTTGCAATCCACTCACTTTAGTAAAACTTGTATTTTGGTTGAGAACAAAGGTGAGCTTGCGGGCTTTATCTCGAGTTATCAAAAACCGAGTGAGCCTAATGTTCTCTTTATTTGGCAAGTTGCAGTTGCCCCTCGATTTAGAGGTCACTCTTTAGCTTACAAGATGTTGAACAGCTTACTTCGTCGAGAGTGGCTGAAGAGTATAGAAGCTATTGAAACAACCATTACTAAGTCAAATCAAGCGTCTTGGGCACTCTTTAAAAAGCTAGACGCAAAAAATAGTAGCACTGGAAAAGTGACCACTTTCTTAGATGAAAATGTTCATTTTAAAGGGCTGCACGATACTGAGTATTTGTATCGAATACCCCTTAAATAATCATTAACTTATAGGAATCAAATAACGGCCTTATCATGGATATTTTTAAAAAGCAGGAATCTAACGTACGTTCATACTCGAATAGTTTTCCAGTCACTTTTGCTAAATCAAAAGGCTGCTGGCTTGAAACAAAACAAGGTGATCGTTACCTCGATTTTCTTGCTGGAGCAGGATCTCTCAATTACGGTCATAACAATCCAATACTTAAGCAAGCTTTACTTGAGTATATTGAAATGGATGGAATTACACATGGCTTGGATATGCATTCAGAAGCCAAAGCTGAATTCCTAGAAGCTCTTAGTCGCTTTATTTTGGAACCTCGAGCATTAGATTACAAAGTTCAATTTACCGGCCCGACAGGAACAAATGCGGTTGAGGCAGCGATTAAGTTGGCGAAAAAAGTAAAAAGTCGAAGCAGTATTGTTGCATTTACCAATGGTTTTCATGGTTGTACGGCGGGTGCATTGGCTGCTACAGGCAACCAACACCACAGGCAAGGTGCGGGCTCAAATCTCAACAACGTTACGCGTTTGCCATTTGAAGGTTACGCTGGAATCGATGGTTTAAAATTATTTGAAACGATGTTAACCGATAATTCCGCTGGTATGGATAAACCTGCTGCCGTTTTATTGGAAACGGTTCAGGGTGAAGGTGGGTTAAATGTCGCTTCAAATGAGTGGCTACAGAAGTTAAGCAAAATCTGTAAAGCCCACGATATCCTACTTATTGTGGATGATATTCAAGCCGGTTGTGGTCGAACAGGAACGTTTTTTAGCTTTGAACCTTCAGGTATAAAACCAGATATCGTTACGCTATCTAAGTCGATAAGTGGTTATGGCTTACCGATGGCTGTGGTTTTATTAAAGCCTGAACTAGACAAGTGGGAGCCGGGAGAACACAACGGCACCTTCCGTGGTAACAACCATGCGTTCATTACTGCTGCTAAAGCGTTAGAAATGTATTGGTCAAATGATGATTTTGAAAATCATATTCAACGTAGCTCAAGCATGGTTGATGATGTCATTCAACGCAATCTCAAGCGTTTCCCTGAGCTATTTGTTCAACGCAAGGGACGCGGAATGATGATTGGCATTGAATGTAAAGATGGGAACACAGCTGATGAGATTGCAAAAGTGTGTTTTGACAAGGGCATGGTAATTGAGACCGCAGGTCCAAACGATGAAATCTTGAAGTTCTTTTGTCCATTAACCATTTCAGAATCGGAATTGATGCAAGGTTTAACTATTTTCGAAGACTCAGTTGAAGTGGTAGCAACCAAGCATTTCAAGAAAGCATCGTAATAGGGAGAGTAAAATGATTGTTAGAACACTTGATGAATGTCGTAATAGTGAAAGACGTATTGTATCGGATAACTGGGAAAGCACTCGCATGTTATTGAAAGATGACAATATGGGATTTTCTTTTCATATCACAACAATTTACGAAGCGACAGAAACACATATCCATTACCAAAACCACTTGGAGTCTGTGTTTTGTATGAGTGGTGAAGGGGAGATTGAAGTCGTTGGTGGTAAAACTTACCCAATCAAACCCGGTACGTTGTACATCCTAGATAAGAATGATGAGCATTATTTACGCGCATATAAAAACAAAGAAATGACAATGGCTTGTGTGTTTAACCCACCAATTACTGGCGCTGAAGTACACGATGAAAACGGCGTTTATCCACTCGTTGATTAACCCATATATTCAGGGGTGATATCTCACCCCGCTCCCTATTATTTAGTCTTTAATCTCTTCAAGAACAAAAGGTCTTTTATGACATTTACCGTAGAAAAAATCGGCGGTACATCAATGACAGCATTTGATGCTGTGCTAGACAATATTATTCTCCGCCCTCAAAATCCGTATAACCGAATCTTTGTTGTGTCCGCATACAGCGGTATGACGGATGCATTGTTGGAATGTAAAAAAACAGGTAAGCCTGGTATCTATCAATTGATAGCGATGCGTGACGATTCGTGGAAGGATGCTCTATCTTATATTGAACGCCGCATGCTATTGACCAATGAGCATATTTTTGCGGATCCAATGAATCGTATGAGAGCAGATAAGTTCATCCGGTCTCGTATTTCAGAAGCCAAAAACTGTATTACTAACATTCTTGAAACGTGCCAATACGGACAGTTTTCACTGAGACATTATTTACCACAGATTAGAGAGTTTCTTTCTTCAATTGGAGAGTCACATAGTGCATACAACACGGCTCTTAAATTAAAAAACATTGGTATAAATTCGACCTTTGTTGACCTTTCTGGTTGGGACAACAAAACCCCTCAAAGTTTGGACGATACGATTAGAGAGGCTTTCTCTGACATTGATGTTACTGAGGAGCTTCCCATAGTAACTGGTTATGCGTATTGCAAAGAAGGTTTGATGCATACTTATGATCGTGGTTACAGTGAGATGACGTTTAGTCGTATCGCTACTATTACTGAGGCATCATTGGCGATCATCCATAAGGAGTATCACTTTAGTTCGGCTGACCCAAAAGTCGTTGGTGTAGGTTCGGTTAAACCGATTGGGGCAACTAATTATGATGTTGCCGATCAACTGGCTAACCTTGGTATGGAAGCTATTCACTCTAATGCGGCTGCTGGGTTACGAGAAAGTGGCATAGAACTGCAAATCAAAAACACCTTCGAGCCAGAACATGAGGGAACACTGATTTCTTCTGATTACCGACCAGACACGAATCACATTGAGATCATTGCCGGAAAACAGAAGGTATATGCGTTACATGTTTTTGACCAGGGAATGGTCGGTAAGGCGGACAATGTTAGTTATGAGTTAATGGAGATTATCGCAGATGCTAGAGTGAACCTTATTGGTAAAGAGATGAACGCCAATTCTATTACCTATTATCTAGGTGGTAGCACCGAGAGTTTAAACAAGGTGTCTTATAAGGCTGAGAAACGTTACCCTCAGGCATCTATTTCAGGTCGAATGGTCGCTATAATCTCAGCGATCGGTTCTCAAATTGATACCAATAAAACGCTCGCTAATGGTGTATTGGCTTTGATGAACCATAGTGTTACGCCTATTGCATTACATTCGTCTATGAGAAACGTAAATGTGCAATTTGTTGTGAGTGATGACAAGTATCAACAAGCGATTTGCGCGTTGCATGAAGAATTCTTTGACCAAGATAAAAGAACCGAGACATCGGTGAATGCAGCATAAAATTTAACAGTGGAGGGCTCCCCCTCCACTGTTAAATTTTCATGGAAAAGCAAAACATCAACTGCAAATTAACGATCGCCTGTATCTATTTTGATCACACAGCAACATCAGATATGAGTATTACTACTCTTGATACTTATCGAGCTTGTTATAAAGCGTTTTGATGCTGATTCCCAAGTCTTGTGCTGTTTCCTTTTTGTTGCCTTCATTTTCTTCGAGCGTATTGATAATCGCCGCTTTCTCAATCTTCTCAAGAGAAACACCCGCCGGAACCATATCCTCAACGGTAGTCCCTGTTTCTAAAGGAGGAGTATCAAAAATTAGGTGTTCATCTTTAATCGTCTCATCTGCCAATATAAAAGCTCTTTCAATACAGTGTTTTAATTCCCTGACATTCCCTGGCCATGCATGGGCTGATATTTTTTGAAGCGCTGATGTGAAAATGGTCTTCGCAGTGGTTTCATTTGCGTTGCGATGAGCAATAAAATGTTTTGCTAAGCCGACGATGTCGTCGCCTCTTTCACGCAATGGAGGGACATGTATGGGGAAGTGAGCCAACCTGAAATAGAGATCCTCTCTCAAAAACTGTTCTTCAATAGCGACTTGTGGATCTCGGTTTGTCGCTGCAATGACTCGAGTATTAGCGATACTCGTTGCATTACTGCCTACAGGGCGATATTCACCTGTTTCTAAAACTCGTAGTAATTTGACTTGGTGCTCAAGTGGCATTTCGGTGATTTCGTCGAGAAACAATGTGCCACCTTCCGCTTGCCTAAACACCCCTTGGTGTGTGCGATTCGCCCCTGTAAAAGCGCCTTTTTCATGACCAAATAATTCACTATCAACTAACTCAGGGCTGATAGCACCGCAGTTGATCGCAATAAAAGGTTGGTTTTTACGATCACTGGCAAGGTGGATCGTTTGTGCGACTAATTCTTTACCTGCCCCACTTTCGCCCACAATCAAAACATTGGTGTCAGTCTTCGCGACTCTTCTTAAAGTTCGATACAGCTTATGCATGGGCTTAGAAGAACCGACTAACATACCGAACTGGTCTAAATCGCTGGTAGACACTTTACGCCCTTCTTCCTGCTTCTGGAGGAAGTATTGACTGAAGTCTGCAAGGGTATCTTCCAATATTTGCATGTCGACGGGCTTTCTATAATGGAAGATTGCGCCATGGTTCATCATCATGTCTAAATTTTTGTTTGGCGTACCTGTACTGATAATAATCAAGTCCATTTTGTCTAATCCTGTTGCACTCGATAAGGACTTAAAATCATCGGTAGTAAATCGAGAGACTTCAACAATAGCAGTATCTGGTTGCAGTTGTTGTAGCTTGTCAATCCAATGAACATCCATAGTACTTTGAATTATTTCAAAGCTTGATAATTCATCTAGAGAGTTTATTTGAGACCGCAATAATTCATCTTTTAACTCTATAAACAGTGTCGGTAATGACATGATTTAACTCTCTTTTTGTACGACAGAAAACGACCTTGATAATAACATGATGTCCTTCAAATACGAATCTATCATTTACTATACGCCACCTTTTAAATGTAGTTACAATATTACTGATAGTAGAAGTGGCTAATTAACAGTATTGATATTAATTATTCTAGGATCTCCATTGATGATAATTTTTACAAAATACTCGTGTAATTAATACACCTCCGATTATTTTACCAATGGTAAATTTTCAAAATTAAAGTGTAAATCCTTTATTTTCAGTCAGTTAAAAAGTTGGCATGCTGGTTGCAACTGTACAAGTGTCAGTTAACTAGAGGAGATAATTAATGAGAAATACTGCAAGTAAAATATTATTAGCTACTTTGATTGCAACTTCTTCATCAACTGTTTTTGCTAATAGCATGTGGGAAAAAGAAACTTTCGATGCGTGGATTGATGGAAAAGCAGAAACGACTTTATTACTGAATACTAATTTAAACTCATTTGACATCAACACCTACGTTAAAAATCGAGTGGTTACTTTAACTGGCTCGGTTAAAAATGAAACAGAGAAAGATTTGGCAGAAGAGTTAGTGCTAAGCCTAGATGACGTTAAGTCTGTAAAAAACGAACTTACAGTGATTGATGAAGACAAAGAAAAAACACCCGCAGCCGTACAAGCTTTGACTGATGCTCACATAAAGACACTGGTAATCACTCGTTTATTAATGAATACCAATGTTAGTGGTAGCGATATTCAAGTTGAAACCGAAAACAGTGTGGTTATCTTGAAAGGTTCAGTTTCATCAAGCAGTGAACACGACTTAGCTTTATCTATAGCAAATAATACCCCGAATGTAGAGAGAGTGGTGGATAAATTAAATATTATTTAACCTCTCTACAATTGGTAATTTATTAAAAATTGGGGAATAACGATGATTCGCTGGTCGCTAATATTTTTTATTGTCGCAATTATTGCCGCCCTATTGGGATTTAGTGGTATCGCTGGGGCTGCTGCGACAGTAGCAAAGATCATATTTTATATATTTTCAATATCACTACTGGTTTCAGTGGTAATTATGTTGCTGAATAAAAACAAACATTAGGAGTTTATATGAACATCAAATCGAACGCTTACCGTTTTTTAACTATTGTGGGTATTACATTTGCACTTGCGGCATGTAGTGATGAAGGTCCGATGGAACAAGCCGGGGAAAATGTAGATGAGGCTGTAGAGGATACTCAAAACGCAATAGAAGATAGCTGTGAAAATATTAAAGAGCATTTAGATGCGAAAGATGAAGATTGCTAGAACTGTCATCTAGAGTGCAATGAGATGCCAAAATCCTCATAAAAATAAACCAATGAAGTAGGAATTAGACATGAAAAATATATTTGATGTGCTCAAAGACAGTCATGAAAAGCAACGACTTTTGATGGATGCGTTACTCCAAACTTCGGGAGACACACAAGCTAGGCAAGAACTCTATGTTAACCTTAAGGATGAGTTAACCAAGCATGCGATTGCAGAAGAGCGCCATTTTTATGCACCTTTGATCGAGAGTGATCAATCCATTGACATGACTAGACATGGAATCGCTGAACATCATGGAATCGACAAAATACTCGCTCAACTCGATGATACAGAGATGTCTTCACCAGCTTGGCTTGTTTTAATGAAAACATTAAAAGATAAGGTTGAACATCATTTAGAAGAAGAAGAGCAGCGTTTTTTTCAAACCGCAGGTCGAGTCTTAGATACTGAACAAAAAGAAACATTAGCTCGTAAATATGAAAAAGAGGTTGCTTGAATCACGAAGTAATCAAATTCTTTAAATAAGTATAAAACTGCTTTGTTATCAAGCTAAGGGCTCATTCTTGAGCCCTTCTTTTATTTAATTTAGAGATAGATAAATTTACGGATAAATATATTTAAATTCACGGATAAATTAAGGCGTAACATGTTTATTATTAAATATTATATGCTTCTTGCTATAGCTTGTTTTTTTGCTGCTGCTCTTATACCACAGCTAATAATCCGTGGTGTTTTTGCCTGGTGTAGTTTGTCGATGTTCATCGTTAGTGTTGCCTACATCTTCGATATGCCGTCAATATTTAGGAAGACTAGCGATGGGAAAATAGTGTGGTGGATTAGATGGATCTTCATTCCATTCTTCTTAGGTGTTCGACTGTACAATGCATGGGCAATTAAAAGAGATAAAGTTGAACCAATACAGAAGGTTGGAAAAGGTTTATATGTATCTCGTCGTTTGTTCCCTTCAGATTTATCGTTCTTAGAATCTCAAAACATCCATTGTATTGTAGATGTTACAGCTGAGTTTTCTGGTTTAGAAAGTGCAATGACCGGTGATCAATTTCGCTATTTAAACACCCCGGTTCTTGATCATAAAGTCCCTAAAATGCATAAGCTTAAACATGCTATAAATTGGATCGATACCCAAATCCATCAATCTAGATCGGTTGTTGTGCATTGTGCTCTCGGTCGAGGACGTTCTGTCTTTGTCGTAGCTGCCTATCTTTTAGCAAAAAATCCGTCACTTACTGTAGAGCAGGTCTTGAAAAGTATTAACGACGTGCGAAGTACAGCCCAATTGAACCATCTACAACTAAAAACACTTCAAGCAATCAGTGATAAAGGTTTGCTCACTCTTGGCCATAAAGCTTGCCTTATTGCCAACCCTGTTGCAGGTGGTGGTAAATGGTTGGCGAATGAACAACAGGTTATTCGTGAACTTACGAGAAAGTATAGTTTAGATATTTTTCTTACTAGCCAAGAAGTATCAGCAGAAATATTAGCTAAGCAGGCCAAAGACCGGAATACTGCGCATATTATCGTTGCAGGTGGCGATGGGACGGTTAGTGAAGTCGCAAGGCAAGTTAGGAAGACTGATACACAACTCGGGATTATACCTTTGGGTACCGCGAACGCTCTATGTCATATGCTTTATGGATTGACCTCGAAAATATCGCCTGTTGAAAAAGCGTGTGAGGCTATTTTATCTGGCAACTCAAAAAGAATCGATCTGGCGTTCTGTAATCAACAACCAATATTACTGCTTCTTGGTATTGGGTTTGAAGAACAGATGATCGATTACGCACATCGAGAACAAAAAAATGAAAAAGGGCAATTCGCGTATTTGACTGGGTTCTTCAATGCAGTAATCACCGACGATAATCAACACTTTCAAATTTCAATCGATGACCAACCATCACAAAGTATGAAACTACAAAGTTTGGTCGTGGCGAACTCTTCCCCTTTTAGTACTGTGCTTGCTCAAGGGGGACAGCCTCCTAGGCCGGATGATGGGAAGCTGCATATTACCTATTTGGAAAACACAAATTCACTTAGTAAACGAGCTATCGCTCTATCTGATCTGTTGTTATCGAGTCTCGGAGCGAAAGAACAAGCTAGTTACTTTACTTATGCTTCGGCACAGCTCGTTAAAATTGATTCTGACCGACCTATTTCATACGTGATTGATGGAGAGACGTATTTGGCTGATTCACTGGAGATAAGTATTGATAAGCAAGCCTTAACGGTTTGTATTCCATGAATGTATTGAATAATCCGCATATTGAATAAGAAGGAGACACCATGGAAATGAATCTCTCTTTTAACTTAGAGAAGTTTCAGCATCTGATAGAGGGTAAGTTAGAGCATTGGTTAGTTGAAGCAATTAAACTTATCCCTAACCTGATTGTTGCTTTTGTTACGTTTCTTATTTTTATCTTTGTTGCCAACATAAGCGGCAAGTTGTTTAAAAGATTGAGCAATAGAGTTGTCGACTCTCAAGAAGTCATTAACTTACTGGCTTCTATTGTTAAGGTTACCATTGTTACCATTGTTACTATTGGATTTTTTGTCGCGTTAGATTTTGTTGGGCTCCAAGGTACGGTTACATCGTTGCTTGCCGGTGCCGGTATTCTAGGTTTAGCTATCGGTTTTGCTTTTCAAGATATGACTGAGAACCTCATTTCAGGTATTACAATGAGTATTCGTAAACCTTTTAAAATTGGCGATGTTGTTGGTTCCAACGATGTCATGGGTACCATAGTCAAAATAAACTTACGAAATACACTGGTTGAAACGTTCTCTGGTCAACACGTCATGATTCCCAATAAGATGGTTTTCCGAAATATTTTGACGAACTACAGTCGAAAAGGACGAAGAAGGGTCGAGATCCCTGTGGGGATTTCCTACGCAGACTGTCCCAAAAGAGCCGCTGAGGTGATAACCAAAGCGATAAACCAAAAGTCTTATGTTAATCGGAAAGAAGATACGACGGTTTACGCTTCAAGCTTTTCTGATAGTAGCGTTAACTTATTGGTTTGGTTTTGGATTGAGTACCCAGGAGGTTTTGGTTATATGGACGCAAAGCACGACGGTATTATAGCGGTTAAAGAGTCATTATCAGAGGCTGGAATGACAATACCGTTTCCGATTAGAACACTTGATTTTGATCCCAAAGGCGGTAAAAGTCTGTCTAGAATGATGACTGGGGCTGTCGATGACGCTTCCTAGAATAACATAGCGGTCCCTCTCGTAAAAAAGCGTCAAGGCAATATGCCTCGACGCTTTTTATTTTGAGTGATGTCAGAATTAGATCAGAATTAAACCTAGATTATTCCCACTGTTTAATGATTGTGTTGTAGGCTTTGATTCTCTTCTCAAGTTAATTAATCGTATCTATTTTAGATGGGTTATATCTGTTACAAATGCTTTGCTATCTCATCATTTTCAACTTGCAACGCCGCAACCCAATAGGAGAAAAAAGCAGACATATGTTGATTGTTAAACTTTCTAATAGTGTTTTTGAGGTAAGAAATTAGGCTTAAATTACTCTGGTACATATCGTTATAACTAACAATTAACGCAGGGGGCTGACTCAATATGTCATTGTCATTAACTTCATTGTTAATGCAGAACTTGGTGTTTACTTCGTTTATTAATGAACGTTCAACTTTTATAAATCGATTTGCAGCTCTTGCAATGTTCCCATGTGCTTTCTGTTCAATTAGGTCAACACATGAGAAGTAGTGATCTTTCAATGTACATAGTATTTTTTCTATGCCTTTATAGTGAATTACCTCAAGGGGATCATTGTCCTTTTTAAACAACATATCATTACTCCTTTTTATCTCAGTAGTATTTATAATTTCAGTTGATTTATAAGAATTAAAATAAGCCTTTTCTTTGATTCTGATTTCCAACCATCATTCGCTAATAACTAATTCTGACGCATGTTGTGTATTTGGTCTCGACATGATTCCATTTCATTTTTTACCACTTTTAATCTTCTTCTCCCTTCTAAATCAGGGTTAGTTTCTAGCAGTGATTCAATGTCGGAAATGATCTTTGTCTCGACACCTTCTAAGTGCTTTAAATAGAGCTCTTGATTGTTTTTACCTTTTGTATCTTCCGCTTCAATACAGCGCTCTCTGGCATTTATCGTATAACTAGCGGGTATCTGTTCTTGATGTATTTTTGAGTAGTAAGTTAAAGATTGTAACTTTAACTCTGCACATTTCTTTACCGTGTAGATATCAAAAAGATTTTTTGCCATCTTTTCACTTATTATGTTGGATATCGCTTTTTCGTAAATAATATTTCCACTTTTTATCAGGTTAACAATAGATAATATACTTTGGTTTCTCATGAATCCTCATTTGGTTCTAAGCTGTATTTGGTTTATTGCATTTTTTATGCCAATTAATAACCCTATATTCAGCTTGTTTCGTCTAAGGTTTTACTTTGTTTTTGTAAAAAATACATTAATAGATGTTTTCTAGTGAAATTATTACATTGATTAATGCCATTTATTAATGATATGGGAGCTTATCTTCAATTATTCTGGTACTTGTGAAAGTTGGCACGATGCTAGCATTGATTATTAAAGTAGCTAGAGATTAATAGTATTAATATTATTCTCTGGCTTATGATAATCAAATAAGGAGAAAACTTATGCCAAAGTCAAACGCTAAAAATTCAGAAGCCAAACAACAAATTGAAGAAACTTATGAAAAAGCTGAAGAGGCCGCAGTAGAAGTTATCGAAAATGTGAAAGAGGCGGTCCATGAAACTCTCGAGGCCAGCTCTGAAAGTGTGAAGAACACGTCTGAGAAAGCGGAAAACATCATTAAAGAGCGTCCATTATTGAGTGTTGGCTGTGCGTTTCTCGCTGGTTGGGCTGTCTCGAAGTTAATCAAATAGCCATATATCAACATCGCAATTGAGAGAGCACCGTTATGCAGGTAAATAGTCAAAATGATCCAGTAAACTCTGCCAATGATAAATCGAGCGATCGTAAGGTGGATGATCTTAAACGTTCTGCTTCTGAGTTAAATGGATTGTGGAAAGACTTAGCTATATTACAGACACATACCCAGCAATGGTCTCAATCGACCTTAGAGCTTTTCTTATTGGAGCTTCGCAATAGTGTTGATGCATTTAAAAAGCGTCTTGTGTTTCAGCTCCTCTTTGTTGCGTTGTTACCGCTGTTTCTTTTTAGTATCGCCGTCGGTGCTGGAGTAGTGATCTACTACTTCACTTTGAATCTGTTAGCGGGTTACGGCGCGTTTATATTCACACTCGGTTTGATTCTAATATGCTTGGTACTTCGTTCTAGTTACTTAAAGCAATTTATAGGTTTTGAATGTACGAAAGAGCAATTGAAGGAGGGGTTACATGTCAGCACTCAAGAATCGACAAAGACAGATTCAAATGAAAAGACTTGAGGGGAGAAGTAGAGCTCGTCAAGTTGCACTTTGTATGGGACTTATTCGTCACAAAGGAAAAGAGTTTGTTCACAAGTACCCCTTGTATGCTCTTGGCATCACAGGCCTTGGTGTTGTAATTTTGAATCGAACTCATCGTTTTAAATCGTCTGTTTTTGGTTATAAACAGCTATCGCTAATACTTAATTTACTTAAGTAACCATCATTTTTAATTCAAGTTAGTGTTGGCTGACGGTATCGAGTGCCTGATTCAAATTGACGAAGCCTCAAAAACAAAACCTCCTACTCATAGGAATAAAATGACATCAAAAAAATACAGTATTCTTAGACAACGAAGTGTGTTGCAAACTAGTTTTATGCTCCTTGCTGTTCTCATGATGTCTATTTTTACATTACATATCGCCAAGCCATTTTTGTTGCCAATCATCTTTGGTGCTTTTATTTCTTTGCTATGTAGCCCTCTAGTTAACTACCTTACTCGCTTCGGTATCCCTCGAGTCATTAACGTAATGGCTGTACTTATTGGTTTTATTGGCTTTGTTGTGATTAGTTTGAATATGTTGAGTGAGCCCGCTCAGCAATGGTGGTCAAAATTACCAATGTTGGTTGAGAATGTATCTAATGAAGTGAGTGAGGTTACTCAAAACAGTCGCTTAACTGACGCCACCGGGTTCTCCATGAGTAGTACTGTTACCAATGATGGGCTTACCAATAACACGGCTTTTTCCATTATAGAATCAGTGCTTACGACAACACCAACCATTGTTACTCAGTTGTTGGTTGCGTTTCTTATGGCGTATTTCATGATGAATTACGGTCGAAAAATTTATTCTCAAAGCTTATCTCTTTTTGAATGCTTTTCAGATAAGCGTAGGGCTGTTGAATTGGTTAAAGTTGTTCAAAAGGATTTGTCTCGTTACATAGGCGCCATCACCATCATTAATGTTTGCTTAGGACTCACTGTTGGCTTTGCTTTTTATATGATGGGATTGCAAGACCCTTTCCTTTGGGGTGCTTTTGCAGGCTTAATGAATTTTATCCCCTATCTTGGCCCGATGGTTTCAGTTACGTGCTTTGCTTTAGTCTCTTTTATACAGTTTGAGTCGTTTAGCTACGCATTGACGGTCGCTGCGATCTTCCTGGCGATTAATTTGATAGAAAGCCAATTGGTTACTCCTACATTACTGGGGAAAAGGTTTAGTCTCAATCCGCTGATTTTATTTGTATGGCTTGTATTTTGGGGTTGGCTATGGGGCTCTATGGGAATGCTAGTAGGGGTCCCATTACTTGTCTGTGTGAATGTATTTTTTGAACAGTTAAGACATCCAAGGTTGAATGCTCATAAAGGTCAGTAGAGCAGAAGTAAGCCTTGATAACCACTCAGCGTCACTTCTTTCTGTGAGTGTTAGTTCTGTTGCTTTATGACTCCTTTTTGGACAGCTGGCTGAGGTTAAACTCTGTGTGAGATCAAACTAGTATCGCTATAGGCTTCAAAAGCAATAGTTGCTGGTTCTATTTCACTTAGAAAGGTTAAGAGTCGGTTGCGACGAAGCGCCTCCACCTCACAACGGTTATGTGCGATAGCATAGAAGCAATGTTTACCTAGGTCGATACCTAAAGTATGGATAGAAGATATTTGGTTCACCTCACTCTGAGAGCCGACTCTAAGCTTAAGGGCTTGAGAGTGAGGCGGATCATATAATTAAGCCTCACCAAAGTGCTGTGGCTTTATTGTTAGAAATTAAACAGGCTCTGTTTACCTGAATGACATAGACTAGTGATTCACCTGCTCAACAACCTCGCGTGTTAGGAGCGCGATCTCGTCCCACTTACCGTTTTCAACCAGCTTCTTGTCGACCATCCATGTACCACCGCAGGCTAATACTTGAGGCACTGCTAAGTAGTTATCGATGTTTGATGGCGTGATACCGCCAGTTGGCATGAGTCGAATATCGCCGTATGGGCCAACGAGCGATTTAACCATGCTGATCCCACCAGATGCTTCTGCTGGGAAGAACTTCAAGGTTGTTAAGCCCATCTCTAATGCCGCTTCAACGGTGCTTGGATTGTTCACACCTGGAATGATATCGATGCCGGTCTCTTGGCATGCTTTAACTGTGTTCGGGTTAAAGCCCGGTGATACCACAAACGTTGCGCCCGCTTCTTTTGCTGCGAGTGCTTGCTTATGGTTCAAGATGGTGCCCGCGCCGATCAGCATGTCAGGCTGTGCTTGGCGAAGCAGTCGGATAGCTTCAACAGCGGCGTCTGAACGGAACGTAATTTCAGCGGCGGGAA
This sequence comes from Vibrio sp. 10N.222.55.B11, assembly GCF_041473705.1. NCBI lineage: Bacteria > Pseudomonadati > Pseudomonadota > Gammaproteobacteria > Vibrionales > Vibrionaceae > Vibrio > Vibrio sp. 10N.222.55.B11. Next base: position 54,535 of record NZ_JBFRST010000036.1, read on the forward strand.
GCCCATTCTCAGCCAATACTTTGCCTAGAGGGATAATATCCTCTGCGTTGTCAATGGCGATAACAGGGATAACTTTAAGTGCTTTTAGCTGTTCGTTAATTGTAGACATGGGTTTACTTCTTAATATCAGTTTGAAAGAGTGTCGGTGATGGGTTTTGGGATGATTGCGCCGTGATGTTGAATGACCAGTCTCGCCAGTGCATTGCCTTTGCGGCAGGCTTGCTGAACAGAGCCGCCAGATAGATAGCAAGACAAGAATCCGCCATTGAATGAATCGCCAGCAGAGGTGCTATCAACCACGGTTTCTACTGGCGTGGTTTCAATTAGGCTTGGTGTTTGGGCTGGAGTTTCACTGACCAAACAGCCTTCAGCACCGAGTTTTACAATGATGGTCTGCACGCCAAGCCTGTGTAGTCGGTCGATGGTGTCTTGAGGTGTTTGGTCGCCCCATAGTTGCTGTTCATCATCAAAGGTAACCAAGGCGATATCAGTGGTTTGATAACCCAGTCGATAGCACTCTTTGGTCGCGCTTTCTGATTCCCATAGTTTTGGTCGGTAGTTACTATCAAAGGCGATGGTAACGCCACGTTCACGCAGGCCTTCAATGATAGTGAGCAACTTTAGCTGATCGCTGTGTGGCAGTATCGCGAGGGAAATGCCACTCAGAAACACCATATCAACATCGTGAAGTCGGTTGGCTATCTTATCGAAATCGGGGTGCTGTACCATGTAGCGAGCCGCCGAATCGTTGCGCCAGTATAGGAAGGTGCGCTCACCAACATCGTCGAGTTGAATGAGATAGAGCCCGGGTGAACGCTGCTCGTCAATAAGCACGAATTCGGTTGATAGTCCTTCATCTTGCCATCGGTTAAGTATCTCTTGGCTGATCGCGTCTGAGCCTAGAGCTGTGACATAGCTTGTTCGTATCACTGGATTCGCAGTGCTGCTATTGCTGCTATTGCTGCTCATGCTCACGGGGTTACTAACCGCAGCGCTGCGGTTCAAGTAGATTGCCGCGTTTAATGTGTCTCCACCATAGCTTTGATGCATGTCGCCAAATGGAGATCCATTCAGTTCAATCATGCACTCACCGATGATTGCGATGTGGGTCATAATATAGCCTTAGAAAGGAAAGATTGGATTTGTTCGTATTGAGGAAAGCATGACCATAACGAGATATGGTCATGCTTTTTCGATTCTAATCTTACGGGAGTGAGACTAGCCGATTACTTGTTGTCTAGTTTTACGAACAACATCGTTAGGACGAAAGACAGTGCAAATACACCCACCACGCCCATCAGTGCTTGAATGAAGTTTTGCGTACCGCCTGCAAGGTAAGCTGGCAAGCTGAATACAGAAGAAAGAATGTAGCTTGTTAAGTGCGTATCGATTGTTACCGAGATAGCACCGAACACGCCTGCAGCCAAGCTCGCGGTCATCATCGCTTTGGTGTATTTCGTGAGTACACCAAATAGAGCCGGTTCCGTGATGCCTAAGATAGCGGTAACACTTGAGCCCATCGTAATTGAAGATTGCTCTTTAGAAACCGTTTTACGTTGCTTGTGCCAGATAGCCATGGTTGCCCCCGCAATTGCCATGTTACCTAAACACATGATAGGCATCAGTAGATCCTTACCATACAGTGCAAAGTTGTTCAGGCTGATCGGCGTCATGCTGTGGTGGATACCAAATACGATGGTAATCGGGCGAGTTAGACCAAACACAAAGCCGGTTAACGTCGGAGAGATTTCCAGTAGTGAACTCATCACCCAACCTGCGCCATTACTTAGCCAGATACCAGCAGGGCCAACAAATGATAGCGTGATGGTCGAAGTTACCGTAAAGGCAAGCAGTGGTGTAAATACAGGCTTCGCAGAAGAAGGAACTAGGCGGTCAACTAACGGAGTCACTTTAGACAATAACCAGATTGCTAGAATCGCAGGTACGATAGCGCCGCCGTAATTGAGCAGCTCAATAGGAACCACGCCAAGAACGGTCAGCTCAGGTGCAGCGCCTGCGTCTTTTAGCATTGTTGCTTTATCAACGAGCAGAGGCGCTAGCATTGCAGAAGAGACAGCAAGGGCAATGTATTCGTTTACTTTGAATACCTTAGCGGCAGAGAAAGAAACCAGCATAGGTAAGAAGAAGAACACAGCAACAGAGATAGAACGGAAGAAATAAACTGTGTCTGAGGTTTCAGAGATAACATTGGTTGCAATAAGACCAGACAACAGGCCCATCAACATACCCGCGCCAGCGATTGCGGGTACAACCGGACCAAAGATGCCTGCGACAATGCGCATCACGCCTTGGAACAGCTTGCCTTTCTCTAGCTCATCAGCCGGAGTCGCGTCAACTTGTTGAGTGTTTGATAGCGCGTTGAACCACTTCTCGACCTCAACACCGATGATGACTTGAGTTTGGCCTTGTTGAAGTACCACACCTTTCACATCTGCGATCTGCTTGATTGCTTCTTCGTCTACCAGCGACTCGTCAGCTAATTTGAATCTCAGCCTTGTCATACAGTGCGTGATACTCACGATATTGTCTTCACCACCAAGTGCAGTGATTAATAACTGTATATTTTCTTTGAAATTTTTCTTTTTCGATGATGACTTCGAGTTATTAATAACGGCATCACTCTTTTCTACCATTTGCATACTACACCTGTTATTGGAATATATTTAACTCGAGCAATCATAACGACAACCAATTTAAATCCAACGGAGTAAAAAGAGATCTCAATCACACTTAAAATCCGAAAAATTATTTTTTCACCGTTTTTGGCCAATTGGTATGTTTTGTTTATCAAAAAAAATCACTTAACGTACCAATTATTTTTACGCAAAATTAGCGCTTGAAATGTGGTTTTTAAAGCGGTTAGATAATAGGAGTTGACTTAAGTTTAGGTTATTTAATTGTGAAAGAAACTATTATATCTGATATCCATTGTATTATTACTAAACCAGACAGACACAATCTCATTACCGTGGTAGTTGAAACGAATGAAGGCGTAACTGGGTTTGGTTGTGCGACATTCCAACAAAGACCGCTTGCTGTAAAAACAATGGTCGATGAATATTTAAAACCTATTCTTATTGGTAAAAATGCCAATAATATTGAAGACTTATGGCAAATGATGATGGTCAACGCTTATTGGCGAAATGGACCTGTTATCAATAATGCAATTTCCGGTGTTGATATGGCACTGTGGGATATCAAAGCCAAATTGGCGGGCATGCCGTTACACCAGTTATTTGGTGGTAAGTCTCGTGATGCTATTCCTGTATACACACACGCGACGAGCGACACGATGGAAGGGATTTATGAGCTGGTGGAATCTTTCCTAGACAAAGGCTACAAGCACATTCGTTGTCAGCTTGGTTTCTATGGCGGCGTTCCAACGGATTTGCATACCACTCAAAACCCGACTGAAGGTTCGTACTACGACCAAGATCAGTACATGGACAATACTCTAACGATGTTTAAGTCGCTGAGAGAGAAATATGGTAACCAATTCCATATTCTTCATGATGTTCATGAGCGCCTATTCCCGAACCAAGCGATACAATTTGCGAAGGAAGTCGAGCAATATAAGCCGTATTTCATTGAAGATATTCTGCCGCCAAATCAAACGGAATGGTTGGATAATATTCGCAGCCAGAGCTCAGTTTCATTAGGTTTAGGGGAGTTATTTAATAACCCTGAAGAGTGGAAATCATTGATTGCTAACCGCCGCATTGATTTCATTCGTTGCCATGTTTCACAGATTGGTGGTATTACGCCTGCTCTGAAACTCGGCCATCTATGTCAGAATTTCGGTGTTCGTATTGCATGGCACTGCCCGCCAGATATGACGCCAATTGGTGCAGCGGTCAACACGCATTTGAACGTGCATTTACACAATGCCGCCATTCAAGAACATGTCGAGTACAACGAGAATACACACAAGGTATTCCCGAACGCTGCAGAGCCAATTAATGGCTACTTATACGCTTCTGAAATCGCAGGTATTGGTGTTGAAATCGACCAAGAGGTTGCCGCTGAGTTCCCTGTAATGTATCGCCCCCACGAGTGGACTCAAAGTCGCCTTCCTGATGGCGTGATTCATACCCCTTAACTCGTATTTTTAATATCAAATGGTCGCTATAAGCGGCCATTTTCTTATTTAATATACTTACCAGATATTACGTATTATCTGGTAAGTATATTTCTAGTATCATTAAATTAATAATATTAGATGTAAAATAATATTAGTGGCTAATCTATAGAGTAATTAACTTATATCTATAAAAATTAACCATATTAAATCGAATTAAAAGGTTACTTCTTATCTCGGAAGCTCATGCTCTCATTGTTAAAAGGAGTGTGATAGGTGCATTGATATTTGATGTCGATGATATCGCTGACGATGAATAGATCCCCCGATGCTAAGAAACCTCGGTTGGTGATATTCATCGCCGCCGCATTTTTTTTGCAGCCGAGCAACTCCGCATCTTCTTTAGAAACATTGATCGCTTGATACGTCGTTAAGTAGCTATCGATCTGAAGGCCTTTCGCTAGCGCATGTTTCTGGATTGAGCTTTCAATGATCTCGGCATTCATCTCTGGGAAGACGCTGACAGGGATCTTGGCTTCTTCAATCTGAACTACTTTGTTGTTAATCAATCGAAGACGTCTAATTTTCCAAATGTAGTCATTGTCGTCTAAAGAAAAAATCTGCTGTTCGTGGTTATCGGGTAGCGCTTTATTCAGTTGGAGCTTTTTATAAGAGATCTCTTCAAAACTGTTTTCAGTAATGGAGTTGTACACCAGTGGTGTACCAATGAGAGAAGTGTTGACGAAGTAACCAGAACCCACCTTAGATTTCACCATGCCAATAGCCTCTAGCTTGGCTAGCGCTTTTCGAATAGTAAATCGAGATAACCCATATATTTCAGAGAGTTCTCTTTCTGCAGGAAGCTTATGATTGATACTGTTTTGACAGATCTTGCTCACAATATCTTGGACAACTAACTCGTACTTTTTCATAGATCAATAACTTTAAAGTGTATTCACTGTGACTAAAGAATAGTGAACTAAATCAGGGATTCAGTACGCTCTGAATGACTCATAATTGTAACATAGAAGGTTAAGTGGGTGATGATAAATAGGGTTAGTTAGGGGTACTAGTGACCACCTTTTGCGCTGACTTGATTACATCTTGTGATTCTAGTCCTCATTTTGTAAAACAAGATTATGAACTTTAACGTGCGGCATTTGATGTCTGTGTTGTTGCTATTTTAAGTGACTAATTCAGGAGTAGGGTATGAGTTCGAATCAAATCAAAATGTCGTATTTGATGTGGGTAATGTGATTGTGCGTTGGTCGCCGCTGGAAATTACTCAACTAACGTTTGGTAACATTGCCGACCCTGAAGCCCGAGCGCTTTCGATTTTCCAAAGTGCGATTTGGTCGGATTTGAACAAAGGGTTCTTAACCGAAAATGAAGCCAAACTTCGCTACCAACAAGAGCTCGATTTATCTTCATTAGAGTGCGACCGCCTGTTTTATTACGTTAAGAAAACGCAGATCTTATTGCATGGTTCTGTCGACCTTATCGAGCGCGTAAAGCGTGCTGGGTATGGTGTGTATGCACTTACCGACAACGTGGTCGAGATTGTTGAATACTTAAAAAATACTTATCAATTTTGGGCGTTGTTTGATGGTGCGGCAGTATCTGCTGAACTTGGTTTGCTTAAGCCACAACCTGAAATCTACCAAGTGCTGTTATCTAATTATGGGCTTAAAGCTTCAGAAACCGTCTTCATTGATGATATGCCTTATAACGTTGAAGGTGCGAGATCTGTGGGTATGGCTGCTATCCAGTTTACCGATGCCGTTCAGTGTGAAAACAGCTTGCAGGCGCTTGGCGTTAATTTATTAGATTGACACCTTGGCGAGTGAGTTAAATTTGAGGGTGTAGAAAATGAAAAGATACCCACCTAAGTCTATCGTTGCATTCTTGTTTTTGACTATATCAGCGCTGGTTTTAGTTGCGGCTGTCGTGCTTCAAATTCGCGGTGAACAAGCGTGCGATAAAACAACGCTGATAATTAGATTAAGAGCCATGCTATTGAAACATCGCTCTTTTTTAGATTTGGATACGCGCTTTCTTGTTTAATCGCGAGTTTGTTCGGCATTCAAATGCCGAATCAACTTGGCTGGAGTGCCGCCGTACAGGCAATCTGGTGGTACATCACTGTTAACCACTGAGTTCGCTGCGATAACAGAGCGAGCGCCAATCGTAACGCCTTGGTTGATGACTGAGTTTCCACCAATCCACACATCGTCTTCGACTGTGATAGGTAGGCAGAAAGTTTCCCACTTACGGCGGCTGAGATAATCCAGTGAGTGGGAGGCTGTGTAAAACTGGGCACTTGGCCCTATCAATACATTGTTACCAATCTTGATATTCGCGCCATCAAGCATCACCACGTTCATGTTGATAAAGGTGTCGTCACCGATCTCGATGGTTTTGCCAAACTCGCAATGAAAAGGAGGACGGACAACGCTGCTTCCTACTTTACCAAACAGATTAGCCTGAAGACTTGGCAGTTGAGTATCGTCTGAACATTGATTCAAGTCTGATAGCGCCTTGCTGGCGTGAGTGCGCATGTGGTCTACCTCATGGTCTGCGCCATCAAAAATCTCGCCGGACAGCATTTTCTCGAGTTCTGTTTTCGTTTTCATCCCTTGCACCTCACTAGTCAACATGGGTATTAGAATACGGATAATTGGACATAAAAAAAGAGAAAAGCCTAAGCCTTTCTCTTCCTATTTTGTACCTTTAAGCATTAATGCTAAGTGAGCCCAGCTATTCAGCAAAAGGCGCGCTTTACCAATTAGATTTGCTCAACGAAACCCATTAGGTGCTTCTTCACTTCGTCTGAAGCAAAAGCACTCTCTACAGAGTACTTGTAGATCTCTGCGTAGTCTTCTTGTGTTAGACCGAACGTTTCACATACACGTTTCACTTCGTTAGTCATGGTTGTGTTCGACACAGTGCGGTTGTCTGTGTTGATCGTTACAACGATGCCGTCTTTCTTGAATTCAGCAATTGGGTGGTCGCTGAATTTGTGAATACATTTAGTTTGAACGTTACTTGTTGGGCAAGTCTCAAGTGCAACTTGCTTCTCTTTAACGATGTTGTATGCGTCTTCGTTACCTTGGATGTGGACACCGTGGCCGATACGCTCAGCATCCAACATAGTTACTGCATCGTAAACGTTTTGACCATGCCATTGCTCACCAGCGTGCACGGTAATGCGGTAGCCTTTTTCAAGAGCGTATTGTGTGTATTCTGGGAATTCAGCACAGAAACCTGGCTTTTCACCACCTGCGATATCAAACGCAACAACACCTTTACCTAGGTAAGGTTGGCCCGCGTCGATCACGTCTTTGATCGAGTCTTTAGGGAACATACGAAGCACTGACATGATGTAGTTGCCCTTGATGTCGTATTTCTCTTCTGCACGCTTCATGCCTTTAACCGCACTTGCGATGATTGCATCAAGAGACAAGCCCTTGTTTACGTGAAGAATCGGTGCAAAACGAACTTCTAGGTATTTAACGTTCTCTAGTGCTGCGTCTTCGTAAAGCTCAAAAGAAATACGCTCAATTGCTTCTTCCGTTTGCATCACTTGCAGTGGCAGGCTAAAGCAAGCTAGGTACTCATCAAGGTTTTTGCAATCTTCAGGCACTGTTAGAGACTTTACTACCGCTTCACGGTCTTCTGGAAGTTCGATTCCGTACTGTTTCGCCAGATCAATAATGGTGTCTGGACGAACACTTCCGTCTAGGTGGCAGTGCAGATCAATCTTAGGGAGTGCTAGAAAGTTCATGAGTATTCCTTAGGTCTATTATTTTTTGAGTTATTAACTCATAGGTTACATGGGCTTAAATTAACAAGTTTGTGATATGATTTAAAGTGACATAAAGTCATCATTAATCTGAATCTAAGGAATATCATGGTAGATGTTAAAAGCTTACTCAAATGTGATATGAATTTACTGCTGTGTTTACACGTGTTGCTTGAAGAGCGCAGCGTGAGCAAAACGGCAGAGCGATTGTTCCTTAGTCAGTCTGCGGTGAGTAAACAACTCACTAAGCTGCGTTCTTTGTTTGACGACCCTTTGTTTGAACGTGAGTCAAAAGGCCTGTTTCCAACACCGAAAGCCACCTCTTTAGCGCCTAAAATTCATCAAATCCTTCTGCAAGTTGAACAGCTAACCGTGCCGGACATTTTTGAGCCGAAAGACAGCGAACGTACTTTTAATATCGATCTTGTTGAAACCGCTTATACCGCGATTTACCCTAAATTTATGCCTAACGCGCTAGCAGATGCGCCGAACATTACGGTAAACAGCACTACTTGGAGCAGCGAAACCTTTAAGCGCTTACTAAAGCGTGAGGTCGATTTCGGGATTGGAATTTTTGAGCTCGATGAAAGGGCTAGCACCCACATTCAAAATATCCCTGCCGAGCTAAACCACGTCGAGTTGCTGCAAGATTACTCTGTGTGTTTGATGCGAAATGATCACCCAGTACTTCAAGAAGAGTGGAATCTGCAAGCCTTCCTTAAATACCGTCATATTCAGTTGGTGACCGGTGGCGTTGGCGACTGGTTGCTACTGGAAATCTTGCAAGCCAAACAGCTTCAAATTAACAAAGCCGCCAACGTGTCGGACATCACCAGCGCAGTAAAGCTGTGCAAACAAAGCGATTTGCTGATGTGTTATCCGTACAACTCGGTTCGTGACTATATTGAGAGTGGCGAACTGGTGATGAAGCCGATTCCTATTGAGTTGGTTCCCGGTGGTTTGTTTTTGCTTTGGCACCGTTACTTTGATTCTGAACCAAGCCACAAATGGCTTCGCGACCTCATAGTCAATAAGACCCAAGAACCTCAGCTGTAAACCGCGAGCTACGATGATCAAAACGGCGAAATAAGTTTTTTTAAATTTATTTCGTCTTTTTAGAATGAGCATTGTCTTATTACGGGTGCCAAATGCCCGCCAAGAATGAGATATCTAAATGAATCCAATGCCATCGATTCCGCAACAAGTCATTGAAGATGCTTGTGAGTGGGCAATTATGCACGGTGCGTCGTACTTTTGAACAGTTGAGCTGTCAGCTTTCATCGGGCGATAATCAACGCCTGCTATTGAAAGATGTCGGAGCTGTCGATGTGGTGTATCTAAGAGCTGGCTACCAGTATTCAGATTATTGGGCTCCAGAGCTAAATGAATCGGTGTGTTGCCATACGTTAAGTTAGACTCGCTTGTTTATGGAGCAACACCATGTCGCAATGAACGCGACTATCAGCCAGCAATTAGCGACCAGCAAAACCATGCAAATGCTGCTGACCATGATGTCAGCAGCAGAATACGCCCGCCGGGGTTTAACGCGAGAAGAAGCCGAACTGGTCAAGAGTGTTCTGGCTGATATGAAGCCTATCACCAATGAAGCAATTGAATGGTTTAACACACAAGCTGATAAGCAAGAATGGGAGCTGAAAAACCAAGGTGAGGGCGGTGGTCATTGTGTCTTTGGTGACGACATCAGCGAACAACTGAGCCAGCTTAAACCAGAAGAGTACGACGCGTGGGCATTGATGCAGCGCTTGTACCCGCATGAACGTGACGTGCCGACCATTGCAGTGCGTGACACTCACCAAACGCTCGTGACAGACTTAGTCAGCGAAGTGGGTTTGTTCACCGTTTACTTCAAAGGTGAACCAGTAACAGAGCTAGACGGCTACGCGGGTTACTTGATCCGCAGTAAACCTGCCAGCGAAAATGAAGGTGGAATCCACAGTGGCAAAGGGATTCTCGATTCGTTGGTGTTGATTGATTAGTTGAATCGGCATTAAAAACCAGAACTCATGTTCTGGTTTTTTTGTATCTGAGCTAAGTAAAACTTCAGAGTTTGGATAACAATAATCACGCTGCTAACTTGGTAAAGGCCAACGGGGTTTGTCCGGTTTGCTGTTTGAAAAAGGCGATAAACGCACTGTTAGATGAGAACTCTAGCAGATGAGCCACATCAACGACTTGTCGGTTTTCTGAGAGCAGTTCAATCGCTTTAAACAAGCGCCATTGCTGTCGCCACTCTTGGTAAGTCATGCCTGTTTCGGCTTTGAATAATCGAGTAATCGTTTTGGTGCTTGCGCCAACCGAGTTCGCTAATGTCGAGAGGGCTGGGGCAAGAAAGGAAGCGGTTCGGACTTGTTTGCAAAAGCTTTTAAAGCGGCGATCTGTCGGTAGTGGCAAGATAAACGAGTGTTGGTTAGCACTGTAAAACTCTTCCCAGAATAGGTTGGCGGTATTGGTGGTTTGCTCGCGGGCAACGTCCCAATCCCAGAAAGCCATCTTATTGATCAGGGCTTTTAAAAGCTCATTCACTTCCACAATTTCAATCGCTTCTGGGCAGGTGTAAATACTGCTATCAAAATAGAGCGACCGATAAGCAACCACATTGGTCATCTGCGCGCGATGTTTGGTATAAGGCGGGATCCACACGGCTTTAGTCGGCGGCAAAATGCAAATGGCGTTTTCTAAGGTCAAGGTGATGCAACCCTGCGGAGCATACAGCAACTGTCCTTTTACGTGGTGATGTATTCCTGAATCATGCTGACCTAGCTCTGCCGCAATCCCTATTACGGGCGCAGGTAAGCTGTCTGCATCAAACTCAATGGTTTCGCTGATTAATGCCATTTGTCCCAATCTTGTTGTTTTTGGTTTTAATGTTGTTAACGAGCCAAGGTTAGTTTCCCCTAGACTCCTCGTCAAGTTCACTGGTCTTGGAAAAATGATGAAAACAAAACCTTCTTTATGGCAAATGGTGCTATTGCTGATGTTCCCTCAAATCGCAGAAACCATCTATAGCCCGACTCTGGATTCAATATCGAAATCCTTTGATGTCAGTTACACACAAGCTGCTCAAACCCTATCGATTTACTTCTCTGCATTTGCGGTGGGTGTGGTGGTATGGGGCGTGTTAGCTGACAAGTGGGGGCGTCGACCAACCATGTTATTGGGCATGGGGTTATTCGCTTGTTCAGCACTCATTGCTATGCAAACCAATAGCTTTGTTTGGTTGATGATAGCCCGAGCCATGGGCGCTTTCGGGCTTGCGGTTGGCTCGGTTGTGACACAAACCATGTTGCGAGATGCCTTTAGCGGCGCTGAACTGGCCAAGGTGTTTGGTTACATGGGGATGGGGCTGTCGATTAGCCCAATCATCGGGCTGCTTCTTGGCGGTCAATTAAGCCAAGCGGGCGGGCATCAATATGTGTTTATTGCCCTGTTTATTATGGTGTTAGTGCTGTTGGCACATAGCCTATGGTCATTGCCTGAAACGCAACAATCTAAGCAGCCATTGCAGTTAAAGTCACTCAGTATTCACATGGTCAAAGATAGCGATATATGGATGTCTGCGTTGCTGGTCGCGTCGTTCAATATTGCACTGTTTTCCTATTATCAATTGGGTTCATTTGCCTTCATTCAACTTGGATTTAGCGTTGAGCAGTTTGGCTACAGCGGCATTGTGCTTGGGTTCGGGACTCTGTTGGGAAGCTTGGTGAACAAGACATTGTTGAAGAGACAAGTGTCTTCAATGTCTCTGATTGGTATCGCAGCAGGGCTTCAAACATTAGGTGCGGTGGGTGTGTATTTTTCACAACACACGATCTGGTTCTTGCTTCCAATGATGTTGGTGGTTATGGCGTTTGGCATTGCGATTCCCAATGTATTGAGCCGAGCGTTGGTACGTTACCAATCTCAAGCAGGAAGTGCAGGTGCACTGTTTGGTTTGATGTATTACACCTTGATCGGCTCAGGGCTCGCTTTAGCGGGAATGCTCCAAGATCTAGGTGTAGTGTTGGTACTTTGTGGCGCGTTATCTGTTCTGGTGACGATACGCAGTCGACTCCAGCTTAAACGCTAAGTCTCTCATCTGTATTGATAAATTCCGTGTCTTGTTTGGCGCGGAATTTATCATTTCTTGGTTTGTAAATTTGGATATTGACAGGGGTAGAGTGATCGTTCTACTCTGTAGGTAGAACAATCATTCTACCCTTTGTCGGGTATTGAGAGAGCACTATGTTGAGAGAACAGATTGCAGCAAGCTTAGAGGTGGCATTTAGCCAGCAAGGTTTTGCTGAGCCGAGCGTTGCACAGCTGAAAACGGCGTGCGATGTAAGCCTAAGAACCTTGTATAAACATTTCCCTTCAAAAGAAGCGATGATCGTTGGTGCCTTGGAATATCGACACCAACGCTACTTAGATTTCTTGTTGGAAACGTCGCCTGAAAAGGGGCTCGCATCGGTTACTCATATCTTCAACAAGCTCCAACAATGGTTAGAAGAGTATGCGCCACATGGGTGCATGTCGATGAATGCGATGGCCGCGTTTCCCGATAATGAGCTTATCAGCCAAGCGGTTACACAGCATAAAGAACAAGTTCGTTTGCTAATAGGCAAGCAGAGCCTGCGAGAGGATCTCGCGACACCGCTGTTTTTACTTCATGAAGGCGTATCAAGCGCGTGGCCAGTCTTAGGCGAAGAAGCAGTGGCATCGGCACAGAATATGGTGACAAAATTACTCAAGGAAACAGTATGAATTTCGAGATACCAAAAACAATGAAAGGCGCAGAGATGCTAGGGCACGGCGGGGCAGAAATGCTTGGCTACCGTGAAGACATTGCTGTTCCAAAAATTGAGCCTAATGAAGTGCTGATCAAAGTCATGGCAGCAGGCGTTAATAATACTGACATCAACACGCGAATCGGTTGGTATGCAAAAAGTGATGATTCAGACGATGCCAGTTGGTCGGGTGAAGCGCTAAAGTTCCCTCGTATCCAAGGTGCTGACGTGTGTGGTTTTATCGTGGAAGTCGGCAATGAAGTCTCAGTTGACCGTATTGGTGAGCGTGTTCTGATTGAGCCTTGTTTGACCGAGGTTTATGGACAAGATCTACCACAGCCATGGTATTTCGGATCTGAATGCGATGGTGGTTTCGCTGAATACACCAAAGTAGCAGCTAAGCATGCTTACGCGGTGAACAGTTCTATGTCGGATGTTGAGCTAGCGTCTTTCCCATGTTCTTACTCAACAGCAGAGAACATGCTAACTCGTGCCAATGTGGCTGAAGGTGATCGAGTGCTTATCTCAGGTGCATCGGGCGGTGTGGGCTCTGCGGCTATTCAGCTAGCAAAAGCTCGCGGCGCGTATGTTATTGCCATCACTAGCCCAAGCAAGAACCAACAGTTACTTGAACTTGGCGCTGATGAAGTGATTGCCCGTGATGCAGATTTGGTTAACGCGCTAGGCGAAAGCAGCGTGAATGTGGTGATCGATTTAGTTGCTGGTGACAAGTGGCCAGAGTTTCTTGAAGTCCTAAAACCGCATGGCCGTTATGCTGTGTCTGGTGCGATTGGTGGTGCAATGGTTGAGCTTGATGTGCGAACTTTGTATCTCAAAGACCTCAGCTTTTTTGGTTGCACGGTTTTAGAACCGCAAGTATTCCAAAACTTGGTTAATCGTATCGAGAAACAGCAGATTGGCGCCATCGTTGCAGAGTCTTATCCGCTAGCCGATATCCATAAAGCGCAAGATGAGTTCTTAAAGAAAAAGCATGTTGGTAAGATCGTGTTGGAAGTGGCAGAACGCTAGTTTTAGTCAGCTTCACGGTTTAGATTTATGGAAGAGCGAGCAAGCGTTATGTGCTCGCTCTTTTTGTTTCTAGCAAATACTGGCGGGCATAGTTTCTCAGTCCGTTGAGTAACAGATCTTATACAGCTGAGAAATTAATGAATCATTTGTCACTGTATGGTTTATGAGTTGCCTGTGCGATAATCACCGCCGTTATATATCCCGAACTGTTTGATAATCATCTAGGAGCCGTATTGATGTTTAAAAGGGTATTGCAGGCACTATTCTCACCTTTTGTTTATTCAAAAAACAAACCCTCTGCAGAGCCTGCCCAACAAGAGCAACAACAAACCGTTGCTACTGATTCTGTTCAGTCTTCAATCTTTGTTCCGCCGTCGTCCACTCAGCCATCATCATTAATCGTCGATAAGACGCTTAGCCTTCACGATGGTGAGTTCCTTGATTATTTGTTTGGAGAGTCTCGCTTTCGAACGGAGTCAGACCCATTTAGTGATTTTGTCGCTTGCCAAGTCGAACGTTTGATTCGCTCTCCAAAAGCCCTGCTTAATGAACTGCCAGTGATGCCAGCCTCTGTAACCACGTTAATGGCAGAATTACAGAGTGATGAGTTTGATGTCGATGCATTGTTAAGAGTGATTGAGCGCGAGCCGAGTATGGCTGCCGATGTGATTAAGTTGGCAAATAGCGCCTTTTACAAACGCAATGAAAAACAGGTTACCGACCTAAAAACAGCATTCTTAAATATGGGTTCTCAAGGGCTCGTTGAAGGGGTGGTGAATAGCTACATGAAGAACTTCACGCCGGGGAACAATATTTACTGGCGTCACTTCGGTGAGAAAATTTGGAATCACAGTGTTCAAACCGCGTCGTTTTCTAAGGAGTTGATGAAAGACTCTTCATCTCAAGAAGATCAAGCAGCGGCATACTTTGTTGGGTTGATTCGCAACTTAGGCAAGATGATCATTTTCCAGATGATGGTAGAAGCCTTCAAACATGTAGATCCTTCTGTTCCGCCTAACTCGTTGGCATTGAAGCGCCTGATGAACAGCTACTCTATTCGCCTGACTTACACCATTGCTAAGTTCTGGGAGCTGCCAGAGTCTGTGTTGACCGCAATTGGCTACCAAGAGTCGAGCCGATACGAATGCACACCACTTGGTCAAGCTGTGTTTGAAGCTAATTATTTGAGTGAGCTGTGCTATTTACTGGAAGAACAAACGATTGAAGTCGAGCAGTTTAAGCGCAGATGCAAAGAGACACTGATGTCTCCGGCGGCATTCAAAGTGGCTAACCGGATTTATAAAGAGTCTGAATTATCGCTAGTGAGCTAACCCTTAGCCTATTCGACCTACGCTGTGACTGAACATAATGATTGGTTGCAGCTTGGTTGGGCTAGGTTGTGAAATACATTCAGCTACGAAATACGCTTACAAATGGCTAATCCACAGCTTGTCGAGTTCGCACCAACCGAAACCATTTACTTGTGCGCCGTGTATCTTTTCAGAAACCTCTAAGTTGAACGCCTCTTGCTTGAGCTCAGTCACAACCCCAGATTCATGCAACCAATGCCGGAGCGACAACAGTGCATTCATCGCTAACTCAAAGTCTGGTTGGTTTGTTATTGAAGCTAAGCCTTGTTCGATTGTCTCTAGTATCTCAGCAGGTAAAGTTAAGTCCTCAAACGGGAAGCGAGTGAAAAAGCTTAACCACGAAGTGAAGGTGTTGTTCTCATCAATAATACTGCACAGCGCGACGTCTTTGGTAGTTAGGTAGTGAGTTAGGTAGTGCCCATATTCCACGCTGGTTTTGTGGTCGCCAGACACTGACAACTGATCGAAAAGGGCTTGGCATTCAGAGGTGTCTTCAACGGTGAACTCACGAACGGTTGAAGACAACATCGGGCTTTGAATCTTAAAGAAGGTTGAGCCGAAATCCGGTTGGGAAGAATGGTCATCCCCACGCACGGTGGTCGTCTTCTCGGGCAGTTTCACGCACACCTGATTTTGAGCGCAGGCTTTGCTCTGTGCCCATTCAGGATAGACCCACAACTCGACTCGATTGAGAATCGGCGTGCTATGTCTTGAGGTTTGAGTGTTCTTCCGTTATGAAAGTGAACACCATTGCGAATCTGAAAGTGCCACTGTGTCGCATCTTGATTAGGCTGCCAATGATAAGCCAGATCGCCGCTGAGTTTGCTGTGCTTAACGGAGGTTAGGCGTTGGCAAACTTGCATCACTAAGAAGCGTTCGGTGCGTCTAAGCACGCGTTGAGGGTGAAGCGCTTCGAGTTCTCGGTGAAACGGGATGTACGCGATATTCTGCGCCGACGGATTGGTATTGCTTAGAAAGGCTTGTAACTCAGCGCTAGCATTGCGGCCACTCAATCCAACCTTGTGCTGTCATCGCTTTGAGTAAGGTCTGAACGTGACGTTCACTCACGTGCAGCAGTGTGGCCAGTTGGTTGACCTGACAATGTGATACTCCAGGCCCAAAAGCCTGAAATATCTTTTCATACAGTTCAAGCTTACGCTTAAGGTTGCCCAATTTGCTTTTCCTAACGACGAGGTTGAGTTAAATGTGAATAGCCAGAATCAATCAGTGCGTTTTCCATCGTATCGAGAACTCGAGAGGTTATCTCTGAGCTCAGGATATTCGATTTAGTTTTGCCTTGAAGCACCAAATCTGAAAAATGGTCGATTTCAAACTCGAATCCATTCCCTGTCACTTGGTAGCTAATGGTCGACTTTTTGCCTTGATGTTCAATCTCAATAAAGGCCGGATTCCACCATTTTTCGTGAATGGTGATTTTGGTTTCAGGTCCACTCAAGTGTGCTGATCGGGGAAGGTTTTGCACTGTTGATGCCGATATCTTACCGCTTATATCACCAGAGAATGTAAAGCATGCATTGGTATCAACATTCGCTCCCTCATAAAGACACGACATCTCTACCTGAGGTTTTGAAGGGTTTACACCCAGCGTTCGGCACAGATCGTAAAAGAACCAAAGCCCATAGACCCCAACATCGAGTGTTGCTCCGCCTGACAAATCCGGATTGAAGATAAACAAATCGGGCTCATAGTCATGATGGTTACCAAAGTTGGCTTCGATTGAATCTATCTGAATGTTGTTATCGACCAAGAATGATTGGAGCTCACGATATGCGGGAAACACCACGGTTTTCATTGCTTCTAACAGCATCACGCCATTTTGCTTCGCGAGAGCTTTCATCTCAAGCCAGTCAGCAAGGTTGGTAAAAGCCGGCTTCTCGACCAATACATGTTTTTTATTCTTTAGAAACAACTCAGTGAGTGGCTGGTGGTATGGGTGAACCGTAGCGATGTAAACCGCTTCAACACTTGGGTCATTCGCCATCTCTTCATAAGAACCATAAGCCTTGTCGCAAGCAAACTTGTTGGCGAACGTGGCTGCGCGTGAGTGATCTCTGGCGGCAACCGCATCAAGCTCACCATGCAGAGAGTGCTCTGTGACTGCGGTTGCGAATCGATTGGCGATATTGCCTAGCCCTGCGATGCCCCATTTAATTTTGCGTTGCGTGTCGCTCATCAGTTGCTCCAAATCGTTGTTTTGTATCAGTGTACTCAGAGGCGCCACATACAAATAGAGAACAGATTTCTCAACCTGTTTTCTATTTATTTTATTCTAGTTGAAGCTCAGGATTAGCTCTGTATTGAGTGTTTCCAATCGGCTAGGGCTTTAATGTGTTTTGGCCCGATGCCACAACAGCCACCGATAATATTCGCGCCCAGTGCATGCCAGCGTTTAGCGTAAGTTAAGTAACCTTGGCCATCCAGCTCACGCATCTCCTGAAACATATCATTCGCTTCATGTTCGTTGCTGATAGGTGCAAAATTGTTGGCATAGACACCAACTTCTAAATCACTGCCTAGCTCATCGATCACTTTCTTGGCATCGATAATGGCTTGATCCATCACTTCAGGCACTGAACAGTTAAACATAATGCCTGTCGCGTTTGATTGGCAGGCAAGTTTGATGGCGTCTGTTACGCTCTCGCCAGAACGAATATTGGCAGAATCGCCCTTGGTATCTTCCAAACTGAATGCGTAGTAACACGGCTTATCTGACTGCTTAAGAACCGCATGAATGGATTCGAACTCTTGCAGGCTGCAGATGGTTTCCGCTATCCAAAGATCGATGTTTGGATCCTGGGCATCGTAAAGCGTTTGAATGATTGGCGCCGCCTCTTCTACCTTAAATAAGTCTGGTCGGTAGCTGCCAAATGGCGGTGGAATCGCGCCCGCCACTTTTACGGTGTGAGAAGCATTGTCTGCAACTGCTTTAGCCAGCTCACCAGACAGTGTGGCTAGTTCAAAACCGCGTTGCTCGAACAGCTCTTCACCCAAGTGAAAAGGCACACAGGCGTAACTATTGGTGATTAGGATTTCAGCACCTGCATCGACAAAGTTTTGATGCGCTTGGCTAACAAATCCGGGTGCTTCAATCAGCGCTTGAGCACTCCAAAGCGGTTGAGAAAATGGCGCGCCAATTTCTTTGAGTTCTCGGCCCATGCCGCCATCAAGTATGGTTAGTGTTTTCATATTCAATACTATCTAAACAATTGCTGAAGTTCTGCCGCCACCATAGCAGACAACCTTGTCAGACAGAAGCCATCAAGCCAAGGTTCAACTATCGATGAGGGAGTTTCGTTATAAGCCGTCTAGCGGGCTAGTCGTGCCACTAAAGTGTTGCCCAATAACGTGAGTGTAAATCTGAGTTGTCTTAACATCACTGTGCCCCAGTAGCTCTTGAACCGTTCTGATATCGGAGCCTGACTTTAGAAGTTGCGTAGCAAAACTGTGCCTGAAAGTATGACAACTAATTCGCTTGTGGCGCAATTTATTAGAGTTAGTCGCCTTCTTCAGCGTTTTTCGGAGTACCGAATCATGTAGGTGGTGTCGGCATACGACCCCCGACTCAGAGTGTTGAGTGACGGATTTTGATGGGAATAGGTACATCCAAGCAAGTTGTCGATAGGCACTAGGGTATTTTTTACCTAATCGGTGAGGCAAAGATGGCCCAAACCCATTCAAGTTATCTTTAGCGAGCAGAACTGCAACTTGTGAAATTTTGTCTTGTATAGCTTCAGTGAGTGAAAAACTTAAAATTGTCACTCGGTCTTTATTTCCTTTCCCATTGTGAACAGTGAGAGACCCTTGTTTTAGATCTATATCTTGTACTCGAAGCCTCAGGCATTCCGATACTCTCAAACCTGAACCATACAACAAGCGAAAAAACAGTTGATATTTAGGATCTATTTCATTGATCACCGAGATAGCTTCCGCATGATTGAGTACGCTAGGAATTTTTCGAGACCGAGTCGCATAGCTAAACCCTAAGTCTCCTAGAGGTTGCTTAATAAATTGATTGTATAAATAGGCTAGAGCATTGAGAGCTACCTTTTGAGTATTGATGGCTACTTTTTGTTGATTAGCTAAATGAGAAAGAAAGGAGACAACTTCAGCGGCATGCATCTGTTCAGGGTGTTTAAGCTTATGAAAATGAATGAAGTATTTTATCCAGTAACAGTAGGCTTTGATTGTCTTGCGACTATAGCCTCGCATCGTCATATGTTCGCAAATTGCCTGCATGAATTGACTCGCCATATATTCCCCTCACAAAATCTGTACATACAGACAGTTTATTGCTTGTTGAATAATTAATGACTTAAAAAAGAGTGGTTTTTAACTCTGATTGAGCACGAATTTAACGAGAGGCTTATTTTAAATTATTGATTATACTGCAGATTTATGGGTGGTTAAGAATGAGGCCGAGCGTTACATAGTCGGCAATATGTGCTTGCACGTTTTCACACTTATTGTTTAGACCCACTTTTATATTAAATGCATAGCATTCAGTTGGTTATGAGTGACCTTTTTGATATGTTAAGCGGATGGATTCGTGCTTGCACAATATTAAAATGTTATGTTTACTTGTATTTCAATGGCTTAAAAATTCTTCGATCTCTGTTCTTTGTCCCTTTAGCCATTCGTTCGAGTTGCCTCAGCAAATCAACATTGTCGGCCTAATTTCGTGAACTCCTCAACCCGTAAAACATGTCAATGTTCGCGGGTTGCTTCATTTGCAGGTCGTGGCGGTTGGTTTCAAATTTCACTGGCTCTAAGTCGCTTTGAGCGTATTTGCCAATCAGCATATCTGCTTGGCAGTTGCCTCGGCAATTTGCCATTGTTCTGCGCTTTGGTTGGAAAGAGAGGGCGTTTGTTGAACGTTTGTCGGGTTGCCTCATTGGGCAGGGAAGTGGAATTACGCGTTTGGTGTTTCGTGCGTCTGGCGGTCAAGTGAGGTTTGGCTTGTGATTCACTTCTTGAAATACGTTTAACAACGCAGTTCTTTGCCAAACAAATCAGTCATTTGTGGTAAAACATAACAAACAATTCAAGCAGACCCTCAACGCGTGGCACTTTTGGTTTGCGTCGGGTTTTGTGTTTACGGCGTAATGCGGTAGTTGAGCTAGGGCGTTTCGGGCTACTTAATTGGGCTACATGGACTCCCTCTTTTGTCAACAATAGCTCCCGCTGACAACAGTGGATCGGAC
>NZ_JBFRST010000037.1:0-240939 GCF_041473705.1 Vibrio sp. 10N.222.55.B11
CTTAAGTGAACGGCATTACCAACGTATGGGGCTTTTTGCGTTTTATTGTAAAGGCAACTATTCGTTATTCTTCGGTGAACTCTAATCGCTCTCGCTGCTCACCGCTTCTTGTTCACTGCTAGCAAGAGCTTGCTGTTCGGCGGTAATATCAGATTCTTTGAACACAATGAACGCGCGGCGGTTTAATGCATCGGCTTTTTCAGAGCGTTCATTAATCGCAGGCTGCAACTTACCAAATGACTTCACTTCCCAGATGAACTGCTTAGGGTCGAGTTTGGTTTTGAGGTATTCAACCACCGTTTCTGCGCGGCGCTCTGCCAGCTTTTCATTGTAAGAAAGTGAACCCGCTTGGTCGGTGTGCCCTGCCACCATTATGCTACCTTGCAGGCCGCTCAACTTAGTTGTGAAGTCATCTAACTGAGTTAGGTCTTCTTGCTTGAGTACTGACTTATCGAAATCGAAGTGCGGCGTCATTGCCATATAAACTTTACGTTCTGGTTTTGGCGGCTCACAGAAAGGCATCTCTTCGTACTTCTGAGCTTCTTCAAACACGATAAATGCACGGCGGTTCTCCGCTCGGTCTTTATCTGTCTTACCAAACAGAAGAGGTTGAGTCTCACCAAGATGTTTCACTTCCCAGTCATATTGCGTTGGGTCTAGTTGCCCTTTCAAATAATCTGCGACCGATTTAGCACGGCGCTGTGAAAGGCGCTCATTATATTCGAGAGAACCCTTGAAATCAGTATGGCCGACAATCGTGATGCGCCCTTTTAAGCCTCTGATCTCTTTAACAAAGGTATCTAAGTTGATCTTGTCGAGGTCGCGTAATTGATATTTATCAAACGCAAAATGCTCTGCGATGGCGATGTGCACCTCACGCTCTGGCGCCAAACACTCGCTTATTAAAAACTTAGACACATCGATGCCAGCAAACTTGTCTCGGTTCTCCTGACTCACATAGGTGTCGGTTGCACAGCCGGAAAGCAGCAAAGTACTCATCACTGCGCTTATTAGGAAAATAATTGTTTTCATCTTACTCTTAACTGTCACTTTGAATTCTCAACTCTTAACTTTCGACCCACTTGGGCAGGCTTAGATCTTACCGACTAAGTTAATGAACACACCAGATGCGTCGTAGTCATCATCATTGGTTAAGTCACTATCAAACGCAGAGAAGTTATAACCAATCCCCATTTTGAAGTTCTCGCCGATGTGCTTGTTCACCGAAACTAATGCACCGTGTTCTAGCTCATCGTTGAGAGTGTCTGTTTTCCAGTGGTATTCACCCGTCACATCCCACTCTTTCATCACGCGGTAAGAAGCACTTAATCCGTATAGGTCGATATCGCTTTTGACCAACTCATTCGAACCAGACGCTCGTTCAAAAGCTTGCTGTTTGTCTTTATGGGCGTACTTAGTACCGACGTCCCAGTGTTGGTCGATTGAATAGATCGCTTCAACTTCAATGATCTGGCTGGTTTCATCTTGATAATCCACATCGCGATCCAGTTGATCGAAATCTGCAATGTAGGTGTAGCGGCTCAGTAAGTTGAGTCGATCGTTGTAGATCGGACGATACGCTAGTCCACCGGTCGCTTCAGTGAATTGCGCCATGGTTTCGCCCGTTGTTTCACTTTCGGTGATGGAGTAGTTGTACTTGCCGAACAATGTGTACTCTTCCGTTAAGTGATGCGTGTAACGGTTGGTCGTCACGATTTGTTGCAGCTCTCGCTGAGCGATGTCAGGGTCGTCTTCACTCTTATCCACTCGATATTCAAATTTGTGGCTTAGGGTGATGTCATCTAGGTCAATTGAAGCATTGAAGCTGATGGACTCACGCTCTGTGGTGATGCTCTGGTCATCTTCAATTTCCCCAAGCTGATAACCGATCCCCATCTCGACATCTTCCGTCACATCGTAGCCAAAGCCGTACGAGTCGATACGGCCATGACCATCGTTTTCATCAACAAACTGGTTCTCTTGGTAGAAATCGACACTGCTAGTCAGGTCTGCACGCTGACCAACAATCACGTTGTTTTGGCCTTCGTAGTTATCATCTACATAAGTTACGTAGGTTGAGTGGTCATCGGATACATCGTAAGTCACAGTCGCTTCTGCTACTTGGCCTCGGTCGCCATCGGTGTATTCGCCACCAAGAGACAAGTCTTCCAACACTTGGAATTCAGCACCAATCGACGCGCTGTCGTTTTCATCATAGTCATCCGACTGGTCGACGGTCTTTTGCCCTTTGACGTAAACGCTGTTCTCACTGTCCCACATGTATTCCAAACGCACACCCGCTAAGGTGGCATCACTGTGCTCGTCGTTTTGGTTAAGCTCTTCAGTTTGTTGCCCTGCCGCCGAAACCTTAATGTGCTCGGTGATTTTAACTTGAGTCTCAATCTCAATCGTTTCAGTATCTGTTTCTAGATTACCATCGACATCGCGCTCTTCATTGGTCGAGAAGCGAGAGAGAACCGCCAAGCGATCAGTAGCTTGTAAACGAACTTCAGCACCGTATGCCTCTTGCTCTAGATCATCGCTGCTGCTCGCGTAGCTGTATCCCGCGTCTTTGTCTCGATACCAAAGTTTCAGGTCATTACCAACAGCACCAAAAATGGTTGGAGCAAGATCATAAAGGCTGGTGACAGCTGTGATTTGGACACTGTCGCCCTCGCGGTCTTCCAATGTGTCGCCAATTGGCGTAAAGGTTAAGCCGCCATCAACAGAGACAAAATTCGACTCAGTTTGAGTACCTTCACTGTGTGCAAACTCAGCCTTAATGTAGGTACCTTCTGTTGCACGCAACGTTAAGTCCGTACCGTAAGACTCGTAGTCTTGGTTGTCCTTTTCTTGAGTTGCATACGTCACGCCAACACCAACGTAATCGTTGATCCAACCTTTAGCACGACCACCGTAAGACATCGCGTCTAATGAATCTGAACCTTGTGGAACATACTCATAATCGACAACCAGAAAGTTTTCGTAATCATCGCCGTTTTCAATCACGCTACCAAAGCTATCGGATAGGATGTTGTCGAGTGGCTTGGTCAAAATAATTCGACCTTGGTATGGGTCAAAATCATAGTCGACACCCGGCTCAAGTGGGATTTCATTCTGCACTAGGCCAGATTCATCTTTTACTTTTACATAAACCTTGTCGCTTCCTGGTACCGCTTCACCATGACGAAGAAAGTACAGAGAACCGCCTGTGCCCAAGAACTCATCGTGTGCATACAACGAGTCTGCTTCTGCGGTAAAACCAACCACGTTCAAACGATCTTCACCATATTGTGTAGTATCGCGAGTGCGATAATCGGCTTTGAAACCATAGAGGCTACGGTTGTAATCGTTGTTCTCGGTGCCTGTTAAACCCGTGTTGTAGTTACCCCACAAGTATTGAGACTTATCGTATTCAACATTGAGGTAAACCTTGCCTTTGGTGTTGACCACTTTTTCGATGTTTGAGCTGTCACCATAGTTACCGTAATAAAGCTCATCGTCGTCTTCGAGGATATCGAACACATCCGAATCGTCGGAGGCGAACGGATGTTTGAACATGTCTTTGATTTCACTTTCTCGCGTATCAAAGTGAGTCGTTACACGAAGTTTGTCGCCAAATTTACCCTGACCAAAGTACGCTAAGCGACCTTGGTTGTAGATGTCATCTTGGTACTGGTCATCGACACTTAATGCATCGCTATTACCAGACACATTGTTCTTACCAACATAAAGATCAGCCAAACCGGTTTGTGCGTAGTACGTATCTGGAATACGAACGTAAAGCTTGTAACGACGTTCATCACCGTTATCAAACACAACCTTGGTAGGGAAAATGTAGGAGTCTGTAGGTAAGTACTGCTCTGCGTATAAGTTGCCGTCTTCGACATCAAATTCATCTTCACCGATGATAACTTTATCAACGCCTTTCAAACCGGTACCAATGAACTTGGCTAAACCCGCATTGGTCGGGATGTTATGACGCATCAACTTAGCTTGGCCGTAGCTTTTATCTTTACTCTCTTCATCGTCGTTATCGTTTCGATCGATCTCGACTTCAGAGTCCGGCTTGACTAAGTCAGTCACACCAACGGTGGTCACATCCATGTTGCCATCTTTGTCCCACGCTTTTAGGCGGAACATCAGCTGCTCACCGACCTCAAACTGATAATCAACATCAATTTGACCATCCCAATTGATGTCAGAGTCGTTCGCCAGTTTGTCGCCTTCAAGCACAGCGATTGGCTCAGACAAGCCAAAGTCACCCACTCGGTACACTTCCAACTGGTACTTTTTGATGTAGTAACCATAGTTAGTCGTGATGGTGAAACCGACACTGTCTCGCAGTGCGCCCTGCTCGACTTCCAACTCATCGCTGACACTGACATCTAATACTGGGTCAAAGCGAGTGATGTCACGGCTTGCCCAAATAGCGCCTTGTTCTAGGTAAATACGCGAACTATCTTGATCTTGGTTCGGCTTAGTGATTTCAATGCCAGTCGTCTCAGAACCGAGTTTTTCAAGCTTACCTGTGTCTTTCGCTACCGCCATCACAGGAATGGCCGTTAACACACACGTCGCTAAACGAGACTTACTAAATACTTTCATACAATTTCCAGTTACGGTTCCAATGGCTTACTTCTGTTCACTTTGTTGGTCTTTGCGATGAACGCTAAAGTTGAACTTGGTGAGCTTGTTCGGGGTAATTCGCAACACTTTTGGGTTTTCGCTCACCACTTCCATGGAGGTGGAGAGCGAATCAGTGTCCAACTTCACGAGGAAGTTCTTACCTTTCTTATTGAGTACCCATTGGTCGGGCACGTGGTAACGACCGTACTGGTCTGTGTAAATAACGATTCCCTCAACCGTCATCAACTTAACGCCCGGAATACCATCTTCGTAAATACCTTTGTTCTCGATAACGATTTCCCACAGGTAATCCTCGCCATCGCGATACAGGTTTCTGGTTACGTTGAGGTTTTCCGCGCTCAGTCCCTTTTTCTTGTCCGATTCGTGCTTAAACTGAATCTGACCTTGTGCGTCGAACTCGATACGAGAGCCCGCATCGGTTGTGACGTAGAAATCAAAGCTTTGCTGTGTGCGAGTTTTAAATTGAATCACCACTTTGCTGGTTTCTGGCAGTGTTCGGTTCACTGAATGTCCCCAAAGGTCACCAAGCTCCAAACCTTGTTCAAGTGCAGTGGTTATCGCACCATCTTGAATAGCAACGTCTTGACCATCACGAATGATGTGCGTCGAATCAGCGATGTAGCCTTGTGTTGCTAAGTTCGCAGTTAGCTCAACATCAAACGCGGTTGCATCAGCTTGGAATCCATCTTTGTTATGATCTTCAAAAACTTTACCGATGATCGATGAGGTATCGAACACCTTGTCCGGCTCAATGGTCACTTTGGCGGTGTCTTCATTAGAAACAGCCGAGCCATCAACCTTCGCTACTGCGGTGTTGATGTAATCACCAAAAGTGGCACCTACCGAGACACGCAATAAGTAACGAATACGCAGCTTCTCGCCCGGATCAAAGTTCAACGATGTGAACATTAACTTGCCCGTATCTGATGGATCTTGAGAGATAACCTGATCGTCTTCCGTACCGAACTCACCATCAATGCCGCTTAGCACAACTTCTGATGTATCCACGATGTATTTCAGACCACCTGGGTAACGGTCTTCCACAGTCACGTTCTTAAAGTAAGATTCATTGTTGTTCTCAACGATGATCTCGTACTCAACCGCATCACCCACTTGCGCGGTATCTTGCAACGCAGACTTGGTCAGCTCCAACTCTCCAGAATTATCAGGAATCTTCTTGATATGAGTAGTTACACTGTCGCTGGTTTCGGTACCGTCAGATTCGGTCGCCGTAAAGGTATTGGTAATGTCGTCATCCAAGCCCTTACCTAGCGTACCCACGACCTCAAACGCGTAAGCATTTCGTTTGTTGGATTTCAGGTTAACGGTAGTGTCTAAGTCTTTATTCGACGGGAAAGAATGACGCTGAATAACCGCGCCTGAGTCGTCGACTTCCACACCTTCAATTGTCCAATCGGTAAAGACTTTATTAGCAGTGCTGTTTTGTAGCTCACTGATCTCATCGGTTAGACGAACATTGGCCGCGTTACCTTGACCATTGTTAGTCACGGCTAAGTAATAAGTGACACTGTCATCATCTTCGGTGTATTCAGGTTTATCTGAACGTTTTTCAACAACCAGATCAGCACCCACTGGCGGTAAATCCAAAGCCGATACTTGGTCTGCCACTGCCTGCATCGAGGTTTCAGACGCCAACATGCCCTTAGAACGAGCGCGCATCGCTGGGCTACCAGTTAAGTCGAGGTAGTATCCAAGCACATCGATATTAGTCAGCATGTCTTCGTTGACCGTCAATGTGAACGTGTAATCAATCTTGCCGCCCGGCGATATGTCGACCAAGGTGAACAGGTCTTTGTCGTCATCAAAGGTGCCAGGTTGAGTTTCAGCCCCTTCTGATGTTGCCGTTAGTGTCCATTCATCAAACGCATTACTAAGATTACCATCAATATGATCACCCATGGATTCAGAGAACTGGGTGTAAAGCGCGACATCTTTGGCTATACCTCGGCCTATGTTTTGCACCACTAAGTGATACTCAACCTGCTCTCCCGGCACGTAATACGGGGCATCGGTAAACAGCTCAGCTTGAACCACAGCCGCAACTGTTTGAACTGGAGGACTGATAACATCGCCGCCATCTACTTGCGCAGTATTAATGATGTGTCCGGTCGCGGTATCGACTACGGTGCCTTTTGAGCGGAACACAACTGTGCCGTGCGGTGCAATATCCACACTGTACTCAATCGGGCTAATTTGCTCCGTCGTCGTTCCTACCGTGGTTGACTCAACAACCAAAGAAGTGGTTCCAGCAACAAAAGCAGGCCCAGTGGTACCATCGTAATAGCCCACCTCTATCGTGCTCATGTCATCGACAACACTTAAATCGCTGATGTAGTTGTTAGAGGTGTTTTCAATGGTAACCAAGAATTCCAGCTCACCACCCGGCTCATACTCGGTTTGTACGTTAGTTTTCGTCGCAACAAACTCAGAGTCTTTCGGTGTCATGACTACCGTTGAGTCTTGTGGTGTTCCGTTATAAGTGATGGTTGCCGTGTTACTGATATCGCCAATCGCCGTCGTACGAATCAACGCCTTAACATGGAATGTCACGGTACTTTGTGGCGCCACATCCATACTCACATCGATATCTTCACTCAAGTCGAACGTCTTGGGAGTGACAACAGAGCGATCATCCGAGGCGTCAAAGCTCACTTCCCATAGTAGGAATGCCGACTCT
This sequence comes from Vibrio sp. 10N.222.55.B11, assembly GCF_041473705.1. NCBI lineage: Bacteria > Pseudomonadati > Pseudomonadota > Gammaproteobacteria > Vibrionales > Vibrionaceae > Vibrio > Vibrio sp. 10N.222.55.B11. The sequence goes on from NZ_JBFRST010000037.1 coordinate 7,349, forward strand.
TGTTTATCCGCGGTCGTGTCGACTTGAATGTCACTGATGATGTCTTGAAGTTGAACACCAGATGCAAACGCATCAGAGCTGTTGGTTACGGTGATGTCGTAGTTAATCAGCTTGGTTACTTCATACGATGGCGTATCAACCGTCTTCTTGACCGAAACCGTCGCCAACACTGGTGTACTGGTAGCACGGTCATCAAATGTTGTGCCGTCAAAGGTCGCTGATGCGATGTTAGTAATATCGCCTGTCGCCAACGGATTAGTCGCAACTTGAATAGTGAAAACAATGCTGTCTTGAGGCGCAATATCGAGCGTCTCATGAAGGTCTTCACCACGGGTTGCATCCGGTACTGGGGTTTCACCGGTTGTCGATACCGCCGATATTTGGATTGAAGCAGGGTCAAAAGCTTGTTCAGTCGTACCACCTGCAATCGTGGTTTCAACCGACTTCAGCGCATCTTCAATAGCAACATCTTCAGCCCAACCTAAGCCATTATTCTTAACGGTCACGGTGTACTGAAGTGTTTCTCCCGGAAGGTACTCTGCTTTATCGACATCTTTAGTGATCTCAACTTGCGCATCTTCTGGAATGTAGGTCGCGTCTGCAGAGTGCTCACCGTCGTCGCTATCAACTTTAACGACGTTAGTGATCTCGCCTTTGGCCTTATCATTAACAGTGTTGGTCACGACAAATGAATAACTGTCACCCGGGTGAATGCTGTAAGTCGCACTATAACCCTGTGCGTTATTAACCACATCTTTGCGAGCGTTCAGGGCTGGATCGCCACTGCCATCAAGCTGTTCGTCGCTAATGATCCAATTACCTGTCAACGCTTGCTCTTGATCTGGGCTGTTAGCCACCTCTGTCATGATGGTATCGATGCGATCCGTCAGGACTTGATCGACAAGGTAACCTTCACCTGTGTTAGCCACGGTGATCTTGTATGAGATAGGTTGACCCGGTTGATACTTAGCATCAGGTTCTGCAATTGGCGTCGTTTCTTTGGTTAGAACCAATTGACCCGACTTCGGCGTGATAAAGCCTTCTCGTAAGCGAGCGATCTTCGAATCGTCCAAACCATGTCGTAGATAAGCCGTATTGGTAAAGCGCCCAATCGCATCATCACGAACCTTACCTTGAACGTGAATACGGACAGCTGTGTACTTATCACCACCACCCGTACCAGCATCGTCACGCCCAGCCATCTTGATCGATTCAACAGGTAAATCGATGTCTGGACTGTTTTGACCAACTAGCTTATCTAACTCTGAAAAATCATTAGCGTCAGGGTCTGATGGCGCGGAGTTATAAAGCACATTGTAATCGACGCTCCACTCCGTGAGTGCGGTTTGCATCGAACCATCGACAGTTTCGACTTCGAAGCCACTGATGATGTCGCGGATTGAAAACAGGCCAGAATCCACATCATCGTTGGTAATATCGATGTAGTAATTCACCGTTCCACCAGGTACGTACGTAGGTGTATCTGTCCACTTATCAACTAGAATGTTCGAGCGGCCAGGGTTGAGGACAATATCGTTGGTGTTATCGCCATTCACTTGTGCTGTATTGGTGATGGTACCTGTCGCTGACGTAGACACTCTGCCTTTCACGTCAAATACAATGTGCTCACCTGGGCGAAGGTCGACAGTTGCATTCAATGGTACACTGCCGTTGTAGTTACCTCGTACGTCATAAGAACCAACAGGTTCCACAGCAATCGCGGTGGTCCATTCAGAGAACGCATCATCACCATCTTCGGTTTTGATGGTATGAATAGCATCGATAACACTCACGTCATTCGCGATGCTATCACCCGTATTCTCTAGCGTAACTTGATACTCAACATCCCCGCGAGGTGCGTAGGTACAGCTACTGCCATCGTTTGAAGGAACTGAACAACCAGCCGATTCACCATCGGTGTAAACCAAGGTTTTGAAATAGTCGAGCTCAGCTTCTTGAGGTGGGATAGTTTCTGACGTCGCAGACTCATTTTCTGCCGTCACTCGGTTGGCTTCGATAGTTCCCAAAGCGTCATCACGGATAACACCCGTTAAGTTAAACGTCAGTATTTCACCTGCGGCAATATCGGTTTCAATATTCAGGTTATTGTTTGGGTTATAGCTAGGAACATAGGTATCGACGTTGGCATCAATACCATTACTGATTTCGTGAATGATATCGCCCGAAACAAAGGCAGACTCCATTGTTCCGCCAATAACCTCAACTTGGATATCCTTTACCGTGTCTTTGATTTGAATATCATTCGCCCAACCGTTTTCAGTGTTAGTGACCACAAATTCATACTCAACTTCGTCACCCGGCAGATAGGTATCCCCATCATTGAACGGGTTGCCGTTAATCGACACCACGCGTTTTTCAACACTGATATTATTTCCTAGTGGCATTAGAGTCGCAGTACGAACCTTACCGTCATAATTCGCTTTGTTTTGAATATCGCCCAACGCATCCTCACGAATCTCAGCATGGATGGTGAACGTTAGGCTTTCTTGAGGCGCGATAACAATGTCGTTATCAATATTGACGTTATTACCAGAAACGAAGTCAACCGCGTCTGTAATCGAACCTACCGCTGCCGTTTTTTCTAGCTGCACTTCCCAACCAGATAAAAATGGCTGGCCGACAGGGTCAGTGCCAGACGTCGAGGCATCTTCTGCAATGCGAGTCTGAATTGCAGAAATAGTATCTTCAAGGCGAGAACCATACTCAATACCATTACCCGTGTTCTTAATTTGAACTCGGTAGTAAACCTCACTTTCACCAGCGACTTGAGAATACTCAGTCTTTGCCGAGGAGAGGCCTGCGTCATAAAATGCTTTCTTAGAGAACGAAATTTCAGGCTCAGCCATCTTTGCAGGTGGAGATACGGCAATTAGTTCATTTCCGTCATCTTCATCGATGTACGCTCGGTTAGTGAAAGAACCTACTGCTTTCGGACTGATTTTGGCCTTGATGACGTAACGCACAAACGATGACAATACTACACCGCCAAAGTTGTCTGCCGATATATCAAAGTGCGTATCAATCGGTTGATTGTCTTTAATCGAGTTATCTACATCAGGATCTGAAATCCCCGATCCATCAGCGAAAGTTTCAATCGTCCAACTATCAAACGCCGAACCGCGAGTTCCATCGTAGTATTGAGTCGTTATCTGGTCGATATCATCACGCAGGCTAATGTCATCAACGTGCGCCGATGCGATGTTCTCGATTAGGATTTCATACTCGATGTAGCCGCCAGGCATGTAATTGGTAGCACCAACCAACTCATTACCATCCGTGTCGTAGTAAGCCAGAATGTTTTTTTCGTAATCAATTTTGCGACCAGTTTGCGAAATATTATGAGATATCGTGTCGCCATCGACGGTTAGAACGTTAACAACATCACCATTGGCTTTGTCATTGATGGTCGCGACAACTTGGTACTCAAGCTTAGCGCCCATCGGAATATCGGCTTCAACATTTAGGTTACTGTTGGTTGATGTGTAAACATTGCCAGCACCTGCGCCCGCATCCACATACTCAGAATCAGTTCCAGTTGCGATCGATGTGATGGTCCAATCTGAATACGCTGGTCCTGTATTACCATCCACTAAGCTGACCGTAATATCTTCGAGGTTATCGACGATTGGAATATCGTGAGCGTTACCTTTGCCGTCATTCTCAATCACTAAGTGATAGGTCACGGTTTGAGCGGGCTCGTACACCGCTTCATCAGTCGTTTTATCAAAATCTAAATGGTAGCCATCGGGAATCACGACGGTATCTCGATAATGAATATCACCGACCGCATCCGGTCTTACGGTACCTGTTACTGTGTAAGTCACGTCTTCGCCAGCATCGATATCAATCGAGGTTACGATGTCAGTGTCGTTCGCAACATCACCGTCTTTGGTACCATCTGTTGTACCCGCGTTCGCAGGATCGCTCTTAGCAACCGCCACCGTAAACTTGTTTGAACCTACCGAATCATCGAAAAATGGATTACCTGAATTGCCATCTTGTAGCTCCACTGATATGTCATTAATCAGTTCGTTAACGTCTACGTTGTTTCGATAACCATGTCCATCTTGAGAGTTGTACCTAATGGTATAAGTCAACTCATCTCCCGGAGAGTAGCGGTTAATGTTAGTAGTGCGAACAACGCCGCCGTTATTATGTACCTGATGGTTTTCAGCCACGGCACGTTTGGCATACTCACAATCGTCAGTACAACCGGCATTATCATCATGAATCAGCACGGCTTCGTTGCGGATTATGCCGCCGTCTCTGTCCGCTACACCGTTAGATACCGCATTGTCTTTGACATGCGCCTTAATACGCACCGTGACAAAGTCTTTGGCCGGAATTGAAACTGGGAACTCCACATCTTCAGTCGTTTGAGGGCCGAAACCAGAGCCAGTATCAACAGACCAATAGTCAAACGGGTTTTGATTAAGAACATCTTCTACTTCACCATCTTTATCATTCGCTAGCGTAGTAGTGATCTCACTCAGGCGATCCATGAAGATAAGATCGGTCTCATCAGTGTCGCTGTTATTGCCAATAACGATGGTGTAGGTGAGATCTTCACCCGGCGTGTAGCGGACAACATCGGTCGTTTTGGCTAATGAAACATTGATGTCATAGGTACTGTGTGAGTTATCTATTTGAGCGGAAGAGCTGTGGTCACGGTCTGTAATAGGATCGTAAACATCAACACGGTTCGATACTTGTTCTTCTTCATAGTCAGACTTAACAATGCCGCTCACCTCATAGTGAACCCACCCTCCGGGAGTGATATCAACGTCGGTATCGATGTCAGTGTCGTTAGCAATGTCACCGTAACGAGAACCCGGTTTATCTGTGTTGGTCGAACCTACAATTGTCCAACTATTAAAGAAGTTAAGCGCTGAAATACTATCTTGTACCGTTGCGTCATTTGCATAGCCAACACCGCGGTTATAGATATAAATATCGAACGTAGCGCGCTCACCTACAACAAAGTCGGTATTTTGAGCGGTCTTAGCGACTACAAGATTCGGCTCGCTAGGATAGGTACGTACCGTATCCGATAGATTAGTATCTGGTCCCGTCACTGTTGCGGTATTGGTGAATGCTCCCCAAAGAATCTCACTGTCGACACTGCGATCGAGTGTCCCAACAATGGTATAAGTAATCGTCGCACCTGGCGGGAGCTGAGCGGTGGCATCCAGATCATTGTTATCCGAGAACGATCCAGGGTCAGTCACGGCTTTCACCCACGGGGAGTCTGCCTCTCTTTCTGCACTGATCGTCCACGAAGAGAACACGGGCTTGGTTTCACCCGGCTCGTGAAGTAACTCTGCTTCTATGGTACTGATTTCATCTTTAACATTGATGTTAGAGGCGAAACCGTTCCCTGCTGGGTTGGTAATGCTGATCGTATAAGTGACAGTATTGGTGGTGTCGGTATACGCGTTTTGTTCGTTATGGCCATCAACACGCTTATCCAATACTAAGTAGTAATCTCGTGGGTATGAGCCTCTGTCGGAATAAAGCACGCTGTCGACTGTCACTTCATTACGGATTTCATCATCGGCAATGGGGTTTACGATCGCCGCAATGCTATAAACGATCTTATCGTGTGGGGCCAACTTAGCCTTCTCGTCCAAGATAAGTTTATTGCTTTGATTACCTTCAATTTGACCAGTAAAGCCGGGATCACTGTTTGTCGAAATTGAGCCGTCAGAGGCATAGGATTTCGCAGTAATAACCCAGCTCAAATATGCTTTAGTCGGTGTATCGTTAATAGACTGAGTCATGACAGAGACTAAATCATCATAAACCGGTACATCAATCGCGTAGCCGTCACCGTTATTCTCTACCGTGATGTCGTAGTTCAGGGTACCGCCAGCTGAGTAGTAACGAGAATCCACTTCCTTTTGGACTTTTAATTTCGAGTTTGGCATTTGTATACCAGAGCCTGACTCGCCTAAGTTATCCCCTAAGCACAAGCCCGCATCGGTACCATCATCAACAATCTGCCCCACACTGGTGTCTGCCACTTTTGCGGTCAGCTTATAATGAACGAAACCCTCAGGTGCGAGGTCGACTTTCAAATTGATGTCGTTTGTTGTCCAAGTATTGTAATTAAATGAGCCATAGTTCGATCCGTCACCACTTCTATCAGCGACTTCAAGCTTCCACTCGGAAAATGCTGAAGCATTAGAGCCATCCGCTTGCTCTGTCACGATACAAGCAAATTTATCGACAACTTCGATATCGTTGGCGAAGAACTCTGTGTCCTTGTTAGAAATAACAATGTCATAGACCACTTCGCTATCACCGACTATCCCCGGAACATAAGTCGTATCTGTGGTGTTCTTATTACGTGTAATTTGACTTGATGACGTCGTCAGAACGTCTTTCGAATCGAGAATATTGGCCAAAGCATCGCCAGAATCTGCGTGGCCATCAGCATCAACCACTCGGGCTGCAACTTGGGGAATTTGACCAATAGACACAGGGCTAACGTCCACCACAACGGAATAAACAATCTGCTCACCGGGATAGATAGACACTTTGTCTTCTAGTGACTTGTTGGACTCCTTTCCAGATGCATTGAGTTCAGAAAGGCTATTAGAACCGATCGAGGTCACTTCATTGGTCCAAAAATCGTAAGGGTTACCAACCGTGTCAGTTGCGTTCTTTTCGTTGCTGACATCGTTGCCTAGATCGGTTTCAAGATCCGCAAGAAACTGCTGAACCGAATAATGGTACGCGATACCAGTGTTTGCTTGGTTAGCAACCGTGACCGTATAGGAAAACTCATCGTCGACTAGGTAGTTATCCGATTGGTTCAAGGTATGTGTCAGGGTGATACTAGGCTCAGTGGGTGGAGTGATAACCTCATCAACTGTGACCAAGTCATCGCGTGTTTCAGCGGTTATACCGTCATTAACAATGTCGCCGACTAAATTGTCGGCAACGGTCGCTTGAATTTCGTAAGTCACTGATCCACCTATATCAATCGACGCAGCACTTACTGATAAGTCCCCTGATTCGGCGAAGGTGCCTGGATCGCTTTTGCTGCCTTCAACCTTGCTTACTGAGTTAACGTTGTCAGTAAAGGCTTGTTGCAAAGCCCCTTCAATATTGAGTGCCTTTATGTCTGAAATGACATCTTGAACGTCGATCGTCTGAATAAACGTATCGCCAGTGTTCGAAACCTTAATCTTGTAGGTGAGTTTGTTATTGAGTTGATAGTTCGTCTTATCGACTGAAACAACAACATCATGTTGGTACACACCACGCTGAATGGATTCTGTATTTGATTCAACAGCATCCAATAGCCCAGTGCTCGCACTTGCGACGTTATCAATCGTACCGGCTGCGTCAGCAGAAACGGTGGCGACCATGGTGTAGGTCACCGACCCACCAGCCGCAATACGCACACCTGATGCATCTAAGTTTCCGAAGCGACTGTAATCACCTGGAGATGACAGGAAGGAGGATTGCGCTTGAGTCGAGACTTGCGAGAACGCGCTGACATTATTCCCTTGGTCATCTGTCGTTAAGATATTTAACAGCTCATCCTTAACGTCCAACTCAGCAATAGCTTTATCCGACTCATTCGTTAAAACAAGCGTATAAGCTACCTCTTGGTCGTTGTCATAAGACGCACTGTCAACAGACAGATCCATAACAAGACCCGTTGTGTCCGCATAGGAGGCCAATGGAAACAGCAGAATGGATAAGAAAAAGGCAAGATTGTATCTGAACATTAACGCGCACTTCACAGTAGATTGACAAGTGTCTAGGCAAAAAGCCATAGATTTGACGTCACTAATTTGGCACTTAGCCTATTAGGGACATGCGCAACATACAGTTCAAATAATCCGAACAATTAACATCTGTAAAAAACAAATTACTGAAGATGTTAAATAGAGAATCTGATGTCTAAATTAGAATCAAGACATTGAGTTAATTATCAGAAGGTTAATGTTTTAATGAGTGAGTTTTCACAGTTGTTACGTAACTTCAGAAAGGAACTTCAATTTACACAAACAGAGTTTGCAACCTACTTAAATCAGCTGGACGACGAGTTTAATGCGGTTGACGTCGTAACGATAAATCGTTGGGAAAACAGTAAGGTAAAGCCTAGTACATACAAAGCACTCAAGATCTTACAGTACCTTGGCGGAGATTTATTTGAGATAATAAAGAGCTTTAAATCCGAACAAAAAGACACACTAATCGAACTGTTTTTAAACGAATCCTATGGCTCATTTCAAAGTAGAATTTCAGCTCTATCAGGCCTGAATCAACAACAAGGCAAACGCAACTTTAAGTCACGGCCTTTAATGTCAGAGCCTTGCGACACTGGCGTTATCGACAGAATCAAACTACTTTCTAAATTCACAAAAGTCGATATTTCGCCATTGGACCAAATTGATTTATATCTCTACTACTGTGAGAAAAAAGCACATGGTCACAAACTGATCAATGTAGATGGTGACATTGTGAGTCACAACGTAGGCTTTTTCTTTGAAGACCATCAATTTGAAACATTAAAAACTCAAGAGCTAGATCTAAGAATGGCCTGCTCTTTAAATTCAAGCAAAAGCATAAATTATTTTAATATAAGCTCACACTCAGAGACAAAAGATCATGTTATTGAGCATATAGTTTCAGATATACAGTTACTTTCTCAGAACAAAAACATTAAAAAATATTCTGTTTTAGTAAAAGACCCCAATATGATGAGACTCTTGAAGAGTGTGGGGTTTGAAGTATTTAAATTTTCAGAACCTTCTGCTAAAAAATGTAATATTACATTCAAAAATAAATATTATAGCTACTGTATATTAACGATTGATAAAATAGACTATCTGACTAATCGGAACGTAATGTCACTAATCAAAGATGAATATTCTACCATGATGAAATTTCCGCAATTACTGCGCGAAGCGCGCAAGAAATTGAAGTTAACGCAAAAGGATTTTGCGGCATACATTAATCACTTAGATGATGAATTCAGCTCTGTAGATGTCGTAACGATAAATCGATGGGAAAATAGCAAAGTAAAACCAAGTAATTACAAAGCCCTAAAGTTATTGGACTGCCTTGGTCTGGACTTGTATACAACGTTGAAATCCTTTGATTCAGAAGATAACGAAGACAGTGCATTACTTGAAGACTTCCTTCGTGAGAGGTTCTTTTCGTTTCAAAGCCGAATATCGTCTATCTCTAAAGGGGAAATAGAAGAAGGCTGCGACTGTCAGATCATGCCACTAATGACAGATCAGAATGACAAAGCAGTAATAGATAGAATAAAGCTGATTTCACAATATACAAAGATGGATCCTTCAGCCCTTGATACCATCGACCTGTTTCTCTATTGCAGTGAAAAAAAGGCGCATGGCAGAAAAATGGTCGATGTTAATGGCGATATTGTTAGTCATAGCCTAGGTTTTTTCTTCAACGAAGAGGTGTTCGAGCAATACCAAAATAAGCATCTACATATTAAGCAAGCTTGCTCTTTAGAGTCTAATCATAACTTAAATTACATTGTGGTTAGCGGTCACTCTGAGAAGCGCGAACAATCTATTGCGAACCTGATTTCCGATATGAAGCTTCTTGCAAGCAATACTAAGATCAAGAAATTCTCTATGATGATCAAAAACCCAAATGCATTGGAGCTGATGAAAAACCTTGGGTTTGAAATCTATAAATTCTCAGAACCAACAAAAGAAAAATCGAACATTACCTTCAAGAAAAAAAACTACCGCTATTGCGTACTGACTATCGACAAGATCGAATTACTGAGTAATAAACATGTTATTTCTTTTATTAGTAAATATGGTTAAGCACCGGATTTTACCAACGATAGAAAGCTTATACTAAATTCTGCTTAAGCTTTTCTTCCAACGCATGGATACACAGCTTGATGGCGATAGGCGTATTTGAAGCGAATGGATTTAGCGCATAAACCGTGTTGGTGGGTAATTCAAAGCTTGGCAGCACGTCGACAACATCACCAAATAACTGAGGAATGCAGAAATCTGGAATCACACCGATACCAACACCTGATTTAATCAGTGCAAGGCAACTGTGGAACGAATTGGTGACGCAACTAGCTTGCTGTTGGTAGACAAAGTCCTGCTCAGTTTGAGAACTAAAATGATGAGTCACCTGCTTTCCCTGCCAAGAGTTTGCAATGTAAGGAATCGATTCAAGCTCACGTTCACGCATGCTTTCAACGCCACATAACACATCTTTAAACTCACCTAACCTCTTCTGCTTTAAGTTACTGTCACGAGAACTGCCCACTCGTACCGCGAGATCAATATCGTGCTCCATGAAGTCTAAATGCTGATCGTCGCTTATCAGTTCTGGCTTTAACTTCGGATATTGTTTCATCAGATCGGCAATAACAGGCGCTACCAATAAATCCATCAAGGCATTCGGAGCTGTGATACGAATCCGGCCTTGTGGCTCTTCTAGCTCGGCTTTTGCCATATCCCAAGCCGATTCAGCGATCACATTGATGTCTTTGCAACTCAAATAAAAGCGCTCACCCATGCTTGTCAAAGTTTGTCTTCGTGTTGTGCGTTTAAGGAGAGAGGCGCCTAACTCTTGTTCTAGAATTTTGAGATGTTGACTGACGACAGATTTAGACAACTCTAACTTTTCAGCCGCAGCCGAGACTGAACCCTGATCTACGATATGAGCGAAAATCGACATCTGCTTTAGCTTACTCATCTTATTGTTCTCTTTTTACAAACAGTATTTTCCATTATCTCTGTTTTTAAAATCAATTTCCAAGACTAAACTCAATTCAACTTATCGAAATACCAAATAAAAAAGACAGTGCTCGAAACAAGACTGTTATGGAGAAAGACAATGTTAGACAACCAAATTTTAGAAGCATGTAAGCAAGGCATTAACGCGTGGCAAAAGGCTTTCAACAACCAAGATGCGAAAGGTTGTGCCGATCAATATACTAAAAGCTGTGTAATGGAAGCGCGTCCATTTGGTACTTTTGAAGGTCATGAAGCGATTCAAGCATTTTGGCAAAACATCATCGACCAAGGTTTCAAAGACGTTGATTACACCGATGTAAAATGGGAAGAGCACCCAGACGGCGGTTACATTCTTACCGCGAGTTGGACAATGAGCAAAGCGTTTGGCGTTGTACATCATGAACACTGGGCACTTGAAGCCGATGGCTGCGCTCGCTTAGTCAGCGACAACTTCGAAGTTCAAGGCGAACGCTAGAGCTGTAATTAACAGCTAGAAGCTCAAAAATAGAAACAGAAAACAAAAAGCCAGCAATCCAAATGGACTGCTGGCTTTATAATGTTCACTCTTGTCGCCCTTTCACTTGGTTTGAAGGTGATTGAGTGACTCTACACAATCACTCAACACGCTCATCATTTCAAATCAAAGTGTCTGGTAAGACAGAACAAATACAAGTCAAAGTTACAGTGCTGCTTTCTTCGCTTCTGTAATCCAACCATCGAACGTGCTTTGGTTCGCTTTGATCCAACCGTTTACGTGCGCTTCGATATCAGCAGAGCTGTTCTTACCTTTACTCATCATCATGTTCTGAGCGCTTACATCATTGATGTTAAGTTTGATGATTTCAAAAAGCTTCGCTGCTGATGGGTTGTTCTTAGCAAACTCTTTATTCGCAATAATGCGCATTGAGTTCATTTCGAAGCCGTAGTTTTTGCCGTTAGATAGCGTCGTATCCACGTTCGAACGCTCGCCAGGAAGTGCTGAGAAAGGAACTTCTAACCAAACTACATCTTCGTTAGGCACCAATACGCCACTTACCCAGTAAGGTGTCCACGTGTAGTAAAGGATTGATTCACCCTTTTGGTAACGAGAAATTGTATCTGCAATGATTGCAGCGTAGTTACCTTGGTTGTGAGTTACCGTATCGTCCAGTTTGAACGCTGAAAGTTGGTGTTCAATCACCATCTCACAACCCCAACCTGGGTTACAGCCTGTTAGGTCTGCTTTGCCATCACCGTCCGCATCAAACAGCTTCGCGATTTTTGGATCAGTTAATTGACCAATGTTGGTGATGTTGTACTTTTCAGCCGTTTTCTTATCAATTAGGTAACCTTGAGCAGCGCCGCTTACATATTGGCCTTCACGGTAGAATTTCTCATCACCACCTGCCATTGTGTATTTATCAGCATGAAGCGGGAACCAACCTACCGTTAGAAACGTTGCGTCACCCTTTGCAATCGAGGTGTAGCCTACGTTGTAGTCCACTTCTTGAGTTGATTTCACGTCATAACCCAGTTCTTCTAGAGCACGGTTAACGATCAATGTTTGGAATGTCTCTTCCGCTACAGACGATTGAACAGGCTGAACTGATACGCCATCACCCGGTAGGCTTGCTGCCCACACGTTAGTCGATACCGCTAATGTAGAAACGATGCTTACTGCGAGTTTACTCTTCCATGAATTATTCATTGGTGTTTTTCCTTAATTGAAGTTCTGATTTGTTACCGCGATTAAGTACATTCAGTACAAGGGAAACAGGTCCCATGCGATACCAGCGTAATTTTGTATTACCAGCATTGACACCCAGTACTTGGGTGATTCTGTCTAATAAGATGGCTAAGATAACGATGCCTAAACCACCAACAGCGGCCAGTCCCATATCCAAACGGCCAATACCTCTCAGTACCATTTGACCTAAACCGCCTACCGCAATCATTGATGCGATAACCACCATAGATAGCGACAACATCAGTGTTTGGTTCACGCCCGCCATGATAGTTGGCAATGCAAGTGGCAGTTGAATTCGGTAAAGCATCTGCTTTTTGCTTGCACCGAATGAGTGACCCGCTTCGATCAATTCTTCCGGAACTTGCTGAATACCCAAAATGGTCAAACGAACAACAGGAGGAAGTGCGAATATGATGGTCACCACGACACCCGGAACGTTACCGATACCAAACAACATGACGATCGGTACTAAATAAACGAAGGCTGGTGTGGTTTGCATAGCATCCAAAATTGGGCGCACGAATTTAGCCGCCGTGTTACTTCGAGCGAGCCATATCCCCATGGGTAAGCCAATCAATAGGCAGAAGAATACGGATGTCATGACCAGTGACAATGTGGTCATTGCTTCAGACCAAGCGCCAATCAAGCCAATGAAAGTCAAAGATACGGCCGTTGCAACGCCAAGCTTCAAGTTTGAAAACTGCCATGCCACTAGAAACAAGATGATCAACATGAATGGTGCTGGCGTAGACACCAACGCCGTTTCAAATGAACTTAGGATAAAATCGATAGGCACACGGATTGCCTGGAATAATGGGCGTCCGTGCTCAACTAACCAATTCAGTCCAGACTCAACCCAAGTGTCAACAGGCAGCACAGCCTCTGCAAAAGGGTTAAGTGGATCAAAAGGTGTCGTTTCAACGGTTTCGCTGCTTAACCAATCCGCTGACGGTGAGGTATCAGCGGATTGACCCCAAGGATCACTTGCAGGTTGAGCTGGAGGAGCCGATTGAGACCATGGGTCATTATTTGTTTGTTCAGACGACATGATCTACCCCTTATCCAATGTTTGTAACAGTCGTGACTTAGTCACCACGCCAAAGTAATTACCTTGCTCATCCACAACAGGCACTGAGTAAGGCACACCACCAACTAGGCCAAGCACATCATTGATTGGTAAATCAGGGTTCAGCGTTAGTCCATCATCGAGCTGTGCGCTGATGAGTGATTTGTTCTCTTTGTGGGCTTTACGAAGCGAGTCGATAGAGACAATGCCGGAGTAACGGCTGCTCTTCTCAACTACGATGCCGTACTCGCGGTCGTTATCCATCAAAATTTGTAGAGCGGACGCTGGGCCATCGTGTTCTGATTTTTTAAATACCGCAGCTGGCTTCTTACGCGCAATGTCTTTCACAGTAAGTACGCTTGCTACGTTCACACCACGGAAGAAAGCTTCGACATAATCATTCGCTGGGTTACTAAGAATATCGTCTGGAGTACCTACTTGAACCACTTCGCCATTTTGCATAATCGCAATTCGGTCACCGATACGCATCGCTTCATCCAAATCATGCGAGATAAAAACAATGGTTCGTTTATCGTCATTTTGAAGGCGAATAAGCTCATCTTGCATTTCTGTACGAATCAAAGGGTCGAGCGCCGAGAACGCTTCGTCCATCAACAAGATATCTGGGTCACATGCTAGTGCACGAGCCAAACCAACACGCTGCTTCATACCACCAGACAACTCATCTGGGTAAGATTCTGAATATGCGCCAAGGCCAACACGCTCAAGTGCTTCAAGTGCTGATTGCTTTCGTTGTTCAACTTCAACACCCGCAAGCTCTAGACCAAACGCGGCATTCTCGATAACCGTCATATGCGGCATCAAAGCGAAATTTTGGAAAACCATGGAGATGTTGTTGCGGCGAACTTCGCGGAGTTCATCTTCTGAGATGTGGGCAATGTCTTTGCCTCGAAGAAGCACATTGCCTTTGGTAGGTTCGATCAAGCGGTTAAGAAGGCGTACTAGGGTTGATTTGCCAGATCCTGACAGTCCCATTATGACGAAAATCTCGCCTTCTTGAATACTAAGAGAAACATCGTTAACGCCGATCGTTAGCCCTGTTTCTTCGAAAACTTTATCTTTATTTGCGCCTTCATTAATCATTGTAAAAGCACGGTCGGTGTCTTCACCAAACACCTTGTACAGTCCCTTAACTTCCAGTATGGGATCCATGTAATCTAATCCTTTATCAGTTATTTAAACTTAAATTGGTTATTTAAACCCGAAAAACAATTAGCACTCTAAGTAATTGACACGTGTAAATCAAGGTTCTTCGTTCGGTAAAACAAGGCAACAGACTGAAACCAGACCAGCAACAACAAGACCAAAAATAAGCAAAAACAAAGCAAGCTACTGATAATAAAAGGGATAAATTAGATAAGCGTACGGCCAATATTATGTATTACGTAGTCGTAGATTATTGAATATTAATTTTACATTAGAGTGATTAATAGGCTGAATGAACCAACAAAAGCCATAATTAGTTCGCGCACAAATAATTCGAGTACGAACTATTTATTAAGCTTTCATGATGTTTCCGAGGCGAAAGTTCGCTCGGTAAAAAATATAAGATCAACTCTCAATCTCTACCTAAAAAACCAAAGGTCAACCGGCTAAAGTCAGCGAGTTGAAATCAACCTTTTCAACCAAGAATTTTAATACGTCACACCAACTGTGATACTTGCTGCAAACTGTCAATTGGTGATTATCTAAGCTGAACTTCAACTTGTAGAGTGCTCATTGCTGAGCCATTCTTTATAAAAGAAATAAGCATTTTCCCGTGACGAAATAGAGAAAAAGACAAGGAATTCGAATGATAAAAATGTTGGTGTGTGACTTTGACGGTACGCTTGATGGAGGCTCATCTCACGGTGTTAACCAGCTATTTGATTACCTCACAGAACAACCTGATATTCGCTTTATCATCGCGACAGGAAGAACATTACCTTCGATTCGAATGGGTTTAGAATCGGATAACTACCCGAAGCCACACAGTATTATTAGCGATGTGGGCACCAAAATTCATCATGTTCATTCCCAAAAACCAGACCATGTTTGGCATAACCAACTGGAAGCTTCTTGGAACAAATCAAGGGTAGAGACGGCTCTCGCCCCCCTTGATTTTATGGGTGATCGCATAGAAAACCATCAAGGCGATTACAAGATCACCTTTGAAGGAAAGCTTTCAGAGCCTCAACACGAACTGATTGAATCTAGCTTGGAGATACACGGATTAGATGTTCACCTGACTTACTCTCATGATTGGTACTTAGATATCACACCAAAAGGCGTTAACAAGGCGACTGCGATTCACCACCTACTCGAACAACACGATTTGAGCGTTGCAGAAGTGTGCGTCGCAGGTGACTCAGCTAACGACACCTCAATGCTCACCATTGAAGGCGTAAACTCGATATTGGTTGCTAACCATTACCCAGAGGTTGCTCACCTATCGGATAGAGACAACGTATACACGAGTAGAGCAACACATGCTGAGGGTGTCTTAGAAGGCCTTAAATACTGGCAAGGGCGTGCAGCAGCGGGTAATTAGAAATAAGTAGAGGTGACCGACTGCTCCCTACTTGCTATCCTTATTTCCAACCGGGAAGCCAATGATCCTTGTCGGTGAGATCCCGCCAGTTGATGTCTTCCTCTCGTTTGGTCATCACCGCTTCTATCAAACAACGAATAACCTCCCCTTCTTCAAACTCTACCTCTGTGACCATAAAGTGTTTTTCTTTCTTTACAGGGCTAACGGCCGTCCATTTACTGCGAAGTAGTTTCTTTGGATTGATTCGATTCATGAGTTTATTTCTCGCTTAGATGTCATTGATTATTATGGATTGTCTAGCCGACACTGAGTAATAGTCTTCGTCGCAAGAAAAGGATCAAAAAAAGCCAGCGATTAGGCTGGCTTCATTCAGTTAGCTATTACTTGTTAAAGATTAGCCGTTTTTAGGTGGATCAAATGCCGTGAGTTCTAATACTGGACCTGTGTATTTTTCAATCTTCACAAGCGCAGAGTTTGCAGCACAGCCATTCGCCAAACGAGAAGTCGGGATATCTAACGTAAGCACGTTACAGCCACCGTTTTTACATAGGCCTGTCTCTTTATCTAAATCAGGCCAACCGCCTTCATGGATACATACAGAGCCTTGTTTGATGCCATCCGTCACTAATGCACCCACCAATACTTGTCCACGACCATTATGTGCACGAACCAAGTCACCCGTTTTAATGCCTCGAGCTTTCGCATCTTCAGGGTGAATTGAAATCGGCTCACGGTCTGCAATCGCATACTCTTCGCGGATCTTCGCGTAGTTGAACTGGCTATGCAGACGGTGCGCGGCGTGCGCTGTCATCAGTTGCAGTTCGCCATCTTTAGCGTTGCCTGTGTACTCTGTTGGTTCTAACCAAGTTGGGTGTGCAGGGCAATCATCTAGTTGGTAACCTTCAATGGTTCTTGAGAATATCTCGAACTTGCCACTTGGTGTACCTAGTGGGTTCATGATTGGGTTCTCACGAAAATCAGCGTAACGAACAAACTGTGCGTTCTTCTCGTTCCACTTCATCTCGATCAACTGATTATCTTCCCAGAACTTGCTGAAGTTAGGCATTACGATACGCTGACCACGACCACCTTGCTGTGCGGTTTTGTAGAAACCATACAGCCATTCCATCTCGGTCTTGCCTTCGGTGTACACATCACGACCACCCGGAGCAAGTAACTCAGACATGTCCGCAAATACATCGAAATCGTTACGAGCTTCACCTTGTGGCTCAACCACTTTCTTCATTGGCACTAAGTGTTGGTTACTGTAGTCACCCGTCATCGTCATATCATTACGTTCAAACGATGTAGTAATTGGCAGAACAATATCCGCGTGCTTAGCTGCTGCTGTCCAGTAAGGTTCTGAGATAACAATCAGCTCAGGCTTTTGCCAAGCTTTGATCAAGCGGTTGGTATCTTGGTGGTGAGTAAAGTTCGCACCGCCTGCCCACCAGATCATTTTGATCTCTGGGAACGTTAGGTTGTGACCATTGTGATGGTAGCTTGAACCCGGGTTTTCTAGCGCTTCAACAATACGCGCTACAGGGAATGCGTTCACAGATCCTGAAACAGCCCAATCGTTACCCGCCGAAGAACCACCGCCAAGTGACGCTGAAATCGCAGGAAGTACGCCTGCATCACGAGCAGGGTTACCACCGTTTGAGTAGTGGTAAGAAAGACCAAAACCACCACCAGGCAAGCCAACTTGACCTAGCATTGTCGCTAGCGTAACCAACATCCAGTGACGTTGTTCACCGTATTGTTGACGCTGCATACCCCAGCCAGACATCAGCATAGTACGGTTCTTACTGAAG
The DNA here is from genome assembly GCF_041473705.1 of Vibrio sp. 10N.222.55.B11. NCBI lineage: Bacteria > Pseudomonadati > Pseudomonadota > Gammaproteobacteria > Vibrionales > Vibrionaceae > Vibrio > Vibrio sp. 10N.222.55.B11. Next base: position 25,290 of record NZ_JBFRST010000037.1, read on the forward strand.
ATATCCGCAAGTAGCTCAAGCTGCTTCACTGGCACACCACAGATCTCAGACGCCCACTCAGCAGATTTTTCTACGCCGTCTTCCTTACCCATCAAGTAAGCTTCGAATACGTCGTAACCTGTTGTGTATTTACCCAAGAAATCTTTATCGTGCTTGCCCTGTTTCACTAACGTGTGTGCGATACCCATCATCATGGCTACGTCAGTCATTGGGTGAGGAGCAATCCACTCTGCGTTGTCACCAAAAAACTCGATAGTCTCAGAGCGCATTGGGTCAATCGCAATCACTGTCTTGCCCGACTTCTTCAACTGGTGGAAGAACTCAAGACCTGCACAGTCGGTTGAGCTCCAAGCGATCTTCAAGGTGTTAATTGGGTTTAGGCCCCAAAGTACCACCACATCACTGTGCTCAAGGATAACTGGGTAAGTCGTCTGCTGTTCATACACCTCAATCGAACCCACAACGTGCGGCATGATAACTTGCGCAGCACCTGTTGAGTAATCACCTAAGTGACCAGAGTAACCACCAGCCATGCTCATGTAACGTTGTAGAAGCGTTTGCGCTTTGTGCAGAACACCACTTGAACGCCAGCCATAAGAGCCTGCGAATACAGATTCCGCACCGTGCTCTTGACGAATACGTGAGTGTTGTTGGTGAATCAATTTGTACACTTCATCCCAAGAGATACGAACAAATTCATCACTACCACGTACACCTTCAGGTGCAGATGGGTTAGCCAAGTAGCCTTTACGAACCATAGGGTACTTAACACGCGCTTTGGTGTGTACTTGATCAGGGCCTGTGGTCTGCAGGCTATTTGGAACCGTTTGTGCCAGTGCATTCGTCGTCGACACTAACTTACCATCTTTCACTTCACACAGCATTGGTCCCATACGACCTGCCGTTAGAACACCTTTACCACGCGTGTTTGACGAAGCGACCGACATTGGAGAGAACGATGTAAACGCCATCGCACCAGCAGTCATACCTGTGCCTTTTAAAAATCCGCGACGTGTAATATTAGTCATAATTTTATCCTTCTAATTCTCTTTAGTGACCAACAACGTCTTTCGCGTGGTTTTGGAAGTACTTAGTCAGCAGCTCAAGGTTTTGCTCAGAAATGTCTGTACGGTCGCCCATACTTTTCGCAACAGGTCCCCAAGCATTCACAGTGAAGTGGTTTGAAGGAATTTTCGCGTGACACGTTGCACAGTAAACGTTGTCCAACTCTTCTGCGTAAGACCAGATTGGGTCTAGTTTATCGACAACTGGAGAAGTGATATCACCCGTTAGCGCAACTGAACGCCACTCGTTACCGTAAGCATCGGCTTTATAGTCACCAGTAGTCAGTGCTTCTTGACCTTTGTCTGTCAATGTCGCAACGATTGCACGTTGGCCTTCACCGAAGTAAAGCACTTGCTCTGCACCTTTCATTTGGAATGCATTCAAAGTCACAGTACGGTTGTCGCCTTCAGCCTTGACCACTTGCAGTTCTGCTGTTGGGTTTACACTGCCGAAGTCACCCATTGCGATATCGGTTACTGGGTAAACCACTTTCGCATCTGCTGGCGTGTTTTTCGTAAATGCGATCAGGGTATCGAACGCTTTGCTATCTAGCTGAGCTTCAGGAGCAAAATGTGCAACGCCTTTGTGACAATCGATACACGTTTGGTTATTTTCACGACCATAAGCATGCATTTTTGCTGCATCACGAGATTGCTCGAACTCTTCCATTGCATCGAATTCGTGACAAGAGCGACAAGTCGCTGAGTCATTCTCGCGGAATTGAGCCCAAACTGTCTCAGCCATCTCTTCACGGTGTGCTTCGTATTTTTCAGGCGTGTCGATCTTGCCTGAGATGAATTCGTGGTAGATGTCTTTAGACGCTCTTACTTTGGTGATCACGTAGTCAATCGGATCCGTTGGGATATGGCAATCAGCACACTCAGCTCTAATGCCTTTTGCGTTACTGAAGTGAACTGAACCTTGGTATTCTTTGTGGGGTGTTTCCATTGTGTGGCAAGAAACACAAAACTCAGTGCTCGATGTATAGTGCATAACGGCTGCAGTTCCCCCTAAGGTTAACCAGCCAATACCTATACCAACCGCCGCTATTAGTGCGATATAACGTTTTTTTATTGTCATAATTCTTAATCATCTTCAACAATTGGTTACAATTAAGATCAGAATAGTACTTTAGGGGTAGATCAGTTTGATTTGGATCACAAATCGCATTCTGAGGAACAAAAATTGAACCTTTATGAGAACCCAAGGTCACTTCACGAAATTATTCCCCACCAGATACAATCACCCACCAAATAAGAAGCAGCGGTTAAATATTCATTATTGATTAATCCAACATCAACGAGACAAAACGGCTTTCTAAGTCAAAGAAGTAAATTGTAAATCTATTACAATATTGGCTATCTATTTTTCATAAACTCCTCACTCAATGAACCAAACAGAATTCCAACAAAAAATGGCGAGTTTCACCTCGATTGAACAAGCGCTTGATTACTTCGAAATTGGGTTTGATAGCAAGTTCATCAACCAAAATAGAGTCGAGCTTATGAAACGCTTTAATGGTTATCTGATTCTTGCGAAACCTGATGATTGGTTTTCTGGACGAAGGGCATTGAAAAACGCTTATTGTAAGGTGCAACGCAGCAAGTTAGATCACCACACACGTTCAGCCTGTCGTGGGTGTACAACTTGTCAGCGTCGATAGATAGGAAGTACTGCTCAAAGTAGAGAACTAAAAAGTAGATAGTTGAAATAACATCTCATTACGATTTAGTTAGTGGTTTGCTCGAAAAAAAGTGTGCTAGTCTTACGGCAACTCAACTACGAGATAAAAACTACAATGAAAATTTTCAGCAATTTCGAAAGCGGCAACATTCACGTCGTTTCTGCAGATTCACCACAAAACATTCAACTGACTATCCCAGCAGACTACCAAACTGAAATCTCTCAGTGGTTTCACTTCCGCTTAGAAAGTGAAGCTCAACAAGCTCACCACTTTGAAATCGGTCAACTGGCAACATCGGCTTACCCTGAGGGCTGGAAGGACTACGATGTAGTTGCATCGTATGACCGCGAAGAGTGGTTTCGTATCCCATCTCAGTTCGATGGCGATACATTAAGCTTCGACATCATTCCAGAGCACGATTCAATGTACTTCGCGTACTTTGCACCGTACTCGTACGATCGTCACCAAAATCTTCTGCACAGTGCTCAAACGCACCCAGCTTGTAAGCTTGAAACTTTGGGCCACACGCTAGACAACAATGACATCACTTTGCTAACCATTGGTGAGCCAAGTGAAGAGAAGAAAAACATTTGGGTAATTGGCCGTCAACACCCTGGTGAGACCATGGCTGAATGGTTGATTGAAGGATTGCTACAACGTCTGCTTGATGAAACAGATACGGTTGGTCGCTCTCTTCTAGACAGCGTTGTGTTCCGCGTTGTACCAAACATGAACCCAGATGGCAGCATCCGTGGTCACCTGCGTACTAACGCGATTGGCGTAAACCTGAACCGCGAATGGCAATCGCCGTCTATGGAACGTAGCCCAGAAGTATTCCTTGTTCGCGAGCGTATGCTGGAAACGGGCGTTGACCTGTGTCTAGATATTCACGGCGACGAAGCGATTCCATATAACTTTGTAGCAGGTAGCGAAGGCACACCTTCTTACAACGAGCGCATCGCGAAGCTAGAGAGCCACTTCAAGCAAGCACTACTCACTATCACGCCAGAGTTCCAAGATGAATTTGGTTACGATAAAGACGAACCAGGCAAAGCAAACATGACAGTTGGCACAAACTGGATTGGTGAGCAATTCAAGTGTTTGGCTTACACCGTCGAGATGCCATTTAAAGATCACATCAGTCACGCTGACGAACTTTACGGCTGGTCTCCAGAACGAAGTGTCGCGTTTGGTCACGATATGCTAGCCGCAGTTTGGGCTACAGTAGACGAGCTATAAGGCGAACTAAGCTCATTAGCTTTACCTGTATCGCCTTTGGTTTATAAGAATCTGGGCTATAGATAGAACAAAGCCCAGCACTTGTGAAAGTGCTGGGCTTTTTAATATCGGCTTGGATGAGTGAATCTAACTTTAAAAGCTTTCTATGCCACTCTGAGGCTAGCAAAAAACACTGGGTATCTTTGCCTAATGTGGCGTTGTTCAGACACCATATCTTTGAAGCTCGGACCTTGTAATAACTGAACGATCACTTCGTCACCTTCTTGTCGCAATACAGCACCGCTAATATCGATACTGTTGTTGTCATGCAACCTCAAGGTGCCGGCCATTGAAAAGCCACGATAAACCGGAATGATGTTACGCATCATCAGGCGTACACCCTTTTCAGAAACTTCGCTGACATGAAAAAGCTCATCCTTAATTCGCATCACCGGACGAGCCTTTTGAGGGTACTTTAAGCGGTAATATTTGCGTTTCTGGGTGAATGAATCTTCACGCATTGGTGACTCCCTGTCTCTGTTATTTCGGTCAAGCAATAGGCTGTAGCTTCAATTGGTCTCAAATAAACACATTCACCAAATTGATAGCTAATAATTATATCGACTTCCCGAGCTAATGCTTTAGAGATTTATACAGAGAAACACTGATTGCTTAGCATTCAGTAAAAAATGAGAACTGAATCGGAAATGAAAACTAAGATGGAAACGAGAACTAAGCCGGAAATGAACTGAACCAATAGCTAAAAACCCAATTTTTCGCATCGCACCCTAAAGCTGAAACAATGCCAACTGAATGCTGAAGCCCACGAATAGAATCCCACACACAATGTTCATCATTTGCGAGGTGCGCTTTTGAACTAACAAGCGCTTAAAGGTATCCGCCATTAAGATCACAACTAAGAACCACATCGACACCACTGACGCTTGAATTGCACCAAGTATCAAACTGTCTGTCACAATCGCATCTGTTGAAACAAATTGAGGGAATATAGAAAGATAAAACAGGACAATTTTAGGATTCAGTAGATTAGTGAGAAGCCCTTTGAAAAATTGCTTATAAAGCTTACTTCCCGATGCACTGACCACAGAGAGCACGCCCTCTTGAGCGCGCAGTGCCGCTCGAAAATGGTTATACCCAAGCCAGACAAGATACAAAACCCCAGCCCACTTTAGCCCTTCAAAGGCCATGGGAGTGTTCGACAGTAATAAGCTTATGCCGTTAGCCGAGATAAAGGCATGAAAAAAGAAACCACATGACACGCCCAACACGTTCACAAATGCAAACAGCTTCCTTTGAGTTAAGGCTGTGCTTAATACCAACAGCGCATTTGGGCCCGGGATAATGGCAATAAAAAACACGATAACGATAAACAGCCAGATACTGTCCCAACTCATTTCGATCTCATTTCATGAACATTTTTAGGGCGGACATTGTACGTCCATTCAGTGCCATTACAATATGATAAACGCTTAATTATCGCGTATAGCTAACAGACATAATTCGCGCGTATAATGAATGTGTTTATCGTCTAACATACAAAACTGATTCTCTAACATTTGTAGCCCTGATAGACTCCACCTCCTTTTTGATACTTGGTTCATTTATGTCATTTGATAGCCTAACCCTTAACGCAAAAACCGTCTCCGCGCTCTCATCTCAATTCAATAAGCCGACAGAGATACAGCAAGCGGTAATTCCTACCATTATTGCGGGGAAAGACGTACTCGCATTGGCTCAAACGGGCAGCGGTAAAACATTGGCGTTCGGCTTACCTTTACTGAATAACATCAACCAAGATGTGAATGAACTGCAAGCACTGATCATTGTTCCAACCCGTGAACTTGCATCTCAAGTGACCAAATCTTTAGAACCGATCGCGACAACGCTCAATATCAAATTGGTAACGCTAACGGGCGGCGTAAATACTGATGATCAACAGCAACAATTATCGACTAAACCACAATTAGCCATCGCCACACCGGGCCGCCTACTTGCTTTAATCAAAAGTGATGAACTGAATATAGCTCGGTGTTCATCATTGGTTCTTGATGAAGCCGACCGCCTGATCGACATGGGATTTTGGCCAGATATTCAAGCGATTACTTCAGCACTACCGAGCAAACGTCAGTCACTGTTGTTCTCTGCGACACTTCCGCCCGAATTAGTAGGTCAGGCTGAAGAGCTTCTTTCAAATCCAGTTAAGGTCACGACACATCAAGAAAACAGCGTGGTCGCGGCTATTGAAGAAACCCTGTATTTAGTGAACAAAGGCAGTAAAGCTCAAGCGCTCATCGCACTACTCAATCAACACACATGGCCGCAAGTATTGGTATTTATTGGCGCAAAAGACAATGCCGATGCATTAACCAAACGATTGAATAAAGCCAAAATCAGTGTGAGTGCGTTACATGGAAATAAGAGCCAAGAAGAACGAGAGCAAGCATTAGAAAGTTTCAAAAATGGCGAGACTCGTGTGCTTATCGCGACAGACGTGATGGCTAGAGGCATTCATATTGATCAGTTACCTGTCGTAATTAACTTCGAATTACCCTCTCACTCAGCAACTTACGTACACCGCGTTGGTCGTACAGCAAGAGCAGGAAGTACTGGCTGCGCGGTCTCTCTGGTTAGCCACAGCGAAACTGACTACCTCAATGCGATTCGCACCTTGACCAATAAGCCGTTAGTGCTGCAACCATTAGAGGGTTTCCCGGTTACCGACAAACCTGCATCTGAAACGACCGCTCGCAAGCGTCCACCTAAAGATAAAATGGCCAATCGAAGAACAGCTAAAAAGAAAAGCATTAAGCAATTTAAAAGCAAACCAAATAGCTCTAAGTAACCAGAAATAACTCTAAGTAACCAGAAATAGAATGGTCAGCTCAGTTTGTACTGGGCTTTTTTATATGCAACAAAATACAAATTCACACCCAAAAACTTCCCTAAAGTTGCCAACTTAAATGACACTTTTGTGAATTATGATGCCAACGTATTGATTCTTGGTTGCTCAAAAAAAATACTTTCTGATCACGTTGACGCCCCTATATCTGGCAACTAAATTTTTCTATTAGTGTCTAAAAACCGGGAGGTCATTGAAATGAAACGTGCAAGCTCTACATATCGATTACAACTGATTAAGGAAGTGGCTACTCGCCGAGATCGTCAGAGTTCCAATGACCCAATGGCAAACTACATACAAAACCTAATCGACAACAAAGACGACTGTGATACCTCGGTCGAACGCAACCAGAGGTTCAGTGGTAGTCATTTTGATGAGCATATTGGTGGTTGGGTTAGCGACCACTGGGGTAGCAAGTAGTCCGATATCTCCAGTCACTCGTGTCATAAATAAAGCAGCGTAACCGCTGTAGAATTTATCTCCGCATTAACCTATCATCTGCAACAAATCCCTATCATTGAGTAAGCAGAAAGTGTCTGAGTTAAAAAGAGAAAAAGAAGTGATGGTTGCCTTCCAAGTGATCCCTCGCGTCAAAGAAGGCAACAACTTCGAAGTAGTTGATAAAGCCATTGAAGTTGTGAAAGCAGCCGATGTGCCTTTCCAAGTTGGTGCGATGGAAACCACAATGAAAGGTGAGCTCAATCAATTACTCGATATCGTTAAAAAGGCAGAGCAAGCTTGTTACGATGCAGGGGCTGTAGAAGTGATAACCAACATTAAGATTCATAGTAAAACCACCGAGGCCGATGATACATTTTGTACATACCATCGTGGTGTAACGAAAGCGAATCACATGTTTGTTTAGCAATATGTTTATTTCAGAAAGCTGTTTATTTAAGAAAACAGGGCTTTAAGAAAGACTCTGAAGAACCAGTGATGTTATTGAAAAGGCATGTCTGAAAGGTGAGAAAGGATTTCCATTCGTTCTTCTTCTGACATCGAATGCCAATCACGCGGGCTATCTTCAGGGTCATTTTTCGCCCCAATATTTTTTCGATCCAGCGCTTTAACCGGTTCTTTTTTGAGTTTTACGTTCTTTTTATTCATACCGACATCACTCCTTCTGGTACAAAGGTACCTACCTTAATATTACACCCCAACCATTATGTAAAGTAATAGTTACTTCGGAGTTAAATAAAATCTTGATACTTCCTCTTTAACCGAAAAGATCTCTTTGGGGACTTGTATTTCCCTCTTCGTCGACCGACTTACCAACCAAGTTTTTTTGCTTCATTATCTTTCTCCGATAGCGCTGACGACAAAGCTTAATCACGTGCAATTGTTCTGACGGAGTCATCGACATCCAATTAAAGCGCTCTTCTCTCTTGCGCATACAACCATTGCAATAGCCTTTATCATCGCTTGAGCAAACCCCAACGCAAGGGCTTGGAACCTGGAAAAACTCTAACTGCTCCACCATGCCTCCTTACACATCAAAATCGAGCTTACTAATTAAAAAATAAGCGATTAATTTGTCGCCCAGCTCGTGAAACTCATACTAAACTATGACCTTATACTGACACATATAGTGTTTTGTAAACTATACTTTGAACCCATCAAGTTACACTTATTCGGTAACTTCGTTCTTTCCTTTGGAGCCTTATAATATGAAGTTTAGTTCAAAAAAATTACTAGCAGTAGCCGCTTTACCTATGATGCTAGCAGCATGCACAACAACAGGTGACAACGCGATGCAAGTAACACCAACCGATCTACAGCACCATAATTGGGAACTTGCGCAAATTGATGGCAAGGACATTGTGAAAAGCGAAGACCAAGCAGCTCCTCGTCTAGAGATCGGCGAAAAGATGACTGCAAACGGCATGGCTGGTTGTAACAACTTCTTCGGTCAAGGCGAGCTGAAAGACGGTCAATTCCGTATCAAGCAAATGGGCATGACAATGAAAATGTGTCACGGTTCAGCAATGGAAATCGAACAATCGGTTTCAGCTACTCTAAGCGAGTGGAGCGACGTAACCCTAACAAACGATACGCTAGTACTGAAAAACGATGTACACACGCTAACGTACACAATTCGTGATTGGGTAAACTAATCCGTTCTCGAAATAGATATTGATTAAAGGAGCCTTCATGGCTCCTTTTTTATTGCCTGCTTACCCTCACAACACCTTCAAAATTAACACTCATCGCCTACTTTTCGTACCAACCTCCAATAAACCTCAAATATCTCTCATTTAGATGCAATAAATTCACTGGTTTATCGGTCTATTGCTAGGATGGTAAGAGCCTAGAGTCTGTCGAGCTTTCGAGACGATTGCATATCGAACAAAGTTTAACCAAAAAAGACCAGCACGCCCTCCCTGCTTGTTCTCAAGTAATTGATTGAATTTACTGTTGAATTAGAATTTATTTCAGAAACAGATAGAATAATAGGGCGTGTTGATCTTTCGAGCTGATTTTTGCAGCGAGTTGCTGGGTATTTATACAAGGCAGAGGCGTCGATGTGTAGCTAGCCTACATGAGAAGCCGATAACGCAGTAGAAATGACCAGCAAACGCTGCCCGAAGGGTTCGGCTAAAAGCGTTTTACTCTTTGTTGAGGGAGATTTGCTTAGAGTGACTAGGCTACTTCCCCCTCGCCGCGATTATAACGCTTTTATCTCGAACAAAATTTAACCACGAAAGGTCAACACGCCCTAGGGAGTTTGAAAATACAATGCTCTTACCCGTTCACTACCAAATGGAAAAGTTTATGAACAAGATAGTAAGTACGTTAGGAATCATGGCAACCGTTGCATACAGCGCAACCATTTATGCTGATGAAGCAACATCAACCAATAACTGGAACCAAATCGAACAGAAGGCAGAGGGACAAACTGTCTACTTTCACGCTTGGGGCGGTAGCCAAGAAATCAATCGTTACCTACAGTGGGCGGGCAAGAAATTACAAAGTGAGTACGGTGTTACCTTAAAACATGTGAAAGTAACCGATATTGCAGAAACGACCACTCGCCTACTCGCAGAAAAGGCGGCAGGAAAGAACACTGAAGGCAGTGTCGATATCGTCTGGATTAACGGCGAGAATTTCCGTTCAATGAAAGAAAATGCCTTGTTGTTTGGGCCATTCACTCAAACACTTCCAAACTGGCAGTACGTGGATAAGTCTTTGCCGATCGATGTCGATTTCTCGGAGCCAACAGAAGGCTTGGAGGCACCTTGGGGCGTTGGGCAACTGGTCTTCATCCACGACCAAGAAACACTGCACAATCCGCCACAATCGTTTTCAGAGATGTTGAGCTACGCTCAGGCTTTCCCGAACCGCTTAAGCTACCCGCGCCCACCAGAGTTTCACGGTACGAGCTTCATTAAGTCTCTACTAATTGAGCTGACAAACAACAGTCCTGCGCTTGCTAAACCCGTTTCAGAAGATACCTTCCAAGATGTTACGGAACCACTGTGGGCTTACTTAGATAAATTCCATAAAGTGGCATGGAGAGGCGGAAAGCAATTCCCAGCAGGCACATCGGAAAGCATCCAGCTTCTGGATGACGGACAGATCGACCTCGCGATTACGTTCAATCCAAACTCTGTATATTCAGCACAATCAAGTGGCCGCCTAGCGGAAACTACCAAGGCTTATGCGTTAGAAAGCGGCGCTCTGTCTAACATTCACTTCCTTGCGATTCCTTGGAATGCCAATGCAACCGCGGGAGCTCAAGTGACCATCAACTTCTTGTTGAGCCCAGAAGCACAATCTCGCAAAGGTGAACTCAATGTTTGGGGTGACCCTTCTGTATTGAGTAGTAAGTACTTAACCGGCAGCGCTAAAAATACTCAGCAATTTAAATCGATTGATGAACCGCATCCTAGTTGGCAAAACGCGCTCGAGAAAGAGTGGCTTAAACGATACGGTAACTAACCTCCATGCTTCGCGCTCTATATTTTGTTGTTATAGCGGTATGTATCATCCCAACCATTCCTGGGGTAGCGGGAGTCGTGGCTTCGTCACTGAGTTTCATCCCGCCCTTAGGTTTAGAGGAGCCAACACTCAACGGTTTTAGCCAAGTCTTTCAATGGGAAGGGGCTTGGCATTCTATTGGCTTAAGCCTAGGTTCAGCGGTCGCCAGCAGCTACATTGCCTGCTTCCTGACCTTTTGTATTCTTCAGGCTTCTTGGGGAAACAAGTTTTGGAGAAAGATAGAGCTAACGCTATCGCCAATGCTTGCCATTCCGCATGTGGCTTTCGCTATCGGCTTTGCTTTTTTGTTTAGCCCAACAGGCCTTGGAGCAAGAGCCGTGCACCACTTACTTGGTGAATCGGCTACAAGCTCTGAATTGGCTTTGCTGATCAAAGATCCTTACGCGTTTGGCCTAATCATTATGCTCGCACTCAAAGAAGTTCCCTTCTTGTTGCTGATGAGCATATCGATACTTCAACAAATCGATGTAGAACGTATCACTAAGGTGAGTGCATCACTCGGTTACAGCCGCGCTCAGATCTGGTGGAAGTGTATTTTCCCGCAATGGTTTACTAAGCTTCGCTTCCCAATGCTGGCTGTGCTCGCCTATAGCGTATCGGTTGTCGATATTGCTCTGATCATTGGCCCAACCAACCCACCGACTTTTGCCGTTTTGGTATGGCAATGGTTCAACGATCCAGATCTTAATCTACTACCACGAGCTGCTGCTGGTGCGATCGTTTTGTTTGGCTTGGCTTCGTTGATCATCGCCTTGGCGCGTTTAGTTGAATGGGCAATTCTTAAGTACTTTCGAACTTGGCAGTATTCAGGAAGAACAGGGGCTAACTTACCGGGGAAAACCGTATTCACAGCTCTTGCAGCTTTGTCACTGACCATCATTCCTTTGATGATTATCTGGAGTTTTGCGCAGCGCTGGCGCTTCCCTGATTTACTGCCTAGTCGCTACAGCATGCGTTTTTGGGAATTCGAATGGGATGGCATCATGAGCACCGTTGGTCAAAGTTTATGGATTGGTCTGATTGCTGCTTCAATCGCTTTGTTGCTTGCGTTGGTTGCTCACGAATACAGAATCAAATACAAGTGGCAAGTCCCAGGCTTTATTATCGCTATTCCAATGTTGATACCTCAACTGTCGGTGTTGTTCGGCATGCAAATCACCACCCTATACATTGGCAGTAGTGCCTATGAGCTTTGGGTTATTTGGGCGCATGTTTTCTTCGCCTTTCCATTTGTGTACTTGTCTTTGGACGGCCCATGGAAAAGCTTCAACGATGGGCTGATAAAAGCTTCACTGAGCTTGGGTAAATCGCCATTTCAAAGCTGGTATTCGATCAAGCTGCCGATATTACTGCCCGCCATCGCCTTCGCTTGGGCGGTTGGGATCAGTGTGAGTTTAGCTCAGTACTTGCCAACATTGATGCTCGGTGCTGGTCGTATTAGCACCATCACCACAGAAGCCGTTGCCCTAACCAGTGGTTTCGACCGCAGGGTAACCGCAATTTATGCCATTTGGCAGGCCTTGTTGCCTCTGTTCTTTTTCTCTTTAGCGATATTAGTCAGCCGACTTCAACTTAGATATCGCCGTCTTACTTTTAAAGGTTTTCTTACTAATGAGTCTGCACCTCAACGACCTCGCCATCCATAAAAACGGTGGCGAATCGCTGTTTTCAGCGCTAAACGTAACATTAGAATCAGGCCAAATATTGGCGTTGATGGGGCCAAGCGGCTGCGGAAAATCGACTTTGTTAGATGCCATCGCGGGTCACCTGAATGACGAGTTCTCATACTCTGGCACCGTTATTTTGAACGATATTCAACTAGACGATCTCCCATCACATCAGCGTGAAGTTGGTATACTGTTTCAAGACGACTTGTTGTTTCCACACCTAAAAGTATGGGAGAACTTGGCCTTTTCGTTACCAAACTCGGTTAAGGGTTCCGATCGCCAACAACAAGCAATGGAAGCGTTAAGAGACATTGAACTGACCCGCTTGGCTGAGTCATTTCCCGACCAAATATCTGGCGGCCAGCGAGCGAGAATTAGCTTAACTCGTATGCTATTGGCGAAACCGAAATTGGCGTTGCTTGATGAGCCGTTTAGTAAGCTCGACCAAGAACTCAGAGCTCAGTTTCGCGACTGGGTATTTGAGCAACTCACTAAAGCGAATATTCCGACATTAATGGTGACGCACGACCAAACCGATGTGCCTCAAGGGGCAAAAGTTCTGTCTTGGCCATGGAGAAGTAACCATGCTGGATAAGTACTCTATTAAGGTCATTAAGTGGCCACTAAATCAATCAGCCAAACTACTTAATAGATTCGGCATCACAGCCAACCAAACCACCCTGTTTGGGTTTCTGGTTGGATGTTTAGCGTTTCCAGCGTTGGCATTTCAACAATATGAGTGGGCGCTAGGCTTCATTGTGTTTAATAGAGTATGTGATGGGCTTGATGGAGCCTTGGCTCGAATCCAAGGCATTAGTGATGCGGGCGGTTTCCTCGATATCAGCCTAGATTTCCTATTCTACTCGCTGATCCCTTTTGGATTTGTCATTGCCAACCCAGAACACAACGCCATTGCCGGTGCGTTTTTGATCTTCTCTTTTATCGGCACAGGCAGCAGCTTTTTAGCGTTTGCGGTTATGGCAGGCAAGCGAGGCATTGAAAACCCAGTCTATAAGCATAAGTCTCTGTACTACATGTCAGGGCTAACCGAAGGCACTGAAACCATCGCTTGTTTCATCGCGTTTTGTATTTGGCCTCAACACTTTGCAGTTATCGCTTACACCTTTGGTGCAGCTTGTTGGCTAACCACGTTCATGCGTATTTATTTTGGTTTTCAGACACTAAAAAACCAAGCTAGTTAATAAATGAGTTAGTTTCTTGCACCTATAAAAACGCCGCTCATTGTGAGCGGCGTTTTCTATATTAGTATGGATAATGCCCGCTAAATCATGACATCAAGCTTCAGCTGAAGCCGTGATTTTAAACCTCAATACCTTTAGGCTTGAATCAAGGTCGACATCGACAAACTCAGGCGGGTTGTCCAGACGCTCAATGAACTCAACGCTTGGTGCTTCTTCTGCCATCGTCTCAATCAGGAAGTTTGGTGATACTGCTGGTGAGTTCACACACGCAATCACTTCACCGCCTTCAGTTAGAAGTTCAGGCAAACGACGTAAGATTTTTTTGTAATCTTTGGTTAGAGCAAAGCTGCCTTTTTGGAACGAAGGTGGATCGATGATAACGAGCTCGTAAGGACCGCCCTTCTTGATTTTCCCCCACGACTTAAAGATATCGTAGCCAAGGAAGTTAACCGAGCGCATATCGTGTTCATTCAGACGGTGGTTATCGCGACCTTTGTTTAGCGAGCCACGTGACATGTCCACGTTCATGCATTGACGAGCGCCACCAGCGATAGCCGCGACAGAGAAACCACAAGTGTATGCAAACAGGTTAAGAACGTTCTTATCCTTGGCATTATCTTGTACCCACTGACGACCATTACGCATGTCTAGGAACAAACCGAAGTTCTGATTACGGCCAATGTCTAATTGGTACTTAAGGCCATGCTCAACCACAACCGGAGAGTCATTCAACTCACCCCATAGAACCTCTGAAGGCGCACCATCGGCATAACGGTGTTGCAGAACAATGCTTGTGCCCTGCTTTGATTGCCAGATATCTTTGTTGGTGAGTTCAACCAATCCAGCTTTAAGAGATGACAAGAATTCATCGTCGACTTCTTTAAACACGTTAACCAGTAGCTGTCCATCAACCCAGTCACATGTCAGTTGCTCTAGACCAGGCCAAAACTTACCGCGCCCGTGGAAAATACGGCGTAGTTCGTTTGGTACTTCATTAAGTTGCTGTTCAATATGACTAAAAAACAGAGGTAAAGCTGATGCTTCCATTATTTCACTCACTTAGTGTTTAGCTTTGGCCAAGTTAATGACCAAGGTTCAAGCCAACTGTCCAAACCGTTCGACACGGTTTCTTGATGCCACTTCTCACCCAAGGAGTTTAGGCTTCTTGGATCGCAGACATATTCGTAGGCTTGTGATTGATAGGCAAATCGAATCGCGAAGGCATGCAGATAACCTCTGTCAGCCTCACTCGATGGATTATAAATAGGGTCACCAACAATGGCTGAGCCGATCGACTTCATCGCGACACGGATCTGGTGAGTTCGCCCTGTATAGGGTTTGCATAACAGCAGACGCTCACCGGGTTCAGCCGTTGCTGATAAAAACTGAGTAATCGCAGGGTTCTCTTTGGATGTCAGAAGTTTCCAACTTGAGCGTCGTGAACGCTCCATGTCTCCTGAGATCAAACCTTGCTTTTTCTTTGGCTTCTTAGAGCCAATCGCAAGGTAGTATTTTTCTACTTCACGCTTTGCAAATAGCTGTGAAAGCTCGCTCGCCGCCGACGCATTTTTTGCCAGCAGCAGAATGCCCGAAGTCATTTTATCTAGTCGATGAACGAGATACAGCTTAGGCTCATTAATTGCCTTAGCAACTTCTTGAAGCAACATGGTATCGCCATCGTCTTTGTGGACGCTGACTCCAGGGTGCTTATTGATAAGTAAAAAATCAGAGTGGTTCAGAAGAATATCGAACATTAAAGGCTAGCTCCATTGTAGAACGTAGAGTATACCTCGTCTGAACCCAGATTCCAGCTACGAAAAAGCCCAACTCACTCAATAAATATTGAATCGTTGGGCTTCTTTTCAGCAACTAGCGATCAGTGCGTGGTCTTTACTCGATTACCAATAGGTAAATAGAACCAAGCTACCGCTTTACCCCAGTTTAAACTTACCAACTAATGCTTCTAGCTCAGCAACCTTAGCGTTCAAGCCTGATGTGTTTTCAGAGCTACGAGTTGCCAATTGCAGAGATTGCTCTGAGATATCGCTAATCGCGGTAATGTCCGCTGCAATTTCTTTGGTCACCGCTGTCTGTTCTTCTGCCGCAGTCGCAATAGAGTTAACCATGCTTTGTACATTGCCCGCTCCGCTAACAATCGCTTCCAATGCTGAAACCGCACCTGAACTTTTCTCTACGCCAATCTCAACTAACCGACAGTTATCCTGCGTGTAAGTAACGGCTTCTTGCGTACCAGATTGAATTGATTGAATGATGCCCGATACTTCTTGTTTCGCTTTGGTTGTTCTCTCAGCCAACGCTCTCACTTCATCAGCAACTACAGCAAACCCACGCCCAAACTCGCCAGCACGCGCAGCCTCAATCGCAGCGTTAAGAGCTAACAGGTTAGTTTGCTCAGCAATGTCTTCGATTACCTTGATAACGCTACCAATCTACTCACCGTGAGAACCTAGAGTATTCATTTGCAACGACATATCGCTCATTTGAGTCGACACTTGTTGAATACTCGCCACCATCTCAACAATCACGTTGCGGCCATCTTCTGCAGAGGTTTCTGAGCGACGTGCTTCTTCATAAGTTGAAGTACCTTGCTGCGCCACTTCAGAAATGGTCAAGCTTAGCTCTTCAGCAGCCGTTGCAATCAAGTTAGCTTTGTCTGCTTGAGCTGATGCACCAGTAACGATGTCTTGGCTAATAGAAGAGAGCTCCCCTGTCACCGATTGGACTTGGTGAGTCACAGACGAGATTGAACCTAATAGGTCTACTAGTGATTTCTGCATCTGGTTAATCGACTTAGCCAGTTCAGCCAATTCATCACCAGAATCATCAATAATGTCGCCTGCCGCTAGGTCACCATTTGCTACACGTCGTGCTACTTGTTCTACACGAGTAAGACGATTGGTAATAGAGCTAGACAATAGATACGCAATCACACAACCAAAGACAATCGCAATAGCAGACAACACCATGATAGTGCGCTCGATGGTAGTAAACGTGTCGGTTAGTGTCAGTAGTGACTGTTCTGTATCTGCGCGCTCACTTGCTGACGCTTGATCCAGTAAGTTCTCAATAGGGATAAGATTGCTCTCATACAAAGATCGTAGCTGTTGAATATTGGCTAGTAGCGCAGCTTCATCATTGATCTTCGGCACAAGCTTTGATTCAAACTCTTGAGTGAAACGCCCCATCAGGTCTTCAATTCGCTGAATACGGCGGTGGTCTTCCGAACCTCTACTCTCCAAACGCTTAGCCTGCTCGATAGCTTGAGCAAATTCGTTCTTGCTGGTTCGATAATCATTGAGTGCGTTATCAACCAGTGTAATTGCACCAAGCGCATCTCGGTATACATCACCCGCTTCATCAATCAGTACCAGGTAGGTAACAGTACCCGGAACACCGTCCATTCTAATTTCATCTGAGCTCTGGTGCGCGCCGATAACTTCTATCCATACAATACTGACTAACGTAACAAGCACCGCCAATATAGAGCCAAAACCGGCATACAGTTTCTTTCTCACTGACAATTTCACACAACACCTACCTAAATCAAAATATAGCTCTAACAGCTATTCGTTCCATTTATATCGGCTATCAGACGGATACCTTTAATAATTATTTTTCTTAGATAATTAAGTTCCAGACATAAAAAAACGGGAGCTAATGAGCTCCCGTTTATTAAATTACTTTATCTCGCGATTGTAGCTTCTTAAAACTATAGCTTCTTAGAGATAAGCGCAGAGCCAGCAATAATACCAATACCTAGTAGCATGATTGCACCTTTACCGCTGTCGAAGCCAGAAGAGATACCCATGAATGCAACGATTGCGATAGCTACTGGGATGATGTACTTAACTAGCGTGTACCATAGACCGAATAGTGGGAAAGATACTTCACCATCGTTAGTGATTTCTTTCTCTAGGTCAGCACGGTTTAGTCTCCAACCAGCGAAGATACATACCAACATACCGCCAACCGCTAGGAAAATCTTATCCGTTAGTAGGTCGAAAATGTCGAACGCGCCAGTATCAAACAGTGTTGGACCGAAGCCGCCAAGTGATAGAGAAGCGAAGATACATAGAATCGCCATTACAACACTTGCAGACAGTACCGCTGTTACACGCTTCATGCCTTTCTCATCGATTAGGTAAGAAACCACAACTTCAAGTAGAGATACTGAAGATGTTAGTGCCGCAACACTCAAACCAACGAAGAACATAAGAGCAAATAGAAGACCAACTACGCCGCCCATTTCAGCGAATAGCTGAGGAACAACAACGAATACTAAACCAGGGCCCGCTGCAGGTTCCATACCGAACGCGAACATTGCAGGGAACATTGCAACACCAGCTAGAATAGCAACACCAGTATCCATTGCGGTTACCATTGCTGTTGTCTGAACTAGGTTCTCTTTCTTCTTAAGGTAAGAACCGTATGTCATCATACAACCCATACCAAGACTTAGAGAGAAGAATGCTTGACCTAGAGCGGCTAGGATTACATTGCTGTCTACTTTAGAGAAGTCAGGACTGAATAGGAACTCAAGACCAGCCATCGCGCCCGGAAGCATAATGCCTTTGATTGATACTACAATAAGGATAATGAAAAGAAGCGGCATCAGGATCTTACCTGCTTTCTCAATACCACCAGAGATACCTTTCATAACGATAACAACGTTAAGTAGTAGGTATAAGCCCATCCACATTAGTGGTTGAACTGGGTTTGAGATAAAGCCACCAAAGCTATCACCAATTGCTTCTGGTGCGTCTAGAAGACCACCTGCAATTTTACCGATGTATGCGATTGACCAACCGCCTACTACTGGGTAGAAACCCATGATAAGTAGACCACTGAATACGCCGATAACGCCAGCGAACGTCCAACGACGGTCAGTTGTTTTAAATGCACCTACTGCTGATTTTTGCGTATGACGGCCAATCGCAAATTCAGTCAGCATGACACTGAAACCAATAAAAATTACAAAAAACAGGTAAATGGCAACGAATGCACCACCGCCACTTTCGCCTGCTGTGTATGGGAATTTCCAAATGTTACCTAAGCCAACAGCAGAACCTGCTGCAGCCATTACGAATCCTAACTTCGAACCCCAGGTATCGCGGGGTGTTGTGGTTGTATTACTAGTAGCCACGTGTACTCCAAACTTTTGTGTTATGTGATGTTGTGTTTTGCTTTGGGTGGCGTCTTTAAAAGGAAGGTGTATAAATAAATTTACACACCTAAAAGATTTGATTGACGCTCGTTGTCTAGCAAGTAAACCAGTTTAAGAATAAAATTGGAAGAGCATACCGTACAAATTTCGTTAAAGATGTAAATTTTTATGGTTAAATGCCGACTTTTCATACAAAACAATCGTTTTCTTCTTAAGTTGACCAAAACTTAACAACTTTAACCTATTTACATCTTTTGCTCTATTTTGTAAATAGTTGAATCCTTAAATTCCCATATACGTTAAATAGCATTACTATCTAAGTGTCTCTTTTTTCGAGTATTCAATGTGGATAAGCTTTATCATTTTTTAACTTTGGCCTCTGTTGTTTTGTACTGGGTTCTCGTAGCCGGTGTGACGTTTCGTGTTGTACTAAAACGACGCTCTGTCAGCGTTTCTCTTGCTTGGCTAATGGTTATCTACATTATCCCGATTGTTGGTGTAGCTTGTTACTTCCTTTTTGGTGAGCTAAACCTAGGCAGAAAAAGGGCTGAACGCGCTCATCGTATGTTTACCCCTTTCGGCGACTGGTTCCGTCAATTGAATGATTGCCAACTTCACCAACCAGGGAAAGTCGGCTCCCCTATCCATAAGATTGACGAGCTTTGTAACAATCGAATGGGCATCCCTGCACTCAGTGGAAACACTCTATCGCTGCAATCTTCACCAAACGAGATCCTACACGCAATTATCGAAGATATAGAAAATGCACAAACCAGTATCAAGATGGTTTTCTATATTTGGCATCCAGGTGGCCTGACCGATTCGGTTGCCTCTGCGCTGATTCGCGCTGCAAAACGTGGCGTAGATGTTAAAGTTTTGCTCGATTCAGCCGGTAGCCCTCGCTTTTTCAAAAGCCACTGGCAGTCAATGATGAAGGACGCAGGCGTTCAAGTCGTACAAGCACTAGAAGTGAGCCCATGGCGTATTTTCTTACGTCGCCTAGATTTAAGACAACACCGCAAAATCATTGTGATTGACGAGACTATCGCCTATACGGGTTCAATGAACATGGTCGATCCTGCTCACTTCAAACAAAGTTCCGGCGTTGGTCAGTGGATTGATGTAATGGTCAGAGTGACTGGGCCAACCGTTAATGTGTTATCCGCTATTCATGGCTGGGATTGGGAAGTTGAGACTGGTGAACGCATTCTCCCTGATATACCTGAATGCCCAGTTGAAGAAATCATGACACATCATCCGGTTCAAGTAGTGCCGTCTGGCCCTGGCATGCCGGAATATTTGATCTTACAAGTACTGACCATCGCCATCAATCAAGCGAATCATTCTGTACGTATTACTACACCTTATTTTGTGCCAAGTGCTGACTTACTCGAAACACTTAAGATGACAGCTCAACGCGGCGTAACTGTAGAACTGATCATTCCACACAATAACGATTCACTAATGGTTAAATGGGCTTCTCGTGCGTTTTATACCGAGTTGCTTGAAGCTGGCGTGAAGATCTATGAATTTTACGGTGGCCTTCTTCATACCAAATCGGTAGTGATCGATGAAGAGTTTTGCTTGATCGGAACCGTCAATATCGACATGCGCAGTTTGTGGCTCAACTTTGAAGTGACTCTGGCTGTGGATGATGTGCATTTCACGCAAAAACTGTCTGAGCTGCAGAAATCTTATATCGCTTCATCCCACTCTGTAGAGTTAGAACAGTGGGAGCAAAGAAACCTTAGTAATCGCTTCTTTGAGAGGCTGTTCTACTTGTTCAACCCACTCCTATAATTCCAGCAATGAGTCGATTATGGCTCGTTGTTTCCCCATCGATCATTTTTAACCTTTCACTGTTAACTGAGTGAAAGGTTAAAAATCGTAAGAAAAGCGCAAAAATCCCCGCTCCGCTCTTGCTTTGAACACTCTTGGCATGTTTTAAATAGGACATAACCGATTGATAAGGAATTCACAGCATGTCCGAGAACAAAACCACTAAACTTATCACTGCCGGTCGTGATAAGAAGTGGACCAATGGTGTTGTTAACCCACCAGTACAACGCGCTTCAACTGTCGTATTTAACTCAGTAGAAGAGAAGCGTAAAGCTACGATTAACCGCGCTAACAAGACCCTTTTTTACGGACGTCGTGGAACCAACACTCATTTTGCCTTCCAAGATGCGATGGTTGAAGTAGAAGGCGGCGCGGGTTGTGCACTGTACCCGTGTGGTACAGCAGCAATTTCGAATGCCATTCTCTCTTTTGTAGAAACAGGTGATCATATTTTAATGGTTGACACCTGCTACGAACCTACTCGCGATTTCTGTGACACCATCATGAAAAAGATGGGGGTAGAGACAACTTACTACGAGCCAACGATTGGTGAAGGTATCCAAGACCTTATCAAGCCAAACACTAAGGTGCTGTTTACTGAGTCTCCAGGCTCTGTCACCATGGAAGTGCAGGATATTCCAACACTAGCGCGTATCGCTCATGAACATGACATCATCGTTATGCTAGACAATACTTGGGCGGCTGGCGTGAACTTCTCACCGTTTGATTTTGGTGTTGATATCTCGATTCAAGCAGCGACCAAATACATCGTGGGTCACTCTGATGTGATGCTAGGTACGGCAGTCGCCAATGAGAAATGCTGGGATCAACTAAGAGAGCAAAGTTACTTGATGGGGCAATGTGTCTCACCTGATGATGCTTATTTAGGGCTTCGCGGCATTCGTACTCTTGATGTGCGTCTACGCCAACACGCAGAAAGCAGCTTGAAGGTCGCAAAATGGTTAGAGACTCGTCCTGAAGTTAACCACGTTCGTCACCCTGCTCTTGAGTCTTGCCCAGGCCATGAATTCTTCAAACGAGATTTTACTGGCGGTAATGGCTTGTTCTCTTTTGTACTAAACAACTCTAATATCAAAGCGACGACAGCGTTACTTGATGGAATGACACATTTTAGTATGGGTTACTCTTGGGGTGGATTTGAAAGTTTGATTCTAGCTAACGAACCAAGCAGTTTTGACAGCTTGAGAACTGTTGCCAATCCTAATTTCGAAGGTACCTTGATACGTGTTCATATTGGGTTAGAAGATGTTGATGACCTGATTGCTGATCTAGAGGCGGGATTAGAACGTTATAGCGCTCTAATTTAATCTGAGACGATAGGTCTAATATGCAAAAAAGGCAGGATATTCCTGCCTTTTTCTGTTTAAAGCATAACTCAAAATACTCATATTCAGATACTTCAGCTCATAATACAAACCGCTCATAGTCCAGAAGCTTTCAAAGCCAATATTGAACCTTAAAGCACATCTACTTAAAGATCTCAGAGCGATGAAAAAATGGCTATGAATTTTTCAATTTCTAAGTGATTGTTCCGCTGAAATAAATAACACTTTATTTGTGTGGGCAACCGACTAAATGATCATTGACCATACCTGTTGCTTGCATAAATGCGTAACAGATTGTTTCTCCTACAAACTTAAAGCCTCTCTTCTTCAAAAACTTACTCATCGCTTTAGATTGCTCGGTAGAAGCGGGAACTTGAGACATCTCAGTCCATTGATTCACGATCACTTCATTATCAACAAATTGCCATAAGGCATTAGAAAGAGAGCCGAACTCTTTCTGTAATTCAAGCGTTGCTCGTGCATTGTTGTATACCGAAGCAATCTTACCCCTGTGTTTAACCACATCGAAGTTTTCAATGATGTGCGGCACGTTGTCTTCATTCAGCTCAGCTAGCTTGTTTAGATCGTAATTATCGAACGCGGCACGATAGCCTTCACGCTTTTTAAGGATCGTAATCCAACTCAGACCTGCTTGAGCACCTTCTAAAGTAATGAACTCAAACAGAACTTGGTCATCATAAACAGGCACGCCCCACTCTGCATCGTGGTACTCCCTTTCAAGCTCATGTTTAAGCGCCCATGCACACGTTCTATCCACTGTATTCGCTTCCATTTCGATGGTCTCTTTTAGTAATCATACATAAAAATAATGCCCCAATTAGGGGCATTATTTCAAAGGTCAGTTGACGTTAAGCCACTTCAATTTTATGGAACAAACGATACAGCACAGGCACTACGATTAGCGTGAGTACAGTCGCAAAGCCTAAACCAAACATGATGGTTACTGCCATTGGTTTGAAGAAGATATCCGGTAGTAGAGGGATCATACCTAGAATGGTGGTAATCGCCGCCATACATACCGGGCGAACACGACTCAGAGCCGCATCAACAACCGCTACATACGGATCTTTACCAGATTTCATCTCAATCTCAATTTGATCAAGTAGTACGATACCGTTCTTCAGAAGCATCCCAGATAGACTCAAGAAGCCCAACAGCGCCATAAAGCCGAATGGTGTATTCAAGGCTAGCAAGCCTGTCGTCACCCCTATCAACGCCAATGGAACCGTTAACCAAACGATCAGAGGCTCTTTCACCGAGTTAAACAAGAACACAGTGATTAAGAACATGAACAAGTAACCCAGAGGCATGGTTGTGAACAGTGACGCCTGTGCATCTGCTGACGACTCATATTCACCCCCCCATTCCAATGAGTAACCCGGAGGCATCTCAATCGCTTCAATCTGTGGTTGTAAGCGTTTCTGTAGAGTTGAGGCCGTCTCTTCACCCAATAGATCAGGATCCGCCATTACCGTTAGCATACGCTTACGGTTCTTACGGATGATCAGTGGATCTTCCCATTCTAGCTCGTAACCTAACGTTACTTGTTGAAGTGGGATGTACTCACTTAATGCTGGGCTCCAGATCTTCATGCCTTCGATGTTACGAATATCGACACGCTCGTCTTCAGGCAAACGAGCCACAATCGGCATTAACGTTGTACCATCACGATACACACCAATCGACTTACCAGAGAAAGACATTGCTAGGAAATCATCAACGTCAGATTTAGTAATACCATAACGACGCGCTTGGCTTTCATTGAACTGAGGCTCTAATACCTTAGTTCTTTCACGCCAATCGTGACGAACGTTAAATGCGCCTTCATCAGCACGCATGATGTCCATCACTTGTGCAGCGATTGAACGTAAAACCGTTGGATCAGAACCCACAATTCGCGCTTCAATTTTCGCACCGCCACCAGGACCTAATTCGATCTGTTTAAGCTTGTAGTCAATCTCTGGGAACTGACCATTTACATGTTCACGGAAGCGTTTCATTAGCCCTTCAAGTACTTCATAACTTTTCACACGAACCGTTATCTCGCCGTAAGCGCTATAACTTTTCTCTGGCGCATAAGTCAGCATGAAACGTTGCAGGCCTTTACCCGCGGTTGTCGTGATATGTTCAACTTCGTCCTGCTCAGCTAGCCAACTCTCAAGCACTTTAAGCTTGGTATTGGTCGCTCGAATATCGGTACCTTCTGGCATCCACACATCCACTTGGAACATAGGTGTGGTTGAAGACGGGAAGAAGGCTTGCTTAACGAAACCAAAACCGTACACACTCGCGCCTAAACCAATAATCAGAACAAACATGGTTAACCAAGCACGCTTCATACAGAACTCAAGGAAGTTTTTGTAGATAACAAAAACCATCCCGTTGTATGGGTCCTTACCTTCGTTATCTGGATCGACCTTCTGACCTTTAAAGAACATGTCGGCAAAGAACGGCGTGAGCGAGATGGCAGTAAACCAACTCAGCATCAAGGAGATCAGTAGCACCGTGAACAAGGTGCCACAGTATTCGCCTGTTGAGTCTTCAGATAAACCAATTGGAGCAAACGCAGTCACCGCAATAACCGTCGCACCAAGCAGCGGCCATTTGGTTTGGGTTACGATATCGGTGGCGGCCTGCATCCGGGTTCGCCCCTTCTGCGTGCCGATCAATATCCCTTCCACCACCACAATGGCATTATCCACCAGCATCCCCAAGGCGATAACCAACGCGCCCAGTGAAATACGTTGTAGGTCGATCTTGAAGTACTGCATGAAAATGAATGTACCGAATACGGTCAATAGCAGTATCAAACCAATCAATAGGCCCGATCTTAGTCCCATGAAGAACAGTAACACCACGATTACGATCGCAACCGCCTGCCCTAAACTCACCACAAATCCGCTTACCGACTTGTTCACCTCTTTAGGTTGGTTATAAACCTCGGAGATGTCGATACCGACGGGTTGTTGATATTTAAGCTCGGCGAGTCTTCGATCAAAGTCTTCACCCACTGCGACCACGTTCACGCCTTGCGCAAAAGAGACACCCAGGTTAAGCGCGAGTTCGCCGTTATAACCAATGATGTTACTCGGTACCTCAACGTAACCACGGGTTACATTCGCCACATCTTTTAGATAGATAAGCCCTTGAGCGCCACCTTCTGTCAGAATTAAATCGCCAAGCTGCTCAACATTCTGGAACTCACCCGTTGGATGGATTCGAATATATTCATCACCAATCCTTACCGCTCCTGCACTTGATACAATATTTTGAGTCGATAAAAGGTTAAATACCGTGCTTGGAGACAGACCCAGAGAGCTTATCCGTTTCATCGATATCTCAATGAACACTTGCTCTTGTTGTTGGCCGGAAACGGAGACTTTACTGACCCCATCAACCAACTCTAGCTCTCGCCTTAGGTAATCAATGTAATCCAGCAGCTCTTTGTAGCTATAGCCATCCCCCGTCACCGCCAGCAAAATACCGTAAACGTCACCGAAATCATCGATGACTTGAGGATCATTGACGCCGGGTGGCAGTTCAACCTTGAGATCATTCACTTTTCGGCGAAGTTCATCCCATATTTGCGGAAGATCATCTGGGCCGTAGTTGTTCTTCATCGTCACCGTTACCTGTGATAGGCCGCGGCTAGAGATAGAGTTCACTTCGTCCACATAGGTAAGTTGTTGAATCGCTTTTTCTAGTGGGTAAGTAACTTCTTCTTCAACTTGTTGAGGTGTGGCCCCTGGGTAAGAGGTCACAACCATCGCATCTTTGATGGTAAAGGCAGGATCTTCTAAACGACCCAAGCCGAAAAAGGCAGAGACACCACCAATAAGAAAGATCAGAGATAGCATCCAGCTAATGACTTTGTTACGTATAAAGTAAGAAGCAACACCTGTGATCTGATCATCACCCTGTTGATCGTCATTTTGGGGCTTGTTATTTACTTCACTCATTGTTCGTCTCCTGAGACAATACTTCCACTGTCATCCCATCTCGCAATCGCGATACGCCTGCAACAACGACATGCTGCCCCATTTCTAATCCTTTCATGATCTGCAATGTTTTCTGGTTTGCTTTTCCTAACACGACTTGTTGTTTCGAGACTGTCTTGTCGTCGTTAAGAACCCACACATAAGAGTTTTTACGATCCAGTTCATCACCGTCTGCATTGAATACCGCTTCGATCGGAATAAGTACACCAGCTTTTAGCTCCAAACCGATATCCCGCCCGTTTGAAGTCACATCAACGGCCATACCATCAAGAATCAAATCGTCTTCTGGCATCGGCAAAGCTAATGTAACCGTGAAGGTACCCGTACTTGGATCGGGTTCAGTGGTGAACTCTTTAATACCTGCGGTGTATTCATTACCGCTTGGCACTCTCACCACAGCTTCCACGTTCGATAACAGCTGTTCGCTAGGCTGATTCACGTAAATCTGGTCAGGCAGTTGGATAACAACCTCAACATCCTCGACACTGTGAATGTTCACGACCTGCTGGCCTACCTGAATATTTTCATATTGATCGACACTGACACGAGAAATGATCCCATCAACAGGAGCACGAAGCTTAGTGAACGACAAGCGCAGTTTTGCGAGTTCCAGCTCGGCATAAGCGATCTGGCGTTGAGCAGCAATTTCATCAAACTGTGACTTCGCCAATAAGCCTTTCTTCACTAGCGGACTCGAACGTCGGTATTGACTATTGATTACCGTGTAACGAGCTTGAGCATTGTCCACATCCAATTGATAATCGGTTGGGTCAAGCTCGGCAATGATGTCCCCTTTGGCAACTCGTTCACCTTCCTTCACATCTAGCTTGAAGATTTCACCCGCAACTCGGAAACTGAGGTGAGCCTTCTCAGCAGCGTTTGCTACCGCAGGGAAATAGAGTTTGTCGCTAAAATCGATGACTGAAATCTCGATAGCTTTAACCAAGGGCGTGTTATTCAATTCTACAGCTTGCTTATCTTCACAAGCCGTCAGTAAGGCTAAACACGACAGGCCAGCAGCCACTTTAAGTGTTTTCATGTTATAGCCCCCTTTCCTTGATCCACTCTCGAACTTTAATGCCCGACTCAAGACCATTGACGCCAGAAGTCACAATGCGATCGCCATCGTTCAATCCAGAGACGATATGGCGTTTTTCATCGATGACAATGGCAACATTTTCAACAATGCCGTCGCTATTCACACGCCATACAGAGACATCATCCCCATCGGTCATCATTGCTGACGTTGGTATTTTGGTGGCCGCCGCTAACGATGAAACGAGATTTACCGAGCCAGACATACCGGGCAAAATACCCACATCGGTTGGTCTTTCCATTACCATGGTGACTTTGTACGAACCTGTTTTCGGGTCAGCTTCGGTATCCACTTCTTGGAAGGTTAAAACGTAAGAGTTTTCAGGAAACGCATCAAAAACCATGGTTGCATCAATCTCGACCCCTGATGAAAAGCGCGTAATAAGTTGGTCGGGTAATAAGAAGACGACTTTAAGAATTTGATTGGTTTGAATATTCATCACGCCTTGTTTAGCCGCAATGTATTCATGGTTTTCAGCAGGAATGATGGAAATGGTTCCGTCATACGGCGCAACCAAAGTGGTGTAGCGAAGATTCGCGTTAGCTTGATTAAGCACCGCGCGAGCTGAATTGTGGTTCGCTTTCGCTTGGTCGAAATCTTGCTCTGATACCACACGATCTTTACGAAGTTTGATCGCACGTTGATATTGAACATCGGCTAGCTGAAAATTCGCTTTTGCTTGCTTCTCGAGTAGTTGATATTCATCGGGATTTAACTTAGCAAGCTCGTCGCCTTTAGACACGTGCTGCCCAGCGGTCACATCGATGCTCTGCAATAACCCAGGAACACGGAATGCGAGTACCGCTCTGTCACCAGCTTCTGTGGTAGCAGGGAAATTACGCTCAAAGGCATTATTACCGACGGAGACAGTGAAGAGTTTGGCGGGTCTGGACTCAGGTTCAGGCACGGGAGGAAGCTCCTTACCACACCCAGACAACCCAGCTAAGGCAGTCAATAGGACAAGGGAGGCTCTATACATTGGTGATCATCCATATCTATAAATATTTTTATAACATAGATTAATCACATGTAACTTACCAGTCAGCGTAAGATTTATTTAGAGAAAATTATTAAAAAAAATAACGGCTTGGAATAAATTTTCCTAAACCGTTATCTAATCCTTTTTAGGTTTTACCACTACATGTTCTTAAATTCACGATTCACTTTAAACGTATCTGAGGTGACATAAGCTTCCATGTTGCGGACACTGGTCTCTAACTTCTGGAAATCACCCTCTAAAGTGTTCAATAGCGACTCTGCAGTTTGCCCTTTTTCCCAAGGCTTTTGCTTCAGCGTATGCTCTTGTTTCGCCTTCATTTGGTCGACATACTGAGGTGGTTGTTTTTCAAGCATAAATGTCAAAGCTAAATACGCTAATAACACCAGAAAACTACCACCAAGCAGTGCTGCTGAGATAACTAAGATGCGAACCAACCACACTTCAAGGCCAAAATAGTTCGCTAACCCTGCACACACACCAGACAATTTGCCGTTAATCGTGTCGCGATACAGTTCTCTACTCATAGTTTCGTCTCCAGTTAGGCGACTCCGCATCCAGTATTTTTTCTAGCGTTTTCACTCGGTCTTGCATGGATTCGGCTTGCGCAGAAAGCTTATGCAGACGTTGAAGATCCGTTTCAGAAAGACCATTGCTGGATTTCTTCTTGCTGCGGTAATGTAAGAATAACCATAGCGGTGCCACGAAGATTAAAAAGACAATCAGTGGACCTGCAATTAGAAATGTTGACATAGACAACTCCTAGATTATTTATCGCGGTTTTCAACTTGTTGCTTCAGTTTCGCTAGCTCTTTTTCGATTTCATCTTGAGCTTGTAGCTCGGCAAACTCTTGGTCTAAAGATTTTGCGTTGCCAGTCTTAGCGTAAACGTCCGCTTCAGCTTCTAATTCATCCACTTTACGCGAGAATTGCTCAAACTTCGCCATTGCTTCGTTGGTTTTGCTTGAGTGCAGGTGTTTTTGAACATCACGACGGTTGCTTGCCGCATTGTTACGAATCATTAATGCTTGTTGCTTTGCACGAGTTTCTGCGATCTTTGTTTCAAGTTTACCAATTTCACTCGTCAATTTTTCGATGGTTTCATGAACCAAGGTTTGTTCGGTGTGAAGGCTCTTGATGATGTCTTCCAGTTTTTGCTTTTCGATTAGCGCCGCTCTCGCCAAATCTTCGCGTTGTTTGGTCAGGGCAAGTGTCGCTTTATTTTGCCAATCTAGAATCTGTGTTTCGATAGCTTCTACTTTACGCGCTAGCTCTTTCTTGTCAGCAATTGCTTTTGCTGAGTTGGTACGAACTTCAACTAAGGTGTCTTCCATTTCTTGGATAATAAGACGAATCATCTTTTCTGGATCTTCAGCCTTATCTAATAGTGCACTGATGTTTGAATTTACAATGTCTGCAAAGCGAGAAAAAATACCCATGAGGAACTCCTTAATTACAATGATGGCAAATGCGTTTCAAATCGTTGTGCGACTTTATCAATCCACTTGCTCAAAAATTTACGTTTGTTGTTAAACCTACCATAAATAATCCAAGTAGCGTGCCAACTTTTAAGCCATTTATTATCAGTTACTTACAATAAAATGGTGATTAACTCGAACCATGCTATGATGAATTTAGCCAAGTATTGGTATTTTTCACCACTATGGCTCTTACATGACCTCTCCAGCGATTAATTCATACAAGGACCCGCTATGCAGCAGAACCTCATTGGTGAATCACCTAGCTTTCTCTCTGTGTTAGATAAAGTTTCCCAACTCGCACCAATAGAAAGACCCATTCTGATCATTGGCGAACGTGGCACAGGTAAAGAGTTGATCGCACAAAGACTGCATTACCTTTCAAGACGTTGGGATCAACCTTTGATCTCATTGAACTGCTCAACCTTAAGTGAAGGTTTGATTGATTCAGAACTGTTTGGTCATGAATCGGGATCCTTTACGGGTTCGAAAGGGCGTCATCAAGGTCGTTTTGAAAGAGCAGAAGGCGGAACGCTATTTCTGGATGAGCTGGCGACCACTCCCCTTGCGGTTCAAGAGAAACTACTGCGCGTTATTGAATACGGGCAATATGAACGTGTCGGTGGGCAAAAGGCGCTAAGTGCCAATGTCAGACTGGTGTGTGCAACCAATGCCGACTTACCATACATGGCATTAAAGGGCGAATTCCGAGCAGACCTATTAGATAGACTGGCGTTTGACGTCATTACTATCCCTCCTTTGCGTGAGCGAAAAGAAGACATCATGCTACTGGCAGAATATTACGCCATTAAGATGTGTCGTGAATTGGAATTGGAGTTGTTTGTTGGCTTTGCCCCCTCTGCCGTTGAATCGCTTTTGGATTATTCTTGGCCAGGGAATGTACGAGAACTCAAAAACGTCATTGAGCGAGCTATCTATCAGCACGGAAAAGATCCATATCCTATTGAATATTTGGTGTTTAACCCATTTAAACCCGCATGGAAAACAGAGCAAGATTCCTCTCCGGAAACTGGCAATGAGCCGTCTAACAGCCATACTTCATCAGAGAGCTTGTTTTCTTTGCC
Organism: Vibrio sp. 10N.222.55.B11; assembly: GCF_041473705.1. Taxonomy (NCBI): domain Bacteria; kingdom Pseudomonadati; phylum Pseudomonadota; class Gammaproteobacteria; order Vibrionales; family Vibrionaceae; genus Vibrio; species Vibrio sp. 10N.222.55.B11. Next base: position 56,090 of record NZ_JBFRST010000037.1, read on the forward strand.
GCTTGATTACAAAGCATGGCAAGAACAACAAGACATCAAGCTACTCAACCAAGCCCTCAAACAGAGCAAATATAACCAGAAACAAGCCGCAGAATTACTTGGGTTAACCTACAACCAATTACGTGGAATGGTGAGGAAGTACGCGATTGTCGGACAAGCTAACGATAAATAGCTGTCCACGCTTGATTATTATTTGGAGCCGAATAAATAAAATGTTAAATTGTCCGGATCTTGAGGCTCCTCTAACGCCTCGTTTCGAAAAGTATTTCTTTTTATGAAAGCACTAATAAGACTATCACTGAGCATCTGCACGTTGAGCTTTCTCGCTGGATGTGGTGAGAGTGTGAATCACGAGCAAATCCGTGAAAAAGGCTTCATTTATTGCGGCCAAGGTAATCCTAGTACCTTCAATCCACAGCTGGTTGATAGTGGCATTACCGCAGAATCGCTGAGTCCTCAAATCTTCGATACACTGCTCACTCTTGATCCGATGACGTACCGACCAAAACAGAACTTAGCGACAAGTTGGTCTGTTGATAAATCAGGTACAGAATACACGTTCAAACTGCGCCCAAATGTTGCGTTCCAAACCACAGACTGGTTCACCCCAACTCGTAGCATGAATGCACAAGATGTGGTGTTTAGCTTTGAACGTGTCATTGATAGTTCAAACCCATTTCATTATGTGGGTGGCGGCCTATACCCGTGGTTTGCCGGAATCGACTTCAAGACCCTGATTGTCGATATCACTGCAGTTGACGACCTAACGGTGAAATTCCAATTAAGTCGCCCAGACAATTCGTTTCTCAATAACATCGCCACCAGCTATGCAGTCATTCACTCTAAGGAGTATGCCAATCAGCTCATTGCAGCGGATGAGAAAAATCGAATCGATTCCAATCCAGTCGGCACTGGCCCTTTCTACTTAGATGAATACCAAATCAACGACCTAGTGCGCTTGAAAAAGAACAAGCACTACTGGAAAGGTGAAGTACAAATGGACCAAGTTGTGTTCGATACTTCGCAACGTGGAACAGGCACACTTGCCAAGCTTCTGCGTAGTGAGTGTGACGTGCTCAACTCACCAATTTCTAGCCAAATCCCTATTATTCAGGCTCATGAAGAGTTGAAGATTTCTGCTACTCCGGCGGTTAATGTCTCTTTCATCGCGCTGAATACTGAGCACCCTGCACTGCGTGACTCTCGAGTTCGTAAAGCGCTCAACTTAGCCATCAATCGTCAGAACATTCTTGATTCTGTGTATTACGGTACAGGAACCAAAGCCTACACCTTGCTTCCTCCGACTTCTTGGGCTCACCAAAAAGACAGCGTTCAAGTTCGCTACGACCGAAACTATGCGGTTGCGCTTCTCAAAGAAGCTGGCGTTGAACCTGGGTTAGAGCTTTCAATGTGGGTACCACTAGAGCCACGCGCATACAATCCAAGTCCAAGAAAAACGGCAGAACTTATCCAAGCAAACTTAGCCGATATTGGTATTGAATTGAAACTCTATACCGACGACCGATTTGACCGCACACAGTTGTCCTCTATTTCCTCAACAGACTTGTTGCTTACAGGCTGGATAGGCAATACCGGTGACCCGGACAACTTCTTACGTCCGCTGCTCTCATGCAGCTCTGAGCGTGCAGGGTTAAACGTCTCGATGTGGTGTAATTCAGACTTTGATTTCCTTCTCGACTTAGCATTAGAGATCAATCAACAAAGGCACCGTGTGAACTTGTACCGACAAGCCCAAAACATTCTCAATGAAGAAGTTCCTGTGATTCCTTTAGCTCATGGCGTGCAATTTCGCGTGCACGATCGTTCGCTAACAGGCTTTAAAGCAAGTCCTTTCAATGCCCAACCTTTTGATCAAGTCAGAAGAGAGGTGCAGTAATGTTTTGGTATACATTAAGACGTGTAAACTTATTTGTTATTACGCTAGGAATTCTGACCTTGGTAGGTTTTTCCCTGCTTCGATTAGACCAAACCTCACCTTGGGCAATTCAAGATTTTTGGCCCGGTTGGATTAGCTATATCACTGAATTATCGACGCTAAACTTTGGCCTAAGCAAACACGGTGTGCCTATCATCGATGAGTTGGTCCTGGTGTTCCCTGCAACGCTAGAGCTGTGCTTCTTTGCCTTTGTGTTGGCACTCATCATCGGTATCCCTTTCGGCACCATTGCTGGTATGAGACAAGGTAAATTTGTTGATACCACCATATCGTTCACCTCAATGGCCGGTTACTCTGCGCCTATATTTTGGGTCGCGTTGCTGATGATCATGGTGTTTTCACTGCACTTTGAAATGTTCCCAGTTGGTGGCCGATACGACCTACTTTACGAGATTGAACACGTGACTGGATTCGCGATGATTGACGCCTTTTTTGCCGAGGGTCGCTACCGTGCGCACGCACTACAAAGTGTTATCGAGCACATGGCGTTGCCTTGTCTTGTTTTAGCACTGGCGCCAACGACTCAGGTCATCCGATTGATGAGAGCGTCAGTGGCTGAAGTAATGACGCAAAACTACATCCGCGCTGCGCGAATTAAAGGTCTTTCCACTAGAGAGATCATCACGCAGCACGTGCTAAGAAACGCGATACCTCCGATTATTCCTAAGGTCGGTGTTCAGCTATCGAGTATGTTAACGCTTGCTATTGTTACCGAGTCTATCTTTAACTGGCCGGGCATTGGCCGCTGGTTATTGGATGCCTTATCGAATCAAGATTACGTTTCAATTCAAGCTGGTGTAATTGTGGTGGCTACCTTAGTTTTGACCGCTAATATTCTGTCCGATCTACTGGGCGCGATGATCAATCCACTGGTAAGGAAGGAATGGTATGCTAACAAATAACGTCTACCAAGAAGAACAGATTCCAACCCAGTTCGAACGTTTCTGGCGCAGCTTCCGCAGCAATAATCTAGCTATGTTTGGCTTGTGGTGTTTGGTGCTTATCATTCTGGTCACCGTCACTTCACCGTGGCTAGCCCCGCATGATGCACAAGAACAAACCGGTCACCTATTAACGCCGCCCTCTTGGGATCCTGCGGGAACGGTAGAATACTTTTTGGGTACGGATGACTTAGGCAGAGATATTCTCTCTCGCCTAATAATTGGCTCTCAGTTAACCTTCGGCGCCGCGGTGGTGATTACCTTTATCGCAGCCGTCATTGGTTGTCTGATTGGCGTACTTGCTGGTATGACGCGCGGTTTACTATCAAGCACGCTAAACCACCTGCTTGATACTGTTATGTCGATTCCATCTCTTCTGCTGGCGATTATCTTCGTGGCATTCCTTGGCTTTGGGGAGTTTAATATCTTGCTCGCCTTGTGCTTGGCACTGATCCCGCGCTTTATACGCTCGGTGTACATTGCCGTGCATGCTGAAGTAGAAAAAGACTATATTCTGGCTTCTCGCCTTGATGGTGCGAACGATTTTTACCTGCTATGGAACTCAATCCTTCCGAACATCCTTACCGTGATCGCTCTTGAAGTTACGCTGGCACTGTCAGTCGCAATTCTTGACATCACGGCTTTAGGTTTCCTAGGGCTTGGCGCTCAAGCTCCGAGTACCGAATGGGGCTCCATCTTGGGTGATTCGGTCGAGTTGATTTACCTTGCGCCATGGACAGTTACCCTACCCGGCTTAGCTATTATGTTTACAGTTATCGTGATTAACCTCGTCGGTGAAGGTGTTCGCCAAGCGCTAAATGCAGGAATCGAATAATGCCGTTACTTGATATTCGACATCTAACCATCGAGATTGAGACCCCTCAAGGGATGGTTAAAGCCGTAGATCGAATGAGTATTACCCTCAATGAAGGGGAAATTCGTGGCTTAGTAGGTGAATCAGGCTCAGGTAAGAGTTTGGTTGCAAAAGCGATCGTCGGAGTATGTAAAGAAAACTGGAAGGTTTCTGCAGACCGAATGCGCTTAGGTAATATCGACCTACTGCAACTGACGCCGAAAGAAAGACGCCGAGTGATCGCCCGCGATATCGCAATGATCTTCCAAGAGCCATCAACGTGTCTTGACCCTTCTGAAAAAGTAGGTAACCAGCTCGTTGAAGCGATCCCTTCCCATTCGTTTGAAGGTCGTTGGTGGCAACGATTTAAGTGGCGTAAGAAGCAAGCGATCGCATTACTACACAAAGTCGGCATCAAAGACCACTCTCGCCTAATGGACAGTTACTCTTATGAGCTGACAGATGGTGAGTGTCAAAAAGTCATGATCGCAATGGCGATCGCTGCCAAGCCAAAAGTCTTGATTGCTGACGAGCCAACCAACGATTTAGACCCAATTACACAGTCTCAAATATTGCGTCTTTTGAGTCGTATGAACCAGATCAATAACACCACCATCGTGTTGATCGGCCATGACTTAACCACCATTACCCAATGGGCGACTCGCATTACCGTGATGTACTGTGGTCAATCGGTAGAATCCGCTGATACACCGAAGCTGTTGGATGCACCAAAGCACCCGTACACCGTTGCTTTGTTAAAAGCGATGCCAAACTTTAACGACTGGATTCCCCACAAGGAGAAGCTCCAGTCTTTGCCGGGGTCAATTCCACCGCTGCAACATCTTCCTATTGGTTGTCGATTAGGGCCTCGCTGCCCATACGCACAAAGGCAGTGTGTCGAGATCCCACATACGAAACGTATCAAGAACCATAAGTTCAACTGTCACTTCCCTCTGAATATGGAGAAGAAAAAGAAATCATGAGTGCATTATTAGAAGTCAGTGATTTGTCTAAAGACTTTACGACTCGCTCTGGTCTTTTCCGTAAAAAGATTCATCAGGCGGTGAAGCCAGTTAGCTTTTCTCTTGAAGCAGGCCAGACAATTGGTTTTATCGGCCAGAATGGTTCTGGCAAATCAACATTAGCCAGAATGCTCGCAGGCATGGTGGAGCCAACCGCAGGCGAGATCCGCGTGAATGGCGAAAAGCTAGAGCACAAAGACTACTCGACTCGTTGTAAGCTGATTCGAATGATCTTCCAAGATCCGAATGCGTCACTTAACCCGCGCATTCAGATCGGTCGAATTCTTGAAGGTCCATTAAAGCGAAACACCAACATGCCTCCAGAAGCTCGTATGCGTCGTGTGAAAGACACACTACTGCGCGTAGGCCTTCTACCGGAACATGCGTATTTCTACCCTCAGATGCTTGCTGCAGGCCAGAAACAAAGGGTTTGTTTGGCTCGTGCCTTAATACTTCAGCCATCCATCATTGTTGCTGATGAAGCTTTAAATGGTTTGGACATGGCAATGCGCTCGCAAATCATCAATCTGTTCTTAGAGTTACAAGAAGAGATGGGCGTATCGTTCGTTTATGTATCTCAACACCTCGGTATTGTTAAGCACATTACCGACAAGATTATTGTCATGCATGAAGGCAATGTGGTTGAGAGTGGGGAAACAGATCAAGTGCTAACCAATCCAACTCACCAAATCACCCAAAGATTGGTTGAGAGCCATTTCTCCAAAGCGCCGAACCACTAACCTGGAATCACGCTACATTTAGCAGAGGGGAAAAGTATGTATCGAACAGCTTCAATGCTTCCCCTCTTGTTGGTGCTGTTGTCCTTTAACGCGACAAGCACACCGCTCACATGGCTAGATAGAAGCTTCGTCGAAACTGCCTTTTATAACGTCGCGCTTCAACACGAATACTCCCAAGGCAACAAACCGCTCGCCAAGTGGAAACAACCGATCAAGATTTGGATCGATCATCGAGTGGGCGATGAGGAACTGCATCAAGAGATCACAGAGCTTCATATCAAACACTTATCTGAAGTCACCCAACATCCAATAACAATCGTCAGTAAAGAGTCCGAAGCGAACGTTAAATGGATATACACAAGGCAGAGCCAGTGGGTATCTGAGGCGAAATCGGTGCTCAAGCTCAAATCAACTCAACATTTAAATAGCGCCATCTGCACGGCGGGCTATAGAACCAATTCTAAAGGCGAGATTGTATACGCTGGGATTGTAATCCCGGTTGATCAGGCAAGATCGCGAGGTAAGCTGGTCGCCTGTATCGTGGAAGAGATCACACAAGTTCTAGGCCTGCCGAATGATTCAGATAAAGCCTACCCTTCTATTTTCAACGACCACACGCCAGAAGACTTATTATCGCCGTTAGACGTAGTGCTACTGCAATTGCTGTATGAGCCAGAATTGAAAGCTGGAATGACAAAATCTGAAGTAAAACCTATCGTTCGAAAGATACTCAAGAGATACAGCAAAACAGGTGTGCTTCAGCAAGCTTCTAAAGCCGCACAGCAAGCGCCTTTGTATCAGTTGATTGGGTATTGACGAATATACGTCGGAAGTAACTTAGATGGGATAATTGAATGATAGCGCTGCCTAAGAAAGGCAACGCTGACTTACGATGTTACTGTATTACGAAAGAACTAGCGCTTAGCTGCCTGCTTTTTCAATTCGAAGTCGAACTCATCCGGGAACAAGATAACGCCTTCTTCTTGCTCGTTCGGGAATACTACAACAGCAAGTTCGTCGTCTTCTAGACCATTCGTCCAGCGACTGTGCCATTTGTTCAACGAAATAGACTCAGCTTTACACTCAGACCAATCACCCGTTGCCCATGATTCTGCGAACTCTTGGTTTGGCCATACTGGAACACAATCTTCATCTTCTGTGTTCAGCATTACACAACCGTGTTCATCGGTTAAGATCCATACTTCACGGTTTGCTACGATTTCTTTCACACAGTATTTCAGGCGTTGCTCGCCCGTATACTTGTTGATTTCAGCGATTTTTTTATCGTCTAGCTGTGTAGTCATCTTAATTTCCTACTTTAGTCAGTAACTTTGCTCTTAAAGCTATTTTATGCCGAGTGTTGTTAACTTCAAACATTATCGATGAAGAAGAAAGTCTACTTCAAAGAAAAACGCCTGCTAAATAAGCAGGCGTTTAATATTAAGCGACTTGATTAAACAAGCTCACCTTGTAGCCAAGGCCAGCCTTGCTTCTTACGGCTTAGTGTATTTTCCATCATTAATACGCCGCCTTTCTCGTGCTTAACCAATTTCTCAGCCCACTCACCTTTGTATAGAAGACGAGTTTGAGCAGTAGTGATATCTGTTAGCATTACCGCAGCGAACGCTAGACCGTCTTTCTCACAACGCTCTTCAAGATCAGCTTCTAGCGCTTCGATCATGCCGTCTACTTGCTCAAGAGTCGCAAGTTCAACTTGACCAACAACAACATCACGACCGTTGAATGGGTAGCCTTTAAGGTCTTTTTCTACTAGCTGTGCAGCAGATAGGCCTTCGATGTTTGTTTTTGCGATTAGAAGCGCTTTGATGAATGCATCAACGTCAGTTACGCCAGCAATTTCAGCAAGCTCAGCAACCGCGTCTTTGTCTTTTTGAGTACATGTTGGAGAAGCGAAACCAACTGTGTCTGAAAGAATTGCAGACATCATTAGTTTAGCGATTTGTTGAGAGATTGCGTGACCTTCAATCTTGAACATGTTGAAAAGTACAGTGTTTGTACAACCAACAGGCCAGATCCAAGCTTCCATTGGGTTTACTGTCATCACGTCGCCTAGACGGTGGTGATCAACAATACCTACGATCTCTGCATCAGCAACATCATCTGGTGCTTGTGCTAGATCTGAGTAGTCTACTAGCCAGATTTTCTCACCAGCAACAGAAGTACGAAGCTCTGGCTTTTCAGCACCAGCGACTTCTAGAATGTGTTGAGTTTCGCGGTTGATCTCGCCTTGGCGAATTGGTGTCGCTTCCTCGCCACGAGCCTTAAGAAGCTCAGTTGCAACTAACGCACTACAAATACTGTCACTATCAGGGTTTTTGTGACCAACAACTAAAATCATGTTTCTTCCTATTACACTAACAATTATGACTCTACCTTTAGAGCCTCTCTTTATTAGCTATACTTTACCTCATTTTTTTAGATTGGTCATGTTTCGTGGGTTTAGCCAATAGTAACAATAGATAAAAAAACAACGAATGCAATTGATAATTATTATCATTCGTATATATTTATCTTAAGCCACTAAATTTTGAGTAACACCTATGGATCGACTAATCTCTTTTTTGCCAAGCAGTAGTGCTGCGAAAACAACTCAGTTTTCACTGTCCTTTAAGCGCCTGCTTTTACCTATCTCACTTGCAGCTTTAGTTATGGCGCCTGCCACGCGAGAATTGACGGTCACTACCTTGTCAGACGCCTTTTGGGCAGTGTCTTGTTATGTTGCTTTGACCTTAGCGATTTACCACGGGTTAAGCCTGTATATCAACAAAGATAACGTCTTCAACAAGCTCGTCCATCAATCCCGTTCAAACCAAGTTGTATTCGCTGCACTTATGGGGGCGCTACCCGGCTGTGGCGGTGCGATCGTGGTTACCACACAATTTATCTCGGGCAAACTCGGATTCGGCGCAGTTGTTGCTGTGCTCGTCTCAACCATGGGTGATGCGGCCTTCCTGCTCATTGCAAGCGAGCCCAAGACTGGTTTAGCCATGATGGCGATGGGCGTGATTGTCGGAACTGCGTCAGGTCGAATCATTAACTTGTTTCACGCAGACGACTTCTTACGCCCAAAAAAAGCAGAGAAAAATGAAGCGGTGAGCAGCTGTGCTTCTCAATCTCAAGACAAAGAAGCAGTATCGAAAAAAGCGATCAACCTACAAGGCTATCTATGGTCTGTACTCATTATTCCAGGTGCTGCGGTTGCCCTACTTGGCTCTTTTCAAGTGGATGTGAATGAGTTGCTCGCGTTGCCTGAAATGTCGATGGAATGGACGGGGACAGTTTTGCTGATCAGCTCGATGTTTCTGTGGGGGCTAACCCGTGAAATTGAGGATTACAAATCAGCCGTGAGTGAGGACGAAAAGTGTATAGGCTCTCACCCATTGCAAAAGACCGCTCAAGATACAAACTTTGTCACCGCTTGGGTGGTGGTTGCCTTTCTTTTCTTTGAATTTGGCTCTGTGATAGCAAATGTCGATTTTGCGACGCTATTCTCAAGCTGGGGCATGATGCTCCCCCTGGCGGGAGTATTGATGGGCTTGCTACCGGGGTGTGGTCCGCAGTTGCTGGTCACTAGCCTGTACCTTTCTGGTGCACTGCCACTGTCAGCTCAAGTAGGTAACGCAATTTCGAATGATGGTGACGCGCTATTCCCTGCGATTGCAATGGCACCAAAAGCAGCGCTTGTAGCGACCTTGTATTCCAGTGTACCCGCGTTAATCTGTGCATACGGTTATTGGTTTATGTTCGAGCTGTAGCTTTACGTTCAAGGCTTAGGTTTATAATCGAAGCTTGAGTTTTTATCTAAGGCTCCGGTTTGTATCCAAGGTTCAAGCTTAACTCCATAGGTTTCTATTAGGTCGGTACTTTGTATCGGCCTTTTTGTTTCCAGTAATCTAATTGCTTCCAGTAACCTAAGCTTCTCAAAAGAGATTCTTTTGACTTACCCTCTCGGCTCAATTGCTTAAGTCGCATCACATTATAGCGCTTCCCATATATGCCTCCATAAGCGTCGCTACTTTAGAAACACCAACACTGATATCAAAAATACAAAAAGCCCCTGTAAGAGTGCTTACAGGGGCTTTAATTCAAGCTTTAATCTTGGTTCTTAAGACAAGACTTAAGAAACTTCGATTGGACCACCGAATGAAGTTACTGGAGGCAGTTTGCCTTGGAACTTCTCGAAATCAACCAAACATGTGTTTGCTGACGTTGCTTGAGCAAGTTCAGACGTACCGATATCTTGAGTCAGTGTGTTTGGATCGCCGTATGTATCTAGCGCGCCCACTTTCTCGTTGATCGGACCGTACCAAGCACCTTCTTCGATACGAACAACACCAGGAGCGTAGCTATCCATTAGAACAGCACCTGCTAGTAGTTGACCACGGTCGTTAAACACACGTACTACATCGCCATCTTTGATGCCTTTCTTCTTAGCATCTACTGGGTTGATGTAGATTGGCTCACGGCCTTGTACCGCGTAAGTCGCACGCCACTCTTCAGATTCACACATCTGAGAGTGAAGACGCTTGTCTGGGTGACAAGATTGTAGCCAGTACGGGTGCTTGTCAGAGCCTGGACCACCGTGTGAACGTTCAGATTTCTCGAACCACATTGGGTGTTCTTGACAGTGCTCGTAACCCATGTTGCCAACAGTACGGCTTGTGATTTCGATGAAACCAGAAGGCGTGCCTAGTGCGTTGATCTCTGGATCTTCACGGAATGAAGCGTGACGAGTCCATGGCTTACCTTTGCCGAAGTCTAGGAAACCTTTCTCCCAGAACTCAGCAAACTCAGGCATTTCGAAGCTACCTTCGTTTGATGCGCGACATTCGTCGTACAGAGATTTAACCCACTGCATTTCGTCCATACCACGCGTGTAATCGTCGTAACGACCCCAACGCTTAGTTAGGCTAGACATGATCTCGAAGTCAGTCTTAGACTGGAACAGAGGATCCACTAGCTTGTGCATTGCGATCAAACCACGGCCAGAGTACGCGCCGTAACCATCGATATCGTTACGTTCCCACTGAGTACAAGCTGGAAGAACAATATCAGAGTGACGACAAGTTGCAGTCCAAGCGAAATCAACAGCCACTACAGTTTGTAGGCTCTTGAATGCTTTACGCATCTTGTTGCGATCTTGGTGGTGGTGCCACGGGTTGTTACCACTGAATACCATCATCTTGATGTCAGGCAGTGTCACTGTTGCGCCGTTTGCTTTGATCTTCTTACCTGGCTCTAACAGGCTATCTACCCAACGAGCAACAGGGATTACGCGGCTGTAACCGTTGTAATCAGTGTTAGTGTGCTTAGGCGATTGACCTTTGTCGATGTTCAGCGGGAATGAACCCGGAGCAGCGAAGCCAGTTGAAGATACACCGATACCAGAGTAGTGGTGACCGTAAGAGATACCACCGCCCGGAAGACCAATTTGGCCAACCATTGCTGCGATAACTGCACACATCCAGTAAGGCTGTTCACCGTGCTCTTGACGTTGGATACTCCAACCAACAAGAATCTGTGTACGACCGTTAACCAGCATCTTAGCGAAGTCACGAATAGAGTCCGCGCTTGCGCCACAGATAGCAGAAGCCCATTCTGGCGTCTTCTCAACTCTGTCTTTCGTTTCACCTTGAACGTACTTGATGAAATCTTCAAAACCTAGACAGTAAGTTTCGATGAACTTCTTGTCGTATAGGCCTTCGTTGTAAAGAACGTGAGCAACACCAAGCATGAACGCCACATCAGTTTGTGGGTTGATGTACATGTGCTCGTTTTCTAGGTAACGACCTGTTTTGTTTTTAACAGGGTCAACAGAAACAACGTTGATCTCTTTCTTAGCAACTTTTTCTTTCAGCTGTTCTAGGTATGCGAACGACTCGTGAGTCTCACATGTCCAACCTACTTGAAGGTTTTTAACTGGATCGTTACCCCAAAGAACAATGTTGTCACTGTTTTCTAGGATAAGTTCCCAAGATGTACCTTGTGCGTAAACTTCAGTAGAACCTAGCACGTAAGGCATGATCGTTTGACCAGCACCTGTTGAGTAGTCACCGATTTTCTTCACAGAGTAACCGTGAAGTGCCATTGCACGTTGCATGTGGTTAGTACAGCTATGGAACTGACCTGTTTGCCTCCAACCAGTTTGACCTGTGTGAAGCGCCCATGGACCGTAATCTTTCTGTACGCGCTCTAGCTCGCGGTAAACAAGGTCTAGTGCCTCATCCCAAGTCACACGAATAAAGCGGTTGTTACCACGCGTGTCTGCGCTGTACTTATGCTTCTTCAACCAATCTAGGCGAACCATTGGGTAACGCACACGTGATGGGCTGTAGATAATACCTTTAATACCTTTCAACATCTCAGTTGGGTGTTGATCGATTTCTAGAGGTTTAATTTCTTGTACTTTACCCGCATAAACACGAGCTCGGAATGCACCCCAGTGAGAACCAGAGACTTTCCACGCACCGTCTGTTTCTGCTGCAGACGCTGATGCCGACGCCAATAAGCTTGGACCGATAACCGATGCCGCACTTGTAGTAGCGACACCTTTCAGAAAACTTCTTCTTGTAATTGCCATTGTGTTACTCCAATTGACGTCTTATTAGTGATGGCCTTCAGAAAAATCTGATGAGTGCTTCTGTAGATACTTAAGAACCAGTGCTTCTGTATCTGTATCGAAGTTAACGAATGCAATCATACCATCTAGCATGCCTACCCAACCGTTAGCGCTGAAGTGAGCTTCATCTGGCTGTGAGTGACACGTTGAACAGTTAGATTGGTACGCTTGACCCGCTGCGTTCCAGATTGGATCGAAGTTATCAACCATAGACTCTTTCTTCATCCAAAGTGCTAGGTTAACTTCTTCCCATGGAAGGCCAGTAAGCTCATCTTCTTTCTTCTCACCAACAGTGATAACGTCACTTTGAGATACTTCTTTCGTCAAGATTGCAGTTGAGATGTTCATACCGAAGTCTTCTTGGATTACACGTCCGAAGCCTTTCGCTTTACGCCAACCGTCGATTTGAATCTTGATCATGTCGCCTTTTTCGTCGATAACCGCAACTTTACTTGCAGGGCTTAATAGACCCGCTTCAACTTCAGCTGTTTCATCTGTGTACATTGGTAGGTGACGAATAGAGATCACGTCTGAACCATTTGCGTAAGATGTGCTGCTTGCTACGTTTTCTAGCTCGCCAACAATACCGCTCGCTGATGCCATATCTAATGGAAGGTTGTGAGCAATACCTTTGTGACAGTCAACACAGCTTTGATCACGCTCTGCCGCGTTCTTCATCTGGATACGCGCTGTTGGGCGCATGTTTTCGAAATCCATTGAATCGTAGTTGTGGCAGTTTTTACACTCTAGAGATTTGTTCGAAGAGAAGCGATCCCATTCGTGTTTAGCCAGTTCGATACGACGAGCTTCGAATTTCTCAGGCGTATCTAGGTCACCAAATACTTGAGCGAATACTTCTTTAGAAGCTTGCATCTTACGAGCGATTTTTGCTGTCCATTCATGTGGAACGTGACAGTCAGGACAAGTAGCACGTACACCAGAAGTGTTTTTCCAGTGAACCGTTTCTTGTAGTTCTACGTATACGTTGTCACGCATGGTGTGACAGCTTACACAGAATTCTTCTGTATTTGTGTGCTCTAGAGCTGTGTTAAAACCGCCCCAGAAAATAACACCGGCGATAAAGCCACCCATAGTTAGTACACCAAGACTGATGTGTACTGCTGGGCGAGTCATTGTGCGCCATAATTTAACTAAAAATGATTTCATGTTTAGCTCTCTTAAATATTGATTTTAAAAAATGTTGTTACTTAGAGGGCATTACATGCCGCCGTGAGCACCAGGAGGTCCGAATACAAACACTTGCAGTGCCCAAACTAGGAAGCCGTAACCGCCTACAAAAGCCACACTTAATATTGGGAAGAGAACCACCGCGATGAAGAGGAAAGACTTCCACTCCAGCGAATGTTTTTCGCTAGTTTCAATTTTATTAACATCACTCATACATTTTGCCTATTTTGTATTTAGTAATTTCGAGTAACCCATTCTATGGGGCTAAAGTTCTTAAGTATCTAACGACAAATTTTAGACCATACTCAAAGTAGGGTTCAATCAAATCTCCCGTTATAACCCTTGCTAATCAATACTTTTTTGAGCTCATCCAAAGTTGTTTTTAGTTAAACAAAGTTATTAAAAAGTATTAACAAATGTGAAGAATTAAGTATATTTCACAAATGTTAAATTCCAACATTTACGTAACCGTATTGTAACAAATCTTAACGTTTTACCTACTAAGTAGTAGCCAAAAAACCCTCAAATAACCATTATTTTGTACTTTGAATGTTAAATAATTGAGCCTTTTTTGAGTTCGACAGGTATGACTCTGAAATGCATCATTTGGCACTTTCAGATATGATAGAAGCCTTATTAAAAGGAAGCATTATGCAAGACGTTATTGATATATCTTGGTGGCAATTATTGTTTTTCAGTTCACTTCTCTTGCTACCAATTGTAATCAACCACAAGCTAAAACTTGGCCTTGGAAAAGAGGCTTCTATCAGCATCATTCGCATGACTGTTCAGCTATTTCTGGTTGGCCTCTACCTAGAATACCTGTTCACTTTGAATAGCTTGTGGGTCAATTTACTGTGGTTATTTACGATGATTATCGTTGGGGCAAGCTCGATTGTTGAAAAGTCCAAGTTACCCCGAAACCTCTTGTTAGTGCCTGTCGCTGTGAGCCTAGCGGTAACCTGTGTACCCATTGTCTTGTTCATCTGCTTATTTATCATTAAACCAACACCGGTTTTTAACGCTCAGTACCTTATCCCGATCGCAGGGATGTTATTGGGTAATAGCTTAAGCAGTAATATAGTGGCATTGCAGAACCTGTTTGGTGCTTTTGAAACACAGAAATCAGAATATGAAGCAGCAATCGCGTTAGGCGCGTCTCCTACTTATGCTGCAGCGCCTTTTGTGCGTAATGCTATACAGAAAGCGATGTCTCCTATTATGGCCTCAATGGCAACCACAGGCTTAGTAACGCTACCGGGGATGATGACAGGTCAAATTCTCGGGGGAGCTTCACCAATGATCGCAATTAAGTATCAACTGATGATCATGCTGGCGATTTTCGTGATGATGAGCTGCTCTCTAGCCCTTGTACTTCACCTCTCATTGAAGACATCTCTGACCAAAGAAGGGCGAGTTCTCGCTCAAATACAGCCTTCGAAATAACCTCCCTACTCCACTTAGATCTGGTTACTCACTGAATTTGATACAGGTTATCCACAGAAATTGTGGATAACCAAATCAATATAGATCCTTTTTTGTCCATTTCGGCTCGCGCAAAGATCATTGCCATTGATCCTTGGGTGATTTCAAAGACATATACACACGTGCAGAACTGCGTTGTTAAGCGTTCAAATGATAATTTAAGAATTCAACGAGTAAGTTTTCCACAAATAAAAAACGGCCTGCAATGCAGGCCGTCTTGTAAATGTCATAAGTCAGTTCAATGTTTCCACTCTGAGCTTTAACTAATCTTGTCACTGAGCTAGTCACACAAGCTTTGTTGATCCGCCATCTTTATTAATCGCGTAAATAAATCAACCAATACCACATGCCAACAAAGATACCGCCGCCGATGATGTTACCGATAGTAACGGGCAGCAAGTTGTTCATCAGAAAGTCCATCATGTTTAGGTCAACATAGTCTGCTGGATTAGCCCCTGTCATTGTCCAGAATTCAGTTGGAGCAAATGTTTTGATACCGATAGCTAAAGGAACTTGGAACATATTCGCAATACAGTGCTCAAAGCCCGATGATACAAACATCGCGACAGGTAAAATCAGTACTGCAATTTTGTCAGTCAGTGTTCGTCCACTAAACGTCATCCATACCGCGATACAAACCAATACGTTACACATGATGCCAAGCGCGATAGCTTGGATAAAACCATGGTGCATTTTGTGCTGAGAGATGGCCATGGCATTCAAACCCACTTGCCCATGGTCGAACATGTACTGTTTAGTCAGAAGCATGCATGCCACTAGCAATAAAGCACCAATAAGGTTACCGATATAAACGGTCGCCCAGTTCTTTACTAGGGTTCCCCAGCTAATCTTGCCACTTGCACGAGCAACAAGAGTGAGCACCGAACTGGTAAATAGTTCACCGCCAGTAACAACAACGAGGATTAGGCCCAAGCTAAATGCAAGGCCACCTAATAAGCGAGTAATACCCCACGGCAAATCACCAGCACCAGTCGTTACGATGGTGTAAAACACAAACGCAATACCGATATGTATGCCAGCGGAAATCGCTAGGAGAAAAGATTTGATTGGATCTTTGGTTGCTTTACCTACGCCAATATCTGCAGCGCGCTCAGCCATTTGTGGCGGTAATAATGAGTCAAATTGGTTTAGATTCATGATGATTTACATTTTGAAACATGTCGTCGGGAGCGCGATAATCCTCTCTTTCATTTCTGAATTCAAGAGCTATTTTAGGCACAAAATAGCTCTCACAGCCTTGTTGAAAGCAAATAGTCCGAGTTATTCCAAATTCATACAACTTTAGTAGTAAAAAGAAAACTCTGCTGAATGATTAGTTATCAGCATAGAAAATAACACATCTATAAATATCAACAAGTTACGTTAAAAATCAAAGAATAACGTACACTAAAATGGCTCACAGAGCGCTTTTATTTCTAGATTTTGACATAGATCAACAGAACGTAAAAAAGCGCCCTAAGGCGCTTTTAACTCAATCACAAATAAAGAAATTAGTGATGCTAAACCGAAGGTTCAATCACTTCTTCTGATGATTGTTCTAGGGTTGAATCCTCTAGAGTAGATTCAACAGCTGGGGACATCACATCAGAGTCACTTTCGTTGGCCACTTTGCCACCTAAGCTTTTCAAACTATCCACTAACTCTTCTAAGCTTTTAATGTGAGCATCACTCTTGGTAATCTGCTCACCGAGCAACTCACTGTGCTTGGTTGCTTCAGACAGTTGCTGCGCTTGCTTCTGGTTTTCAGACTCCAGCTTAGCTAATTGCTCAGTCAAAGTTTTAATCTCTGACTTTAATGACGCCGTCATGTCTGAGCCTTTCAGCGCTTTAACACTCGCTACAATTTTTTGAGACTGAAGACGCAATACAACATCACGGTGATCTTCATCATTAACCACTCGTGAAATGCTCAATAACTGGTTCTCTGCATTCAAAACCGACTGTTCGAACTGGTCGCCTTTTACGCTCGCCAGCACTTTGACTTCATGAGCAACACTGCGTACGTGGTTTAATTCGAACTCCGCAGCGTGAACTGCGTCTTCAATGATAGACTTTTCACGGGGACTGGCTTTCACTTGGCTTTCTGCCAAAGCAATTTGAGATGCCGCTTTAGCAAACGTCAGTGGAACAACGTCATCGAAATCTTCATCTTCCAAGAACTCTAATTCGTTCTTCAAAGGTTCGATGTATTTCTTATGCGCCACTTTAACTTCTAGTAAGCGAGCATTGTTAAGAAATTCCACCTGCGCTTCTTGAGCGTCTTCAAGCTCATCGACCAGCACATACTCGAACAACTCGCTGTATTCTGAATACAAACGTTTGTAGCTCGAGGTAAACATGGTATCTGCGCCAAGAAACTTCAGGTAATCCATTTGGACAATCGAATCCGCGAGTACTCGATCAGCCTTCTTCTTTAACACTAAGATCGAGTCATAGTTTGATTTGATCAAAGCGATTTTTTCATCGAAGGCTTCAGCGTAAGTTAGGCTCGAAAAAATGGAGTAACTCTTGGTTATCCGAGTTTCGTCTTTAAGTAAGTCCGCATAAATGCTTTCAGCATCATCCCATGCGTCTAATAGTTCATTGTAATTCTCTGGTGCATAGAGAGACAATTGAGCATGGTCTTCAAGCTTAACTTCCCATTCGGAGTAAACGCTTTGGACAGACTGAAATGAACGGACCTCTATTGTCGATTCATTATTGTTGTTTGTGGTTTGGTTCGCGTCTGTCTGCTCTGAGGGTGTGCTTTGACAACCTGAGATAGCAAATAGCATACTGATCGTTAATGCTACTTTGTTCGCTCTCACTTATGCATATCCTTTTTATACAATATTCGCTCAATGCAAATTATTTCTAGTCACAATATATTACAACCACTTAGCAATAAACATCACTGATGATTTAAGTGGGTGCAAATCACCCAATATAACCAAAATAAACTCATCACTCGATGATTAATCAATCAATTTGGTATCACTTATCAATTCTCTTTATTTGCTATTGCCTGAGCCGTGAATGCGCACTAAGGTGAAGGTAGAGAACGTTATGAATATATAGGTTAATTATGAAGTACAACGCTGAAAACATTGCTGATTTAAACCTCCTTCTTCAATTTGATGTAAGTAGTGCAGCTACTGGAATTAAAGTCCATCAAGAGGCTGCTCAAGAAACTCAAGACGCTGTTAAGCGCCTATTCGAAAAAAACCTTTGTACTCAGCCAGACGGCGGTTACCTAACAGATGAAGGTATCGAGATGGCAGAGCGCGCAGACAAGCTTCTTCGCGTACTAAACTAAAGCTCCATTGTTCTAGTAAAAACTCCACTTGCTTCGGCCGTGGAGTTTTTTCATTTTTGGGCAAAGCTTTGTTAGGCTTATTGTAAATTCGTCATTTGCAGTTGTGAGGAACACATGGCTTCTATATTTATTGTCGGTGCAGGATGGGTAGGTGCACCTTTATCTGAACATTTAGAAAAACATGGTAACCGAGTAGTGGTCACGAAAACGACCCAAGCGGGAGCAGATGCCATTGGTAGCGAACAAATTCCATGTGAAGTGTTTAGCTTTGATTCATCCGATCCACAACAGACTATCGGGCGACTCTATTCATTGTTACTCGAAAACAACACTGAAATTGTGATTGGCAGCTTCCCTCCTGGCTTTAGAAAAGGAGCAGGACAAGAGTATGCCGACTACTGGCAGCAACTCACCAATGCATGCCAAAAGGCCAACATTAAAAAGCTCATTATGGTTAGTTCAACTACGGTATACCCAACTAAGCCGGGTGTGCTGAACGAGCTGGATGCATCACTCCCCCTTTCGACCTCAGATAACGAGCACGCGTCTTTATTTTCCGATAACGCACGAATCATGCTGCAAGCTGAACAGTCAGTGATTGATTCCGGTATCGACTACACCATTCTTCGCTTTAGTGGCTTAATCGGCCCAAGCCGTCACCCATCACGCTTCGCAAGCAAGTTAAAACAAGTCAGCACTCAAGCTCCAGCCAACATGCTGCACCTTGATGATGCAATTGGTGCTGTCGATTTCGCTATCAGTCAACTGCACAATGAAATAGTTAACGTGACCACACCAAATACAGTCAGTAAGGCGGAGTTTTATGCCGCGGCACTGAAAAGCGCCAACAGCAGTGAGCCTCTGCCCGCTGTTGTTGATACCCCAGACAAGTTAATCTCTTCGAAGAAGATTCTCGACTTAGGTTATTCATTTAAATTCGAATCCACACTGGACGCACTTCATGACTGAACAATCTATTGCTAACAAAAATCCCAACATAAAACTGCATCGCTCAGTCGACACCCTTTGGAACTTTATGTCGATGGGTCACAAGGTTACGCCTTCCGACTGTATCTTTGTATTGTGTAGCAACGATACTCGCGTAGCTGAATATGCAGCCGAGCTTTATCACCAACAGATCGCGCCTTACATCGTTTTTTCTGGCGGTGTGGGGCGCTTTACCGAAAGAAGCTTTGAACGCTCAGAAGCAGAAACATTCGCTTCTATCGCACGAGATTGTGGCGTGCCTGACTCTGACATTATCATAGAGAAACACGCAACAAATACTGGGGAAAATGTACGATTCACTCATGAGTTGCTGACAGAAAAAGGGTTATCGCCGAAGAGGCTAACCTTAGTTCAGAAGCCCTTCATGGAGAAACGTACCTACGCAACCTTCAGTAAACAATGGCCTGACGAAACTTCCGAGATTACCGTGACGTCGCGATGGCAAACTTGGGATGATTACTTTAACGAAGAGTTGCCGTTAGATATGGTGTTAGGCGCATTAATTGCTGATTACGAGCGAATCAAATCCTACCCAGAGAAAGGCTTTCAGATTGAGATGCCGATCCCCGACGACGTTGACCACGCCTATCAAGCATTGAAGAAGCTCGGTTTCGAATAAGCAAAAGTTAGACTTTGAACAAAGTAAAAGCTCGGCTTGGAAGAAAGCAAAACACAGGCCCAATAAACAAAAACGGTGACACTTGGTCACCGTTTTTCGTTCTTTCGCGTTAGCAAATAGAGCTGCTTATTTACCTAACGCTTCTTTGTAGTGCAGACGGCAAACAGAAACGTATTTGTCGTTACCGCCAATAGCCACTTGGTCGCCCTCAGCAATCGCCACACCGTGCTCGTCGGTACGAATTACCATGTTCGCTTTACGGCCACAGTGACAAATTGTTTTAAGCTCAACAAGTTTATCTGCCCAAGACAGTAAGTAACGGCTACCTTCAAACAGTTCACCCAGGAAATCGGTACGTAGGCCGTAACAAAGTACAGGGATGTGCAGCTTATCAACCACTTCTGTTAATTGGTACACCTGCTCCTTCGATAAAAATTGGCACTCATCGATCAAAACACAATGACGCTTTTCTTCCTCATTGAGCTTTTTGATCGCATCAAACATGTTGGTGTCATTTTTAAACAGCTGAGCTTCAGATTGCAGACCAATTCGTGAGCTCACTTTACCGATACCATAGCGATCGTCCAAAGCTGCCGTAAAGATCACTGGCGTCATGCCACGTTCTTGGTAGTTGAATGAAGATTGAAGAAGCGTTGTTGATTTACCCGCATTCATTGCCGAGTAATAAAAATACATCTGAGCCACAGAAATATTCCTGTTAATTAAAAGTTGAAGATAGAAAAGGTGAAAATAGAGAATTCGTGCTAGAAAAAAGGGCTGAAAATCAGCCCTTTTTATAAGATTTACTTACGACGCCAAGTCGTACCTTCTGGGCCATCTTCCAGAACAATACCCAACTCGTTTAGCTTATCACGTGCAAGGTCGGCATTTGCCCAATCCTTTGAAGCACGAGAGTCGTTACGCAGTTTGATCAACGCTTCAATTTCAGCCACTTCGTCGTCGTTACCTGCCGCATCACCTTGTAGGAAGGCTTCTGGCTCTTGGTGAAGAATACCGATGATGTCTGCTAGTTCACGCATCAATGCACCCAGTCCGCTTGCTTTTTCAATGCTTTCAGGCTTGATACGGTTGATTTCACGAGCCATTTCAAACAGTACTGAATAAGCTTCAGGTGTGTTGAAATCATCGTTCATCGCTGTAGAGAATCGAGTCACGTACTCTTCGCCACCGGCAGGAGCGGCTGTAAGGTCTAGGCCACGAAGTGACGTGTATAGACGCTCTAGTGATGCGCGAGCTTGGTTTAGGTTATCTTCGCTGTAGTTTAGCTGGCTACGGTAGTGACCAGACATTAGGAAGTAACGTACCGTTTCAGCATCGTAATGTGCTAGCACGTCACGGATAGTGAAGAAGTTACCTAGTGACTTAGACATCTTCTCTTTGTCTACCATCACCATACCACTGTGCATCCAAGTATTTACATACTGAGTGCCGTGCGCGCAGCAAGACTGTGCGATTTCGTTTTCGTGGTGAGGGAACTGCAGATCTGAACCACCACCGTGGATATCGAAGTGGTTACCAAGAATAGACGAGTTCATTGCTGAACATTCGATGTGCCAACCTGGACGACCCAGGCCCCATGGCGATTCCCATGTAGGTTCACCTGGCTTAGACATCTTCCAAAGAACGAAGTCTAGTGGGCTGCGTTTTGCAGATTCAACATCAACGCGAGCACCCGCTTGAAGCTGATCAAGGTCTTGCTTTGAAAGCTTACCGTATTCGTCGAATTTCTTTACTTCAAACATCACGTCGCCGTTGCTTGCAACGTATGCGAAACCACGTTCAATCAGCTTTTCAACAAGCTCGATGATTTCAGTGATGTATTCTGTCGCACGAGGCTCAACATCTGGACGCTTCATGTTCAATGCATCAAAGTCAGCGTGCATCTCACCGATTAAACGCTCAGTCAGAGAGTCACAAGACTCACCGTTTTCGTTAGCGCGTTTGATGATTTTGTCATCGATATCTGTGATGTTACGAACGAAATTCAAATCGTAACCAAGGTAACGAAGGTAACGAGTTACTACGTCGAAAGAAACGAACGTACGACCATGACCAATATGACAGAGATCGTATATGGTTACCCCACAGACATACATGCCGACTTTGCCAGCTGTAATTGGTTTGAATTCCTCTTTCTGTCTTGTGAGCGTGTTATATATCTTCAGCATGATCTCTATCTATTTTATGGATTAATCAAAATAAGCTCGCAGTATAACAAGTCATACCTTAATAGGTAATCCCTAAAAGCAGGAATTACCTCAAACATCCGAGTTAAGTTAATGATTTGGTGATTTGAAAGTCTGCCAACATGCGCTAGAATTCGAACTTCATATTAAAAAGACAGTAAGGTAACAATCATGATCATCCTTCACACAAATTTTGGTGATATCAAAGTTCAACTTAACGAAGAAAAAGCACCAGAAACAAGCGCAAACTTTCTACAGTATTGCCGTGACGGTTTCTACGACAACACACTATTCCACCGTGTTATCGATGGTTTCATGATTCAAGGCGGCGGCATGACTTCTGGCCTTAAAGAAAAGGCAACTCGTGCAACGATCAAGAACGAAGCAAACAACGGTCTAGCGAACAAAGTTGGTACGCTAGCAATGGCTCGTACTATGGAACCGCATTCAGCGAGCTCTCAGTTCTTCATCAACGTTAACGACAACTCTTTCCTAAACTTCCGTAGCGAAAGCCTAGACGGTTGGGGCTACTGTGTATTCGCAGAAGTTGTTGAAGGCATGGACATCGTAAACAAGATTAAAGGTGTTAGCACTGGTTCTATGGGTATGCACCAAGATGTACCTCTAGAAGAAGTGATCATCACTGGTACTACAATCGAAGCTTAATTCATCGCTTTCGGTTAGTATTGATGAGCCGATAAAATCAGGATATAGGGAGCGAATCGCTCCCTTTTTTTAGACCTATGAAAACATATTTTATATCAGATCTGCACCTTTCTCCGTCACGAGAAGACATCACAGACTGCTTCTTAGCCTTTATGAAGAAAGAAGCCGTAGAAGCGGATGCACTTTACGTATTAGGTGACCTTTTCGAATTCTGGATTGGTGACGATGATAAGAGTGAATTCGCGACTTCTATCCGCCAAGCGTTTATCGACTTAGTGAAAACAGGCGTGCCTTGTTACTTTACTCAAGGGAACCGCGACTTCTTAGTCGGCAAAAAATTTGCTAAGCAAACGGGCGTACAACTTCTCGACGAAGTTTCTACGATCGATATCTACGGGCAAAAAGCGGTAGTATTGCATGGAGATACCCTATGTACTGAAGATGTAAAGTACCTCGCCTTTCGCGAAAAAGTGCATCAGCCATGGTTACAATGGGTCTTCAACCGAATTCCATTTTTCATCAAGAAGAAAATTGTTTCAAAGGTTCAATCAGATATCAAAGATGACAAGCAGACCAAGTCTCTCGACATCATGGATGTGACACAGCAAGAAGTCGAAGATGTGATGGAACGAAACAATGTCGATCTGATGATCCACGGCCATACTCACCGCCCAGACATCCATACATTTAATGCTAACAATTGCACTAAAACCCGTATCGTACTTGGCGATTGGTATACGCAAGGCTCAGTGCTGGTGTTCACGCCGCAAAGTTTTGAACTACAGAATCGAGCGTTTAGCAATAGCTTTTAACATAACGCTTAAACTTTCACTTTGATTATTATTGTCGGTCAGACTTTCTTAGAAAGTGTATGGTAATTTCTAGTGAATTAGCTATTATCTCTCTACCAGAAATAAACCGAACACAGTACCAAGTTGAAATATTCATACGTAGCGCGTCAACCAATACTCGACACAGGCAAGAAAACCATAGGTTACGAGTTGCTATTCAGGGATGGTCCTAAGAACACTTTCCCTGAAGTAGAGCCGGAGCTCGCTACTAGCCGTTTGCTTTCCGATCACTTCTTATCGACCCACTATAATACGTTGGGTGATAAGCTTGGGTTCGTGAACTTCCCATATGCAAGCCTAATCAACTTAGTCCCTACTCTGTTCCCCAAAGAAAGCCTCGTTGTTGAGGTTCTTGAAGACTGCGAACCAACAGACGAATTACTTGAAGCAATCAAAACCATCTTTGACGCGGGTTATACCATTGCGCTAGACGACTTTGTGCCAAGTAAAGCTTGGAAGCGCTTCTTACCCTACGTTTCAATTATCAAGTTCGATATCCGTTTGACGCCAATTGCCAAAGCAGCGATGTTTATGAACTCTCTCAAAGGGCTAGATATCAAGTTCCTTGCTGAGAAAGTAGAAACGTACGAAGAATACCAAGAAGCGAAAAAAGCAGGCTTCACCTACTTTCAAGGTTATTTCTTTAGCAAGCCAGAGATGATCCAAACGCGTGCGCTCAACCCGGCATTCCTGACGACCGTTCAGCTGTTAAAAGAGATTGCGCACGACCCTATCGACTTTGGTGAAGTAGAGCGTTTGATTACGCTCGATGTGACCATGTCGTATAAGCTACTTACCTACGTAAACTCCGCTGGCGGTTCACCAACAACGATTCGTTCATTCCGCCAAGCGCTTATTTACCTTGGTGAACAAAAGCTGCGTAAGTTCGTTTCACTTGTGGCGATCGCATCAGCGAAAGAAGACAAGCCGGACTCACTCTACGGTTTGGCGGTATTACGCGCGCGTCAATGTGAGCTCTTAGTCGAGAAGATGAATGTGAAGGTTGAGCCAGGACAAGCCTTTTTGACCGGTATGTTCTCGCTACTGGATTCACTGTTTGACCAACCGTTGAAGCAAGTACTGGACTCAGTGCCAATCGACGATGAGATTAAACAGGCCCTTATCCAACGTAAAGGCGTGTTAGGTGCGATTTTGGCCATGGTTATTGCTTATGAACAAGCCCGATGGGACGAAGCAACGCGCATTCGTAAACTTCTCAAGCTCAGTGAGGCTCAACTAGGCCAAGCTTACGATGAAGCAATGACTTGGGCACAAGAGCTATTGTCTCCAGCCTTGAAATAGTAAACTTCGCGCTAACACTTTGATAATTTCAATAACTTCAACAGAAACCAAACTTTGGTGAGAGATCGTTTCTTGGTAAACTCCCACGCATTCACTTATGGCCTCTTAATAGAGGCCATTTTTACAGGATCTGACTATGTCTTTATGCCCATGCGGTAGCAAAAATACTTACCAACAGTGCTGTGAATCAGCGCACCTTCACCACAGTGCTGTTGAAACGCCTGAACAGTTGATGCGCTCTCGTTATTCAGCGCACGTGTTGGGTTTAGTTGACTATGTTGTTGCGACTTACCACCCTAGCTGCAACGCAGAAGCGCAAAGAGAAGGTATTGCCGAATCTATCAACAGTGATTGGGCAGGACTAGAAGTCATCGATACTGCGGTAGGCTCGCACCAAGACGAAGGCTTTGTTGAGTTTAAAGCTTACTTCAATGAAGAAGGCGCACAATACTGCATGCAAGAACGCTCTCGCTTTATACGTGAAGACGGTCTTTGGTACTACATTGATGGTACCTTCCCAGAGCAGGAACAAACTACACAACCAGAAATTGACCCACGCTTAAATCAAACCGTTGAGAGCTTTAAAATCGGCCGTAATGATCCGTGTATTTGTGGCAGTGGTAAGAAATACAAGAAGTGCTGCGGGTAACTCGTTCGACTAAGAAGTCAGATTAAGAGAAGAGATTCCTGATGTCGCTTAGGCTCCTCGGAATGACGCAAAGTCAGAGGTTAGAAAAGTGACGTAGGGCTTAGAAATCTTGAAATCTTGAAATCTTGAAATCTTGAAATCTTGAAATCTTGAAATCTTGAAAATTAAAAAACTAAAAAGCCCCGTAAACATGTTTGTTTGCGGGGCTTTTGTCTGTCTTTTACGCGGTTCTATTAATCTAAAGAGAGCTTACTTATGACGCTCTTTCAGCTTGTTTACCACATCATCCATCGATAAGCCTTGGTCTTGAAGAAGAACCATTAGGTGGTAAATCAAATCTGCTGATTCACACACTAACTCCGCCTTATCGCCCGACGTCGCCGCAAGCGCGACTTCAACGCCTTCTTCGCCCACTTTTTGCGAAATACGCTTGGTGCCACGGGCATATAGACTGGCAGTATAAGAAGATTCAGGATCGGCGTCCTTGCGGGCAGCCAATAGCTGCTCAAGCTGATGAAGCCACACCATCTGAGACTCTTCTTGCTTGTCTCCATCCCAACACGTTGTTGTACCTGTGTGGCACGTTGGACCAATGGGATTAACTTTAACCAGTAAGGTGTCGCTGTCACAGTCCAAGGCGATGTTTTGCAGTTGCAATACATTGCCCGACGTTTCACCTTTCGTCCAAAGACGCTCTTTTGTGCGAGAGAAAAACGTCACATTGCCAGTTTCACCCGTTTTCTCAAGTGCGGCTGGGTTCATGTATCCCATCATTAGCACTTGGCTTGACTGGTAATCTTGAACAATCGCTGGCACTAAGCCATCTACTTTTTCCCAGTTAATACGCTCTGACAATGCGCCTACTTCTGTTTTTGATAAGCTTACGGGTTCAAAACTCATAGTCGCACCTCTACATCTTGTTGTTTTAAATACTGTTTAAGTTCACCAATATTGATGACTTGTTTGTGGAATACCGAAGCCGCAAGTGCTCCATCCACGTTGGTCTTTTTATAAGCTTCAGCAAAGTGCTCCATTGCACCAGCGCCACCAGAGGCAATCAATGGCACATTACACACTTCACGCACCATGTTTAACTGATCGATATCATAGCCGTTACGAACGCCATCTTGGTTCATCATGTTTAACACAATCTCACCTGCGCCACGCTTCTGTACTTCCTGCACCCAATCTTTGGTTTCCCATTTGGTTGCTTTAGTACGCGCTTCATCGCCTGTAAATTGGTAAACCTGATATTTACCGGTTTCTTTGTCGAAGTATGAATCGATACCGACAACGATACACTGAACGCCAAACTTATCAGCAAGGTCAGTAATCAGCTGTGGATTAGCCAATGCCGGTGAGTTGATTGACACTTTATCCGCACCAAACTCAAGAATGCGCGCTGCATCTTCTGCTGATTTAATACCACCAGCGACACAGAAAGGGATATCGATCACTTCAGCTACGCGTTTCACCCAGCTTTTATCGACCACACGGCCATCACTTGATGCGGTGATGTCATAAAATACCAATTCATCGGCGCCCTCTTCTGCATAGCGTTGTGCTAGCGGAACGATGTCACCAATAATTTCGTGGTTACGGAACTGAACGCCCTTAACCACTTGTCCGTCACGGACATCCAAACAAGGGATTATTCGCTTTGCCAACATGCAAATGCCTCCTCTGCGGTAAACTTGCCATCAAGTAGCGCACGACCCACAATCACACCCGCAACACCGCTGCCTTTAAGCGCTTCGATATCAGCTAGGCTGCCAATGCCGCCCGATGATTGGAATTGCACTTGTGGGTACTGCTTACAAAGATCAACATAGAGCTCTACGTTTGATCCTTCTAGCGTGCCGTCACGTGAAATATCGGTACACAGCACGTGTTTAAGGCCAACCGTGAGGTAGTCTTCAATCAGCGCTTCAATAGTCACACCTGAATCTTCTTGCCAACCTGAAATCGCCACTTTACGTGTGCCGCTTTCATCAATGTTGATGTCTAGAGCCAGCACGATTTTTTCCGCGCCATACTTCTCCATCCAACCTTTCACCAACTCAGGTTGCTTAACGGCTGTAGAACCAACCACAACGCGCTGTGCGCCAGCTTCTAGCAGATCAACGACATCTTGTTCGTTACGCACGCCACCACCAATCTGGATGTTCGCAGGCGTGCTAGCAAGGAGCTTAGCAATCAAGTCTAACTGACGAGCCGTTGTGTCTTTTGCGCCCGTTAAGTCAACAAGGTGCAGCCAGCCAGCGCCAGCTTGGTGGTACAGATTAAACTGCTCTGCTGGGTCTACTTTGTATTCTGTTACTTGCCCGTAGTCTCCTTGGAATAAGCGAACTACTTGGCCTTCAATTAAATCTAACGCGGGAATAATCATTTACATTCCTTATATGGCAACGTTAGCCGCTGCCTAATCCTTATAACAATTCCAAGAAGTTCTGAATCAGCTTAGAGCCAGCTTTCGAAGATCGCTCTGGGTGGAACTGAACACCATAATAATTGCCACTTTGAACCGCCGCAGTGAACGGATTACCGTAATCACATTGTGCGATTGTGTAGTCGCCCACTGGCATTGCGAAGCTATGAACAAAGTAGAAGTATTCGCCTTCTTCAATGTCTTTAAATAGCGGGTGATTAGGCGTTGCTGTTACTGTGTTCCAACCCATGTGTGGTAATGGTAAGTCGCCCGTTTCAAGTAAACGAACTTCGCCATCACACAAACCTAGGCATTCAACTAACTCATCAGCCTTTTGACCTTTCTCTTGAGACAGTTTGCCTAACAGCTGCATACCTAAACAGATACCCAGCAGAGGCTTCTCAACTTGCTTGACAAGGGTAACAAGGTCACGCTCTTGCAGGTTCTTCATTGCCTCACTTGCTGTACCTACACCGGGTAGGAATAGCTTGTCGGCAGCAAGAACAACTTCTGGTTCTTTTGAAATTTCAACTGCGTAGCCCAGACGTTCAATCGCAAACTTCACCGATGAAACGTTGGCACAACCAGTATCAATAATAACGACTTTTTGCTCTTTCATACCGAACCCTTACAGAACGCCTTTGCTGCTTGGTAACTCGTTACCTTCAACTTTGATTGCTTGGCGAAGAGTACGGCCAAACGCTTTGAACAGGCTCTCAATGATGTGGTGATCATTATTGCCATCAGAAGAAAGGTGTAGCGTGCAAGCCAATGTGTCAGTTAGAGAACGGAAGAAGTGAACCACCATCTCGGTTGAAAGATCACCCACTTGCTCACGGCTGAATTTAGCATCGAACTTCAGGTATGGGCGACCAGAAAGGTCTAACGCACACTGAGCCAAACACTCATCCATTGGTAGGCTGAAACCAAAACGGCCAATACCACGTTTGTCGCCTAGTGCATCTTTCAATGCTTGGCCTAAAGCAAGAGCGGTATCTTCGACTGTGTGGTGATCATCGATGTGCAGATCGCCTTTCACAGTCAGGTTCATTTGGAAACCACCGTGTGTCGCGATTTGATCAAGCATGTGGTCGAAGAAACCCATGCCGGTATCGATCTTGTTGCCACCGGTTTCATCAAGGTTTACTGCAACCTTGATATCTGTTTCTTTAGTGGTACGAACTACTTCAGCAATACGCGCATTAACCGTCAGATCTTTAACGATTTGTGGCCAGTTAAGCGTGCCTTCAGTTTCCGCATCCGGGCTATATTGAATACCGCGGATTGCCATGTTCTCTGCCAGTTGAAGATCCGTCATTCGGTCGCCAATCACAACAGAGTGTTGGAAATCGACTTTACCGCCTTGTAGGTACTCTTTAACCATACCCAGTTTAGGCTTACGGCAAGAGCAGTTGTCTTCGTCAAAGTGAGGGCAAATAAGCACGTCGTCAAACTTAACGCCTTGAGATTCGAAGAACTCCATCATCATATTGTGTGGTGCATCGAAATCTTCTTGTGGGTAGCTATCGGTACCTAAACCATCTTGGTTAGTGACCATTACTAAGCGGTAACCAGCATCTTGCAAAGCAAGCAGGCTAGGAATTACTCGCGGTTCGAATTTTAGCTTGTCTAAACGGTCTACTTGAAAGTCAACTGGCGGCTCAACAATTAAGGTGCCGTCACGGTCTATAAAAAGTATTTTCTGTTGTTTACTCACTTGAACTTCCTTTTAATTTTAAATCTGGTGGCCTAGCTAAAATCAAACGCTAACCCAAAATATTGGTTTCACTTGCCAGCCCAATTAATCAACTCAAACTGGCAAATGTTATTACTGGTAAGCCTTTCATTACTGATAAAAGTTACGAATGAATCCAAGTGTCTTTTCGCACTCTTCGCGGTTACCAATACTAATACGAACACAGTCTTCAATAGGTGAATTACGCAAAATAATGCCCGTATCCCAAGCCGCTTTAAATAACTCATCGCCGTTCGGGAATTTCACCAGTAAGTAGTTACCCCAGCCATCAAAAACCGTCACTTGAGGCATACCTAATAGACCCGCCTGCAAATACGCTCGGTTAGCACTTAAATCCAGAACTTGGAACTTAGCTCGCGCGAGTCCTTGCTCTGAGAGAGCTTGAACGGCAATGTCAGCAACAGGGATTGGCACAGGATAAGGAGCGATCACTTTCAACAGTACATCGATAAGCTCTTTATTCGCTAGCGTAAAGCCACAACGTAAGCCCGCCAAAGCAAAGGCCTTCGACAAGGTGCGCAGAATCGCTAGGTTTGGATATTGCTCAAGCAAATCAACGGTTGACGCTTCTGGACAAAAATCGATATACGCTTCATCCATCACCACAATCGCTTTGTCTTGTGTCATTTCAAGCAGCTTGATGATGTCTTTACGATCAACTAAATTACCGGTTGGGTTATTTGGGCTACAAACAAACACCACTTTTACGTTGTCGAGCTGAGCTTCGATAGCTGGAAGATCCAATTGCCATTCAGAAGTCAGAGGCACAACCTTACGCTCAACACCAATCGTCTCTGCACTGATTGCGTACATACCGTAAGTGGGTGGGCAGTAAAGAATAGCGTCTTCGTTCGGCTCACAGAAAGCACGAATCAGTAATTCAATACCTTCGTCAGCACCACGCGTTGTCAGAGTTTGCTCTGATTTCACGCCTGCGTATTGAGCGTAAGCATCAATCAGCTCTTTTGGCTGACATTCGCTGTAACGGTTAAGACGAGACAAGTTCAGGTTGTACTCGTTATCAAACGGAGATTCGTTGGCGTTTAGCCATACATCACCAGTACCGCCTATGCGTCTTGCAGACAAGTAAGGTGTTAGAGCCTGAACTTGTTTTCTTGCTAACTTTTCCATGCCCTACCCTTATTTCGCTTTATTTAACTTTTCAACTCGGATAGTCACAGCGCGTTTGTGTGCATCCAAACCTTCGGCTTCCGCCATTGTTACTACTGTTGGCGCTAGGCCTTTCAACCCATCGGCTGTTAGCTCCTGCACCGTCATTCGCTTAGAGAAATCAGCCAAACCTAGGCTTGAATACGTCTTGGTATAACCGTAAGTCGGAAGAACGTGGTTTGTGCCGGATGCGTAGTCACCTGCAGATTCTGGAGACCAGTCACCAAGGAAAATTGAGCCTGCATTATCTAGCAATGGCAGCAATTCACGTGGGTTCTTGGTTTGAACGATCAAGTGCTCAGGACCGTAGAAATTCGAAATCGCAATCGCTTGAGTGATCGATTCAGCAATGATGATTAAGCTTGAAGCCAATGCTTGCTGAGCGATGTTCGCACGAGACAGTTCTTTCAGTTGCTTTTGAACCGCTTCTGTTACTTGGTCTGCAACCACTGGAGATGGAGTTACCAATACTACTTGAGAGTCAGGCCCGTGTTCCGCTTGGCTCAACAAATCCGCTGCAATGAAGTCTGCATCAGCCGTTTCATCAGCAATCACTAACACTTCAGATGGGCCAGCTGGCATATCAATAGCTGCTCCGCGGAAGTCATTACTCACTTGGCGCTTTGCTTCCGTAACGTAGGCATTACCTGGGCCGAAGATCTTATCGACTTTAGCCACACTCTCGGTACCGTAAGCCATTGCAGCCACCGCTTGACCACCACCAACGTTGTAAACTTCGTCGATCTTACAAAGCTTAGCGACATACAAGATTTCATCAGCGATTGGCGGAGGTGAACAAAGCACAACCTTACGACAACCTGCGATTTGAGCAGGAACACCTAACATAAGAACCGTTGACGGTAGTGGCGCACTGCCACCGGGAATATAAAGGCCAACAGTATTAATCGCGCGCGTCACTTGCTCACACACAACACCAGGCTGTGTCTCAACCTTAATTGGCTGCGGCTTTTGAGCTTCGTGAAACTTAGCAATGTTGCTATAAGCTTGCTCTAACGCTTGCTTCATCTCTGGTGTTAGACGAGCACACGCCTCTTCAATCTCCCCCGAACTGACTCGGATAGATTCTGGAGTTACACCATCAAACTTTGCAGTCAGCTTTTTAAGCGCGGCATCGCCTTCATTTCGTACTTTTGCAATAACATCAGAAACAGTCGCTGTGATGTTTGCACCTTCAGTAATAGCTGGACGCTCTAATACCGAGTCTTGCTGTGATTCACTTAAAGATTGCCAAACAACGGTTCTCATCGTCACTACCCCATCATTTTTTCGATTGGTAATACTAGAATCGAGCTTGCACCCAACTCTTTCAGCTGTTCCATTGTTTCCCAGAACAAGTTCTCTGTACTTACTAGGTGCACGGCAACTTTGTCTTTGTCTGTAGATAGAGGAAGAACCGTTGGATCTTCAGCACCAGGCAGTAGTGCTTTGATTTGCTCTAGTTGAGAGGTTGGCGCGTGAAGCATGATGTACTTCGACTCTTTCGCTTGTTGAACACCCTGCATACGAGTCAGTAGTTTTTCAATCAGTGCGGTCTTGTCTGCGTCGAAGTCGCCAACACGTTGAATCAGTGTTGCTTTCGATTGGAAGATAGCTTCTGCTTCTTTTAGGCCGTTCGCTTCAAGCGTTGCACCTGTAGAAACTAAATCAGCGATAGCGTCTGCAAGGCCAGCGCGAGGCGCGACTTCAACCGAACCTGTTAGCATACAAGTGCTGAACTCAACACCCTGCTCGTCCATGTAGGCTTTAAGTAGTTGTGGGTAGGTTGTCGCAATACGTTTGCCCGCTAAGTCTTGTGGGCCGTTGTATTCTTCGTCTTTATTAATAGCGATTGAAAGGCGGCAACCACCGAAGTCTAAACGACGTAGTGTGCGGAACTCTGAAGGCTCTTTAAGAGCAACACGATCTAGACGAACTTCTTCTAGTTCATTTTCACCGATGAAACCAAGGTCAACTACACCATCCATGATAAGACCTGGGATGTCGTCATCACGAACGAGTAACAAGTCGATTGGCATATTTAGTGAGTGAACCACTAGGCGCTCACCCATGATATTAAATTTAACACCACATTTTTTAAGTAGGTCTTGGCACTCTTTACTTAAGCGACCTTTCTTTTGAATTGCGATTCTTAGGCGTTGTGTCTGCATTGCTGTATCCCTGTGCAAATATTTGAATTTATTGATTATTTAAAAGCGCTAAAACTAAAAAACCCTCGGGGACTTTGTCATCCCGAGGGTTTAAATCTAAATTCTTTTGACTTAACCTCCGGGAGTAATCTTGCTCCCGGGTATACATAAATCTCCCCGAAAGACTAGATAGGGTGATGATGGTGATGAATTTTCATTACTAATTTACGCATACTTATCAGCTCTTAGGTTGTTTGCTGTCTTGTCTCCACACTAACTAAGCTGACATCCTTTTTCAACCATTTATTCGAACTTTTTTCACGAAACTTAAAATTAAATTAACAGGCACAAAAAAGGGAGGCAAACGCCTCCCTGATAGTTTACTGATTAACTTTCAATTTTAGCTTTTGCACGTCGCCATTTTGCAGCGAGAGAAGTAAGCCAATGCAAAACATACAGCAACAAACGTTAGAGACGCTGCGCCAAATGCGATGCCAATTGAAGATGTCATACCTAGAGTGATGAAACCAATGCACGATACGAACGCTACAGACAACGCGTATGGAAGCTGAGTCGAGACGTGGTCGATGTGGTTACAACGAGCACCAGTAGAAGACAGAATCGTCGTATCTGAGATTGGAGAACAGTGGTCACCAAATACTGCACCCGCTAGAACCGCACTTAGCATTGGAAGAATCAGTGCGATATCCGATGCTGCAGCCATATCACCCGCGATTGGTAGCATGATACCGAACGTACCCCAAGATGTACCTGTAGAGAACGCCATAACGCCCGCTAGAAGGAACAACATAACCGGTAACCAGTGGTAATCAATGCTGCCTGTTACTAGAGACGATAGGTAAGAACCCGTTTTCATGTCGCCGATAACAGAACCGATAGTCCATGCAAACACAAGAATCAGAATCGCGCCAAACATAGAGCTAGCACCGATCCACATTGTTCTTGCGATATCAGTCATAGATAGCTTTTGCTTGAATACTGTCGCTAGTGCTACTAGTAAGCCAATAACACCACCGTAAACAAGAGACTTACCTACATCCGTGTTTTCGAATGCGCCTAGAAGGTTGAATGCTTGGCCATCAGCAGCCAGCGCTTGGCCGCCTGTGTAAAGCATTGCAGCCACTGTCGCTACAATTAGCGATACGATTGGCATAACAAGATCAGAAACTGAACCGTTTTCGCTCTCTTCGATATCTAACTCTTCGTTTAGATCGTGAGCTTGCTTTTGATCGTTGTCACCTTCAAAGCCACGGCCTTGAGATGCTTCGATCTCATGCTCACGCATCTTACCAACGTCTAGACCGAACCATGCTACTGCGAACACCATTAGTAGTGCGAATACAGCGTAGAAGTTCATTGGAATAAGACGAACGTAAGCACCCAGTGCAGAATACTCTGTCACACCGTGTGTCACTAAGATGCCACCAATGATCGTGATGATGTAAGCACCCCAGCTAGAAGCAGGCATGATCACACACATAGGAGCAGCAGTTGAATCTAGGATATAAGCAAGCTTAGCGCGAGATACATAGAAGCGGTCTGTTACAGGACGAGAGATAGCACCAACCGCTAGGCTGTTAAAGTAGTCATCAACAAAGATGAATACACCTAAGAAAGCCGCAAGTAGTTTTGAACCACGTTTACTCTTAACGCGAGACTGTGCCCACTCCGCGAATGCGCGAGTACCGCCAGACAGTGTTAATAATGCCGTTGTCATTCCAAGAATAATTAGGAATGCAATGATGCTCATGTTCCAAGTGTTGATGCCACCATCTTCGATGAAAACACCAGATGCTTTAGTAAACACGTAGCTAGCTGCGTTACCTACTGAGTAATCAGCAAGTAGAATCGCACCCATGATGATACCGACACCCAAAGAAACCAATACACGGCGGGTAACAATAGCAAGGCTCAAAGCCACAAGGGGCGGAAGCAAAGATAAAGGTGATGTTGCAAAATCTATTAAATTCATGATCTTCAAAAACCAGTTTTTTATTTGGCTAGAGATCTACTGCAGACAAACTTGATACGGCTGACCAAGCTCATGTTGAACTAAGCGAAAGGGAAGTGAACACTTCACCCAACCCTACAGTAGCGCTCCATAGTTTAAAATTAAGACTATGGCAGTGTTGTACCTATTGAGCACAACCCCAGCAAATTGCTTAGATATACAATTTACTTCGGCAATTACACCTTTCATTCCCGTTCATTGGCATCACCCCAACGGAAGTTACTTTTTATAATTGCACCTCTACGTGCGATAACATTATTAACCGTGTAAACCAGAGTTTAACAACAAATTAACCAACACCTCGCATCAGGTAGCCGCAATTGTACTCATCAAGAGCAACAATGCAACATATCATTCCGAGAAAAATAGCTTTTTGTTAATGAACTAATCAATAGAAGAATAGTCTACATAAGTTGACTACTCCACCTGTCACATATCATTTTTTAAGATATTCTTAATAATTATTATAAATTCAATAGAAATACTGCTCTGAATTTTCAACTATTCATCTCACTTTTATATTTAAATATGTAATAGAAGAAATACTATTTGTTTTATTCCTAGGCTCTGTTTATTATTAGGAAGATTATTTAGTTTACCTTGATGGAAAATATCATGTCTGAATTAACAAAAACTCTATTAAATATCCGCAGCCTTCGTGCCTTCTCACGTGAATTAACTCTTGAGCAACTTGAAGAAGCGCTAGACAAGCTGACTATTGTTGTACAAGAGCGTCAAGAGTCTGAAGCTGAAGAGCGTGCTGCTAAAGCAGAGCAAGAAGCTAAGCTTTCTGCTATTGCTGAACAAATTGCAAAAGACGGAATTGATGTTGCCGATCTTATTGCTGCACTTTCTGGTGAAGCAAAATCTAAAACAACAAAAGCTAAACGCGCTCCTCGCCCAGCGAAATACAAATACGTAGACGCAAACGGCGACGAGAAGACTTGGACAGGTCAAGGCCGTACGCCTTCAGCTATCCAAGAACAGCTAGATGCTGGTAAATCTCTAGAAGAGTTTGCTATCTAAACATTTAGTTTACTTAGTGAGTAATCAATTACACGCTAAGCGATAGAATTAATATTTAAGTCGACCAAAGTATTATTTACGACTTCAATATATTCAGAAACAAAAAAGGCTCCTTTCGGAGCCTTTTTTATATTTGTACTATCAGTATTAGAAACCAACTGATACTGATAGTACTACTGATTAAAGAAAGTAACTTATCTTTCCCAGTACGCTTCTTCTAGGCTATCTTCTCTTTCAGGAAGGCCACGAGATAAACGTGGAGAGTGTTGAACCAACACTTCATAGCTAGCACGGTTAGAATATTTACAAACTTGTGAGAACGAAGAGTACGTCAAGAATGAATGTTGGTGTTTACTTGAGTTTGGCACGTTTTCTTTGTGGTACTTATTAGCAGCCATATCATGTAATAAAGCTGATAACGCAGCATCACCTGCACCATTGGTATTTTTGATCTTTTCTGGTCCACCCATGTATGGCGCAATGTGCGAATACACTTTAGTTGGGTTTTCACATAAATCTTTATGCGCAGGACGGCTAAATTCAAAACGGTTGAATTCCGCAATTGAACCTGGAAGTAAAGGCAGTGACGTTTCACGCTTAGCTGCATCTTCTGTATAACCAGCCATAAATAGGCCAACAGGTCCCGCAGTACATAGAACAAGGTCTACCCAGTCTAGCGCTTTATCTGATGCAGCCAGTGGATCGCTTTCACCCGTTAACGCTTCAGCTTCGTCTTCATTCATTGCAACAACCGTTACGTGTTGCTCAAGGAAATCTTTCCAGAATTCTGGATCATCTTGAATAACGAACTTAGTACCTAGTGTAAGAACGACTGGCACATCGTATTTCTTCGCGTATTCGATCGCTTTCATTGTTGCTTCAGGCATCGGGTCGCCTGGCTTACAGCGAACTAAATAAGCCGTTAAAACTAAAGCAGAAGCACTTTTGAAGATTTTTTCAGGAATGCTTTCTGGTTTTAATTGGTTCATTTGTCCTTCGCTAATTGCGAAAGTACGTTCACCGTCTTCTGTAATTAATGCAAAGCAGCGACCAATTGCGCCATCTACCCCTTGTAAATGGTTCAGATCCATTCTGCTTGATGTATTACATAAATAGCGATAACCGTAACTACCAATCTTAATATCTTGGCTCATTACACCTAACAGTGTAGAACGGTCATCCGCTAGCACTGAATAGTTGTGTAATGTGTTACCAATTGTGCCACCAGCGTATTCATTGGTAATCAGGCACTGCTCTTTTAATTCTTGATACAAAGATTCAGCGGCTGCGTCGCCAATAACCAGTGAATGTCCCTTGCTCAAACCATACTTCTCAATAAGTTCAGAACTCACCTTTGCTTCAATATCCACCAATGTTTGGTCAATACCGATAATATGAGTGCGTGACATTCTTTTACTGCTTTGAGCTTGGCTCACTAGAGGATCACGAGCGTGAACCGGAAAGTAGTGCTTTGATTTACGTTGTCCAGGGAATTTCATAGGGCTAGTCTAAGTCAAGGGGAAATAGGTGGCGGATTCTACCGCGCTATATTTAACGCGGCAATCTTTCAAACTATAGCAAACGTTTGCTGAAGGTTTTTTTTATTCGCCTTCCATAAAGCTTAAATCAGGCAGCATGCCCAAATGCTCTGCGTAACGTTTTTGATTAAACTCCGCGCCGTTTTTCATAACGTCAAATACTTCAATTGCCAGTGCACATGCCATAGCCGCAATTGCTTCTTCACGTGGAGTGCCTGTCATCATTAAACGCATCAACGTCTCTTTCACTTTCACTGGTTCGCCATCTTCAAGCTGGTTCTCGATGATCTCAATCAGCTCTTCTTCTTGCATAAATTCGTTTTGTTCAGACATTTTTTTATCTCAGGTCTTGGATTTCGAGCGACTATGCCACATATACTTCTGACATCCTAGCGACTCACCTCGCTCTCATGCGATTCTCTAACAAAGTCAGCGCACTATTTGTGCAAATGAAACTGTGATTCCGGTCTCGGATCTGTCACGGCGTTTCTCTTTCTGTTAGAATCTGCGACCAAGTAATAGTAACGGTGTTTAGACATGTCAGATATCAGCTCTGGAAACAGCGAAAAGAAAGTAATTGTCGGTATGTCCGGCGGTGTAGATTCGTCAGTATCGGCGTATCTTCTTCAGCAACAAGGCTATCAGGTAGAAGGCCTTTTCATGAAAAACTGGGAAGAAGACGATAATGAAGAATACTGCACGGCAGCTGAAGATCTTGCTGATGCTCAAGCGGTATGTGACAAACTAGGTATCCACCTTCACACTATCAACTTTGCTGCAGAATACTGGGACAACGTATTCGAATACTTCCTTGAAGAGTACAAGGCAGGTCGTACACCTAACCCAGATATTCTTTGTAACAAAGAAATCAAATTTAAAGCATTCTT
Source organism: Vibrio sp. 10N.222.55.B11 (assembly GCF_041473705.1). Taxonomy (NCBI): domain Bacteria; kingdom Pseudomonadati; phylum Pseudomonadota; class Gammaproteobacteria; order Vibrionales; family Vibrionaceae; genus Vibrio; species Vibrio sp. 10N.222.55.B11. The sequence continues at coordinate 94,518 of NZ_JBFRST010000037.1, forward strand.
AGAGTTTGCGGATGAAGTGCTAGACGCAGACTACATTGCGATGGGTCACTACGTTCGTCGTACTTTCCCAACTCAAGAAGAGCTTGATGCTGGCGTAAAACCAGAAATGCTACGCGGTCTAGACAGCAACAAAGACCAAAGTTATTTCCTATACACGCTAAGCTCAGATCAAGTGGCACGCAGCCTATTCCCTGTCGGTGAATTAGAGAAGCCAGAAGTGCGACGTATTGCTGAAGAGCAAGACTTGATCACAGCTAAGAAGAAAGATTCAACAGGCATCTGCTTTATCGGTGAGCGCAAGTTCACTGAGTTCCTAGGCAAATACCTACCAGCACAACCGGGTAACATCGAAACACCTGAAGGCCAAGTGATTGGTCAACACCAAGGTTTGATGTACCACACGCTAGGTCAGCGTAAAGGCCTTCATATTGGCGGCACTAAAGGTGGTGGCGGTAACGAAGAACCATGGTTTGTTGGTGAAAAAGACCTTAAGCGTAATGTACTTATCGCAGTACAAGGTAAAGACCACCCTCTTCTGAAATCAGAAGGCTTGATCGCATCTCAACTTCATTGGGTAAATCGCACACCAATTACTGAAGTTATGACATGCACGGTAAAAACACGTTACCGTCAAACAGATATTCCTTGTACAATCATTCCAATTGATGATGAGAACATTAAGGTTATTTTTGATGAGCCACAAATCGCAGTGACCCCAGGTCAATCTGCAGTGTTCTACCAAGGCGAAGTATGTCTTGGTGGTGGTATCATCGAAAAGCGCATCTAATCAATCAAACGACAAACGATAGAAGACAACTAGGAGTTACTACGTGGCTAATACACTTTATGACCGTACTATTGCTTTCGCCGGAATTTGCCAAGCTGTGGCTTTGGTTCAACAAGTAGCGAAAGACGGCCATTGTGATAAAGATGCCTTTGAAGCTTCACTCAGTGCCATTTTAAATACCAACCCATCGAATACCGTGGGCGTATTTGGACGTGAAGCGAACCTAAAGCTTGGCCTTGAGTGCTTAGTAAAAGGTATCGATAGTACTCCAGCAGGTAGCGATATCACGCGTTACATCATCAGCTTGATGGCGCTTGAGCGTAAGCTGTCTTCTCGCAACGACTCTATGTCTCAGCTTGGTGACCGCATTCAAACTGCAGAGCGCCAAACTGAACACTTTGATCTGTTTGACGAGCAAATGATCAGCAACCTTGCAAGTATCTACCTTGATGTCGTCAGCCCTATCGGCCCTCGCATTCAGGTTTCTGGTACTCCGTCTGTACTTCAGCAGACATCGAGCCAACATAAGGTTCGCGCACTGCTTCTATCAGGGATTCGAAGCGCTGTGTTATGGCGTCAAGTTGGCGGTAAACGTCGCCACCTTATCTTCGGTCGTAAGAAGATGATCGAGCAGGCTCAAATCCTACTAGCTCGAATGTAGTTTATTAGCTCGCGCCTCGTCGCGAGCTTGTTTTTTGTATCAACACAACTCTCACGCAAACGATTGCGCAATGTGCGTGACAATTGAGATTGTTACTGGTATAAACCTCTCAAAATTTAGAAAACTCAATTCAGGAGAACACCATGGAACTGTCAGCATTGACTGCTGTTTCACCAGTAGACGGCCGTTACGGAAGTAAGACTATTGCATTACGCAGCATCTTTAGTGAGTTTGGACTACTAAAGTACCGCTCTATCGTTGAAATTCGTTGGTTACAAAAGCTTGCAGCAACTGATGCAATCAAAGAAGTACCAGCGTTCAGTGCAGAAGCTAACCAGTTTCTTGATGAACTAGCCGCTAACTTCAGCGAAGAAGATGCTCTACGTATCAAAGAGATCGAGCGCACGACTAACCACGACGTTAAAGCGGTTGAGTACTTCTTGAAAGAGAAAGTTGCTGGCGTTCCTGAACTTCACGCTGTAAACGAATTTATTCACTTTGCATGTACTTCTGAAGACATCAACAACACCTCTCACGCGCTTATGCTTAAAGAAGCTCGTGACACAGTGATTCTTCCAGAAATCCGTAACGTAATTGATGCTATCAAAGCACTTGCGAACGAGTACCGTGATATTCCATTACTGTCTCGTACACACGGTCAGCCAGCTTCTCCTTCTACTATGGGTAAAGAGATGGCTAACGTTGCGTACCGTATGGAACGTCAATACAAGCAAATCGAAAACGTTGAGATCCTAGCGAAAATCAACGGTGCTGTAGGTAACTACAACGCACACCTTTCTGCATACCCAGAAGTTGAATGGCACCAGTTTAGCGAAGAGTTCATCACTGAATCTCTTGGCGTAACTTGGAACCCGTACACAACTCAAATCGAACCTCACGATTACATCGCTGAGCTATTCGATGCAATTGCTCGTTTCAACACTATCCTTCTAGACTTCGACCGTGACGTTTGGGGCTACATCGCTCTTGGTCACTTCAAGCAGAAGACTATTGCTGGCGAAATCGGTTCTTCGACAATGCCGCATAAAGTTAACCCAATTGACTTCGAAAACTCTGAAGGCAACCTTGGTCTAGCGAACGCAGTATTCAGCCACCTTGCACAAAAACTTCCAGTTTCTCGCTGGCAGCGTGACCTTACTGACTCTACGGTTCTTCGTAACCTAGGTGTGGGTGTTGGCTACGCAATCATTGCATACACTTCGACTCTGAAAGGTATTAGCAAGCTTGAAGTTAACCGCGCTGCGCTACTTGCTGAACTAGACAAGAACTGGGAAGTATTGGCTGAACCAGTACAAACAGTAATGCGTCGTTACGGCATCGAAAAACCATACGAGAAGCTAAAAGAGCTAACTCGTGGTAAACGTGTAGATGGCGAAGGCATGCGTGCATTCATCGATGGTCTTGAGATCCCTGAAGACGAGAAAGTTCGCCTGAAAGAGATGACTCCAGCGAACTACATCGGCCAAGCAATCGAGCTAACTGACAAACTGTAAGGTTCGAATTTCGAATCACAGAATAGACTAAGGCTTCCCATGTGGAAGCCTTTTTGTTGAGCGGAACAAAGTGTATTGAGCACAAGAGACGTCAGCAAAATAATACAAAGCAACCCAGTATCATTACCCTACTCATCTCAATCCGTGCGATATCAACCAATCAATATCGTAATGCTTCATCACCAGTAACCCTCTATCGCCAGACACCTATTCCTCGAATACTTACTGTCTTAGATGCCAAGATCAAAAAAGACCTCCCGAAGGAAGCCTTTCAAATGTATCTTGTCGATTAGCGACTGAAGAATACGTAGCGATTACATGTTACGTAGAGAAGCAATACGCTTGTCTAGCGGCGGGTGGCTCATTAGAAGCTCTGTTAGAGACTTCTTACCGTTGATACCAAATGCCATCATAGAACCTTCTAGTTGTGGCTCATGGCTCACCTTTAGGCGCTCTAGCGCTGCAATCATCTTCTCTTTACCAACCAAGTGCGCAGCACCTGCATCAGCATGGAACTCACGGTGACGGCTGTACCACATGGTAATGAAGCTCGCTAGGAAACCAAATACCAGTTCCAGCACCATAGACACACCGAAGTACACCATCATGTTGCTGCCACCCTCTTCTTCGTTGTCATTCGACGCAACAATGTTGGCGATGAAACGAGATAGGAAGATAACGAACGTGTTCACAACACCTTGCATTAGGGTCATCGTCACCATGTCGCCGTTTGCGATGTGGCTAACTTCATGCGCTAATACCGCTTCAGCTTCGTCACGTGTCATGTTGTGCAGAAGGCCTGTTGATACCGCTACCAATGAATCGTCACGCTTAGCACCTGTCGCGAATGCGTTGATGTCTGGCGAGTCGTAGATCGCCACTGTTGGCATACCAATACCAACTTGTTGAGATTGACGGCTTACCGTCTCCATCAACCAATGTTCTGTTTCGTTACGTGGGCTTTCAATGACCATGCCGCCTACCGAGCGTAGCGCCATTTTCTTCGACATCATTAATGAAATGAATGAGCCGCCAAAACCAAATACCGCAGCCATCACCAATAAACCTGAGAGGCTACCGGGTTGCATACCTGTAACTGCGTATACAACATTAAGAACAACACTTAGTACCAATACAACCGCTAGGTTAGTTGCAAGGAACAACATTACTCGCTTCATTACTTATCTCCGCATGAAAGCTGTTTTTATAAAACTTATTGTTATAGACAAGGCAGACAGCAATAGATTCCAACCTTGAAGACTTATACTTACTTATACATATAGTCTTAGATTAAGAAAACAAGGTTAAGCATTAAATTGCAACATTTGATTACGAGACCGTATCCGAATTAAATCCACTCTATTAGACCTAAGTCGTATGGTGTCGATATAACAATCCGTTTACAGTGACTTTAGATGATTTATTGGCTAGTCCATGTACAAAAAGGAAAGGATCATGGTTGAAGGTACTAACACTCAAATGGCTATCGATTTACTGTGCTGTCACCTAGGGATTACTGAAGAAGAAGCGAGAAAGCAGGTTGGAATCCTAACACCGCAAACGGCACAGACAAAAATCACAGAAACTCAGCAAGCTTTAATGGGACTGACTAAAGAACATTAGTTCTAAGCTTGTTTATTAAAAGACCGGTTGTTTATCAACTCAAGGTCTAAAGGCTTAAAATAGCAAAAGGGCTGCAATCGCAGCCCTTTTCTTATTTAGTACATAACGTGGTAATTAAAGCGCAAGCAAAGGCTGCACATCAATGTACTTACCAATGTTTTTAGACTTCGCTTTTGGGACGTAAGGGATTTCGCCTAACTTAGGTGCACCTAACTTATCTTCAAGCATCGCAATAATATCTGCGTAGTGCTCAGTACCTGGATTGATACGGTTTGCGACCCAACCTACTAGGTTTAGGCCATCAGCACGAATCGCTTCTGCCGTTAATAGAGCGTGGCTCAAACAACCAAGTTTAATACCCACAGTCAGTACTACTGGCAGTTGCTCTTTTTTAACCCAGCTAGAAAGATATTCATCGTCTGAAACCGGGACTCGCCAACCACCAGCACCTTCAACTAACACGATGTCAGAGTTTTTCTTATGCTCTTCTAGCTTCGCTGATAATACCGCCTCATCAATTACAACACCATCATGCTTAGCAGCGATGTGAGGCGATGATGGTAGCAACAACGCGTATGGATTGACGTCTTCGTAAGCAATATCTTGCGTCGCCGCTTCTTGAAGATGCAGTGCATCACTATTACGTAGTCCTTCAGGGGATTTTTCACTCCCTGCAGCAACTGGCTTGTAACCAATTGTTGATAAATCTTGTGCGGCCAAAGCTTGAAGAATCGCTTTTGAAACCACAGTTTTTCCCACTTCGGTATCCGTACCTGCAATGAATAATGCATCAATCATAATTGAATAACCCCTAAACAAACTTGATATGTTGCTGGTAAGAAACCTTGATGGTTCTTAAACTCTCGATATTCCCGATCAACAAGCTGCAACATGCGACGACTTGTTAAACCTTGTGAGCGACCACTTACGTGATTAGCGCCGATACCTTTAAGGTCGCGCATCAGTTCAAACGCAGTGTCGTACCAAACGGTGATGGTGGGCAAGTCTAGTTGATGAACGGTACAGCTAGATTGCGCTAACGCAATTTTTACCTTATTGATTGTAATAAAATGGTTAACGTGTTGATGTGCGTCAATTTTGGACCACGACTTTTTCAGTTCAAACAGCGACCCATCAAGCAAAGTTGAGAAAATAACACGCCCACCAGCCGCTGTAACACGCTTCATCTCTCTCAAAGGCGACGACAAATCGTCACACCATTGCAACGCAAGGCTAGAGAAAACGATGTCAAAGCACCCATCTTCAAACGGCAATTGTTCGGCATCGGCTTGTTGATATAAAGATACAGATGCACCACACCGCTTCTCTGCTGTTGCTAGCATTCCAACAGAAAGATCAGCGCAAACCACTTCGGCGCCTCGTTTTACAAGTTGCTCGGAGAAATAGCCAGTACCACAACCTAGATCCAGCACCTTAAAGCCTGACAGATCGCTGGGTAATTTATCCAGTAATCGGTGGCCAACATCGCGTTGAAATTCAGCGTGTTTGTCATAGGTTGTTGCCGCTTTACCAAAGGCTTCGGCAATCGCACTCTTATCTTGGCCAACGTAATTATGCACTACTGCTTCTTGTGACATTTACTGAGCCTCTTTATTTGATTCAAAGCTTGGATGGATACCCGGTTCAGTGCTTAAGTCGATGTTTCGTTCAATGGCTTGATGCAACGACCTGGTTAACTGGAGAATCTGTTTTGGGCTATGGTTAGCTGTTAACGTGATTCGTAATCGAGCAGTTCCAGCAGGTATGGCTGGCGGCCTTATTGCGGTCACCCAAACTTGGTTTTGCTTTAACTCTTCAGCTATTGATAATGCCGCTTGTGCTTCACCTATCACAAATGGCTTAATCGGAGTCTGAGTATCCACAAAGCCTTTCAAGCCGCTCACCTGCTCTGCATAGAGAGACCCTAACTCAGTCAGCTTTTCTCGGCGCCACTCTTGAGTTTGAGTCATCTTACAGGCATGAGATAAAGCCACCGCTTGTGAAGGTGGCATCGCCGTCGAGTACACATGATGACGAGCAAACTGAGTTAAGTAATCACCCACTTCTGACGAACAAAGAATCGCAGCACCAGAAACGCCAAATGCTTTGCCAAAGGTCACCACCAAAATATCGGGGGAGATTTGTGCTGCACTGCAACTCCCAGCTCCTTTATCACCTAATACGCCGATACCGTGGGCATCATCAACCGCCAACCAACTGTCGTATTGATGAGTCAGGTTAGATATCTGGCTGAGAGGCGCTTGATCGCCGTCCATGCTGAATACGCCCTCAGTGACGACCAAGGATTGTAGAGATCGGCTTAATAGAGACTCTAGATGCTGCGTGTCGTTGTGTTTAAAGCGTTTCATGGTTGCATGAGAAAGCATCCCCGCTTCCATCAAAGAGGCGTGATTAAGCTTGTCTTGCAGCAGAGAGTCGTCTTTTTCGAGCAGAGAAAACAACAAGGCTTGGTTCGCACTGAAACCAGAACTAAAGAGAATCGCACGTTCAAAGCCCAACCATTCACACAGCTGAGCTTCTAAATTTCTATGAGCAGGACTAAAACCCGTGACCAATGGCGATGCCGCACTGCCAGCACCATAAAGGGAAAGCCCCGCTTGCCACGCCTCTACCAATTCAGGGTCGTTCGCCAAGCCTAGGTAATCATTACTCGAAAAATTAATAAAGCGAGAACCTTCGCAATTAAGCAAAGGACCATTACTGTTTTCAAGCACTTTAAGTTGACGAGTTAGCCCCTGCTCACGGCGTTGAACAAGGGCATCTTTGATACGGGATTTAAACAGTGGCATCGTAGAACATGTCATCTTTCGTTGGACGAGCAGCAACGCGCTCCACTACTTGATCTAACAGTTCGTTTTCTTGAATTTCATCAGGCTTCTGAGCCACTTGTTGGCTGTTGATGCCTAACTTCTTAAACAGCTGCATGTCCGTGTCTTCATCTGGGTTTGGCGTAGTCAGTAGCTTACAACCGTAGAAGATAGAGTTCGCGCCAGCCATGAAGCACATCGCCTGCATCTGTTCATTCATATTCTCGCGACCTGCAGATAGACGAACCGCTGACATTGGCATCATGATACGAGCAATCGCAATCAACTTAATGAAGTCAAAAGATTCAACATCATCGACGTTTTCCATCGGTGTGCCTTTCACTTTCACGAGCATGTTGATTGGCACACTCTCAGGGTGTACCGGAAGGTTCGCTAGCTCTACCAGCAGGCCTGCACGGTCATTGGTACTTTCGCCCATACCAATAATGCCACCAGAACAGATCTTCATACCGGCATCACGTACGTGAGATAGCGTATCTAAACGATCTTGGTAAGTACGAGTGGTGATGATGCTGCCGTAAAACTCGGGAGACGTATCAAGGTTATGGTTGTAGTAATCCAAGCCTGCATCCGCTAACTCGCCAGCTTGATCAGGGGTTAACATGCCTAGTGTCATACAGGTTTCTAGACCCATACCTTTCACACCTTTGATCATATCAGTCAAGTGAGGCATATCGCGTTCTTTCGGGTTTTTCCACGCCGCGCCCATACAGAAACGAGTCGAGCCCGCGTTCTTGGCTTTTTGCGCCGCATCCAAAACACGCTCTACTTCCATTAGGCGTTCTTTGTCGACATCCGTTCGGTAGTGAGCACTTTGAGGACAATACTTACAGTCTTCAGGACAAGCACCAGTCTTAATCGATAGAAGCGTACTCACCTGCACGTGGTTGTGCTCTTGGTACTGTCTATGAACCACTTGAGCTTCAAACATTAAATCCATAAACGGTTTTTCAAGCAGTGCTGTTACCTCAGCAACTGTCCAGTCATGACGAACTTCCACGTGTCGATCCTTTTTTATTATTTGATGTTTCATCTCTATCAATAGAGATTGCATTTATGCTTGGCTAGTCTACCGACAAGCTTTAGACTGTCAACACATTGATAATATCAAAAGTTTACATCTGGTTATTTTTTAACCGCACCAAGAATGGAAGTTACTATGGATCTCGCCTTTGATCGCCAGCATATCTGGCATCCCTACACATCAACGTTAACACCTCTGACCTGCTACCCAGTCACCAACGCAGACGGTGTTTACCTAGAATTAGAAGGCGGAAAACGAATTATTGATGGTATGTCATCTTGGTGGTCAACCATCCACGGCTACAATCATCCAGAGCTAAACGCTGCAGCTCATAGTCAAATCGATAAGGTTTCACACGTTATGTTTGGTGGCATCACCCACCAGCCCGCTATCGATCTATGTAAGAAGCTTTTGAATCTCGCGCCAAGTAATCTTGAGCATGTATTCTTGGCCGATTCAGGTTCAGTTGCCGTAGAGGTTAGCCTCAAGATGGCATTGCAATATTGGCACGCTAAAGGACAACCTCGTTCAAAGTTCCTCACACTAAGAGATGGCTACCACGGTGATACCTTTGCGGCGATGTCAGTGACCGACCCTGATAATTCGATGCACAGCCTCTACAAAGGCTTTTTGCCGGAACATATTTTCGCTGATTCGCCAAAAACAGGCTTTTGGGATGAGTGGAACTCAAGTGACATCGATAGTTTTCGAGAAAAGCTGGCAGCACACCATCAAAAAGTCGCAGCGGTGATCTTAGAGCCTATCGTTCAAGGGGCTGGCGGCATGCGCATCTACCACCCTGAGTTCCTAAAACAAGTTCGCTTGCTGTGTGGTGAATTCAACGTATTGCTGATCTTGGATGAGATTGCGACCGGATTTGGCCGCACAGGGGAACTGTTCGCTTGTGAGCATGCCGATGTTCAACCGGACATATTATGCGTAGGCAAAGCTTTAACTGGTGGCTATATGACATTGTCAGCGACGCTTGCGAGTAAGGAAGTTGCTGACACGGTATGTGGCGGTGAAGCGGGCTGCTTTATGCACGGGCCAACCTTTATGGGCAACCCATTGGCTTGCGCAGTCGGTGCGGCAAGTTTATCCATCATCGAGCAAGGCCATTGGAAAAATCAGACTCAACAGATTGAACAGCTCTTTTCTGAGTTGTTACCACCGTTGCGAGAACATGAACTGGTTAAAGACGTGCGTTGGTTAGGCGCTATTGGCGTCGTTGAAACTCACACACCCGTCGATATGGAAGCCATTCAAGCTCACTTTGTAGAGCAAGGCGTTTGGATCCGTCCGTTTGGTAAGCTAATTTATATGATGCCTCCGTTTATTATCAAACCACAACATATTGAGCAATTGGTCGCTGCTATCGACACTGCATTACAAAATACTCATTGCTTTAAATAAGGCGTTTATTGCTCTAAACAAGAGCGACGATTATTTCTATATATCTTCATTAATAAATCATTTAATTAAACTAAAAGGCCTTACATAAAAGTAAGGCCTTAACTGCTTGAAGGTAACCGTCAGTTTAACGTAATTGGCTATCTTTACTTGCTCGACGGTTAAACAATGAATGTCGATGTGCGTCATGCTCAAATATTGACTGACATTCTATACACAAACGAACGCCTTTGATCGCGCGTCGTCTTTGTTCCGGAATCTCATCACCACACTCATCACAATAACGCAAACCCTCACCACCTCGAAGGTTTCCTCTTACACGAGAGATCTCATCATCAATGGTATTTTGTATTTGCTGGCTGACACTATCGTCACCTGCCCATCCTACGGCCATAAGCCCTCCTCAGTATTTGAACGAGAAAATCTATACCTACCGCGGTAAGAGCATATTATAGCCACATTTAAGGATTGTAATAATTATCAAAATCAATAAAACACTATTACACATAGGTAACAAAAATTATTTATTTCTCGCCACTGCACTATTCTATAGGCAATAAAAAACCCAGCCTGTTGGCTGGGTTTTATAAGTAACCTAATGCTTAATCAATCTAATTAACCGATGTGCGTTACGCCGCCCATGTATGGTTGAAGTACTTCTGGGATAGCAATACGGCCATCTGCTTCTTGGTTGTTCTCAAGGATAGCAACCATAGTACGACCAACAGCAAGGCCAGAACCGTTTAGTGTGTGTACAAGTTCAGGTTTTTTCTCGCCTTTACGACGGAAACGAGCTTGCATACGACGCGCTTGGAAATCCCACATGTTTGAACAAGAAGAAATCTCACGGTAAGTCTCTTGTGCTGGAACCCATACTTCTAAGTCGTAAGTTTTCGCAGAACCGAAGCCCATGTCACCTGTACATAGAATCACTTTACGGTAAGGAAGCTCTAGAAGTTGAAGTACTTTCTCAGCGTGGCCAGTTAGCTCTTCAAGCGCTGCCATTGAGTCTTCTGGCTTAGTGATTTGTACTAATTCAACTTTGTCGAATTGGTGCATACGGATAAGACCACGAGTGTCACGACCGTAAGAACCCGCTTCAGAACGGAAACACGGGGTGTGAGCTGTCATCTTAAGTGGCAGTTCAGCTTCATCAGTGATCGTGTCACGAACCATGTTCGTTACCGGTACTTCCGCAGTAGGGATAAGCGATAGAGTCTTAAGAGGTACGTCACTTACTTGCTCAGTTAGCGGGCTTGTGTGGAACAAGTCTTCGCCGAACTTAGGAAGTTGACCAGTACCGTAAAGGCTATCGTGGTTCACTAGATACGGTACGTACATTTCTGTGTAGCCGTGCTCATCAGTGTGAAGGTCCAGCATGAACTGAGCAATAGCACGGTGTAGACGTGCAAATTTGCCTTTCATCACGATGAAACGAGAACCCGAGATTTTAACTGCGCTAGCAAAATCAAGACCGCCAGACATTTCGCCAAGATCGACGTGATCTTTCACTTCAAAGTCGTAAGTCTTAGGTTGACCCCAACGAGAAACTTCTACGTTATCGTCTTCATCTTTACCATCTGGCACTTCTGCATCAGGTAGGTTAGGAATAGACATTGTGATCGTTTCTAGCTCAGATTGAAGATCAGCCAATGCTACTTTAGCTTGGTCTAGTTCTGCGCCTAAGTTGCCTACTTCTGCAAGGATACGCTCAGCTTCTTCATGGTCGCCTTTTGCTTTCGCTTGACCAATGGACTTCGATCGAGAGTTGCGTAACGCTTGTAGCTCTTCAGTTTTCATCTGAAGGGACTTACGTTTTTCTTCAAGTTCACGAATTGTCTCTACATCAAGGGTGAAGCCTCGACGTGCTAATTTTGCCGCTGTTTCATCCAGCTCAGCTCGAAGTAATTTAGAATCCAGCATTGCTAATCCTATGCTTTAGTTATTTGAATATTCAGTAGTTTGCTACTGAATCACTGCTAAACCCCTAAAATTGGTGCTATTTCGACCAATTTATAACGATTTAATTGAAATTTTATGACTAGGTAACGATATCCAAAAAAGACTACTTTTCATAGCGTTTTTGTGGGCTTTTTGCGTCCAAATCCGCCAGATAATCTAGCTTCTCGCCAATTTTGGTCTCTAAGCCTCGTTTTGTTGGGAAATAGTATTGCTTCTCTCCCATTTCAGGAGGCAGATACTTTTCACCAGCGGCGTAGGCTCCTGGTTCGTCATGAGCATAACGGTATTCTTGCCCGTAGCCCATGTCCTTCATCAAAGTTGTCGGTGCATTTCGCAAATGATGCGGCACTTCATATTCAGGAAGATTGTGAGCATCTGTTAACGCTTGCTTCCACGCGGTGTAAACGGCGTTACTCTTTGGTGCACATGCGAGATAAACAACCGCCTGCGCAATCGCACGCTCCCCTTCAGCAGGGCCAATGCGCGTGAAGCAATCCCAAGCCGACATCGCTACCTGCATGGCGCGAGGATCAGCGTTACCGATATCTTCAGAAGCAATCGCCAGCAAGCGTCTAACGATATACAAAGGATCACAACCCGCAGCAATCATTCGTGCTGACCAGTACAAGGCCGCATCAGGGTTTGAGCCACGAATTGACTTATGAACCGCGGAGATTAGGTCGTACCAAATATCACCCTTGTTATCGAAACGAGCGACTTTCTCACCAGCCACTTCAGCCAACAACTGCAAGGTTATCGCTTTCTCGCCTTTATCGTTGTCTTCTGCCATGTCATACAGCAGTTCAAGGTAGTTAAGCGACATACGCGCGTCGCCGTTAACCAGTTCTGCAAGGCGATCTAAAACATTATCAGCAAAATCAACAGGCACATCACCTAACCCACGTTGCTTATCTTCAATCGCTTGGCGAATGACAAGAGAAATATCATCTGTGTTCAGGGACGTCAGTTTGTAGACACGCGCACGTGACAACAAAGCGTTGTTCAGTTCAAAAGATGGGTTTTCTGTCGTCGCACCAATAAAGGTCACGGTGCCATCTTCGATATGAGGCAGAAAAGCATCTTGCTGACTTTTGTTAAAGCGATGGACTTCGTCCACAAACAGGATGGTTCTGCGCCCTGCTTGCTTGTTCTCGCGCGCTTTTTCAATTGCAATACGAATGTCTTTTACGCCCGAGGTTACCGCCGATACGCGTTCCACTTCAGCATTCGCATAGTTTGCTGCAACTTCGGCTAACGTCGTTTTACCGGTGCCCGGAGGCCCCCACAAAATCATCGAGTGGATATGGCCCGCTTCCAACGCTCTGCGAAGTGGTTTACCTGGGCCTAATATATGCTGCTGACCGATGTACTGTTCGACAGTTTCCGGTCTCATACGAGCAGCAAGGGGACGAAAATCTTCGTCCCCCGCAAAATCTAAGCTGTAATTACTCAATTGCAATCTCTTGATTCGTTGATGGCATTAATGCCTATCGACGTACTACCAAACGATCTGCTTGTTTAGATCAGTTTCTTTGGTCGTCGACCTCGACACCTTCCGGTGCCACAAAAGTAAAGCGGTCTGCTGCAGGTTTACCCAAATCAACATTGCTAAAGGTAAACTCACCTTTTTGACCGTCTTGTTCAATCACATTAAAGCCCTGAACAATGCCCTTTTCGGTGATATTAATCTGGAAGTCGCCCTGATTAGAATCGACAGCAGTTGGCGTTAGCGTGAATTGGTTACCCGTTTGCGCCACATTATAGTTATCCCAATCACTTTCTTGGTTACGTGTAAGCAGGACAAAAGGTGTCTGTGATGTCGCTTGCTCTTGCCAATAAATGCTCACTTGCTCAATGAACGGGCTGTAGTACCACAAGCTTTGGCCATCAGATACCAACAAGTTTTCATCAGGGAACGTGGTCTCCCAGCGGAACAGGCTTGGGCGTGCAATCTCTACCGTGCCCTCACCTTCCATAACAACATCACCATCAGGGCTGGTCACGACTTGTTTAAAGTCAGCGCTGAAGCCTGCGTTTAATGCCAAGCGGCTACTCAACTCTTCTTTCGGAGAAGCAAACACTGAGAAGCTCATAAATAAAAGTGCGAATACTTTTTTCATCAATAATCCTGTTAGAACATAAGTCGGTCATATTTTCGATTTGACCGACTGAATAGTTATGAGTTCCTACCGGAACTAATCTTTTGGTGGCGCTGGTGCTAAGACTTCTCGGTTACCGTTATGACCTGGAGCACTTACGATACCTTGAGCTTCAAGTTGCTCGACAATACGTGCAGCACGGTTGTAGCCAATCTTGAATCGACGCTGTACGCCTGAAACTGAGCCACGACGTGAATGAACAACGTGTTCTACCACTTGATCAAACAGAGGATCGACCTCTTCATCACCTTCCATCTTCTCACCCGGAAGCAAGGTTTCTGGGGTTTGTTCGCCGTTGGTGATTTCATCAATATAGTTTGGCTTACCACGCGCTTTCCAGTTATTCACGACTGCGTGTACATCGTCATCAGATGCAAAGGCACCGTGAACACGAGTTGTATGGCTAGAACCAGGAGGCAAGTAAAGCATATCACCCATGCCCAATAGTGATTCCGCACCACCTTGGTCAAGGATAGTTCGTGAATCCGTTTTAGTTGATACCGTAAAGGCCACACGGGTTGGAATATTCGCTTTAATAAGACCAGTAATAACATCCACTGATGGACGTTGCGTCGCTAGGATCAAGTGAACACCCGCCGCACGTGCTTTTTGTGCCAAACGTGCAATCAGTTCTTCAACCTTCTTACCAACCACCATGATTAGGTCGGCAAATTCATCAACGATAACCACAATGTAAGGCAGTTTCTCAAGCAATGGCGCTTCTGGGTCCATGCTGTCGCCCGGCTTCCACAGTGGATCGTGAATTGGGTGACCCGCTTCCGCTGCCATCTTAAGCTTATCGTTGTAACCTTTAATGTTACGAACGCCTAATGCTGACATCAGCTTATAACGTCGTTCCATCTCGCCAACACACCAACGAAGGGCGTTCGACGCATCTTTCATGTCGGTTACCACTTCAGACAATAGATGAGGAATACCCTCATAAACCGATAGCTCAAGCATTTTCGGGTCGATCATGATGAAGCGAACATCTTCCGGTGATGCTTTGTAAAGCATACTCAGAATCATTACGTTCACACCTACCGACTTACCAGAACCGGTTGTACCTGCAACCAGAACGTGAGGCATTTTCGATAGATCAGCAATAACGGCTTCACCAGCGATGTCTTGTCCTAGAACCACTGTCGTTGGCGATTTCGCTTCTTGGAACTGAGGGCTAGCAACCACGTCTGAGAAGAATACCGTTTGGCGACTCATATTCGGCAGTTCTAAGCCAACATAAGGTTTACCCGGAATCACTTCTACGACACGTACTGCCAATGCAGAGAGCGAACGCGCTAAGTCCATAGAAAGGCCAGAAATACGGCTTACTTTCACACCTGGAGCCAGATCAAGTTCGAATCGAGTGATTACTGGACCTGGGAAAATGTCGACAACGTCTGCTTTGATCTTGTAGTCCGCTAGCTTAGATTCAACAAGACGAGCAATTGCCTCTAGCGCATCACGGTCAATAAAGGTTTCACGCTTTTCAGGGTGGAATAACAATTCAAGCGTGGGTAATGGCTCAGCAGGCTTAGGTAAATTAACATCTTGTTGAACCAAGAACGGATTCTGCGCCGCTGCCATATTCGCTTGGGCTTCAGAAACAATGCTTTGGAATGCGGCGACATCTTGATCTTGATGCGCAGGTTCTTCTTCCGTTACTTCTTCCCAAGGAAGATCAACAGTTGGCTCTAGGTTTTGTGCTGTTGGCTGTTCAGGTTCTGAATGTTCTTCTTGATAAGGGAAAGGTTCAAACTGTTCTTCGATTAATGCTGCGTCAGCTAATTCAGCTTCAGCCTGTTCTGATTCAAGCTCTGAGCCCTGTTGGTAGCTTTGCTCTTCCGTAACATCAAACGGTGAAGGTTGTGCAGAGAAATCGTCTTCCACGGTTGCTTCTGGCTCGCCCATAGGTGAAGCGTATAAAGATTCAGGTTGAACATCTTCAGAACCAAATTCGCCATTTACTTGTGGTGAGCTATCTAATTCTGGTTCAGCACTTCTAAGGTCAGCATGAGCAGGGCCAACTTCTGGTTGTTCGTTCTGCATGTATTGTTGGTAAGCAACCTGAGAATCATGCGCGTCAACCTGATCTTGTTCTGCTAGGTCATCTTCATACATGGCCGCATTTTCTAGCTGCTCTATCGTTGCATTCAACTGTTTAGAGCGCTCAATACCTTCTTCTAGCGGTTCTTCTGGCGCTTGGTAAACAGCTGCTGCAGGGATCGGTTGCTCTGACTCAATTACCGCTTGAGGCTGAACCTGAGGTTCTTCATGAACAGGAGCTTCTTGTTTCGCAGGAGCATCGACAGGCATATGAATATTGTAATGACGCTTCGGCGATGCAGCATTGTCTCGCGCATTTGTCGCCACGTCTGACGAATCATTGGCCGCAGAAAAACTCATCGCAGGATCTAGCGGATCATGCTCTGTTGATTCTTTGTTGCCTTCTATAGCAGGAACATCGCGGTAAGTTGGCGCTTGATGCTGGTGATGACGTTCTTCGATTAAATCGCGGTCTGCTGATTCTCTTAATTGAGGCTCAAGCAGCTCTTGGTCTTGTCCACGAGCCTTATTAACAGCAGACGTGAAGAATTTGATGGCACATTCACCCAACCATTCCACAATACTTAACCAAGAAATACCGGTTAATAGAGTAAAGCCAGCCCCCCATAAGAAAAGAAGAACCAGCGTACTACCAAGAACATTCAACGTTGGAAGAGCAAGGCTTGTTAAGACGTCGCCCACTACGCCACCGGATGAAAAGTACCAGATGTCGTCAAAGTTGATATCCGCTAAACCACAACTCGTAAGAATTAGGATAGTCAGGCCAAGTAAGCGAGTGCCCCACAGCATGAAGTCGATCTGCTCGTCTTCATTACGTTTGCGGAATAATACCCACGCAGCAACCGTCACTAAGATAGGCAAAGGGTAAGCCAAAGAACCAAATACGAAGAAAAGCGTATCCGCCAACCAAGCACCTAGGTAGCCACCCGCATTTTGAATGTCACCACCCCACGCCGTTTGCGACCATGATGGGTCTGCAGGACTAAAAGTTAATAACGCAACGGCAAGTAGAATAGAGAAGAGAACACCGAGAATCAGACTGCACTCTTTGAGACGTTGAGAACCACTCAAACGAGGAGACTGAGGCTCTTCACTCGTTTTAATGATTGTTTCTACTTTATTACTGCTCTGCTTGAACATAAACCAACTTAATAATTAAACGGGATAAAAACATCTCGAGCGGCCAAAGCCGCTCGTTTCAATGAAACTACTGTTGATTTAACCATATCAAACAGAAAAACCCAATTCCAGAAAGCAAGAAAGCGGAACAAATGTCCGCTTTCTTTCATTTCACCAATTGTGACTAACGAGTTTTAATCACAAGTTGATTGGTTTGTTTCACTTCTTCCATTACTACGTAAGTTCGAGTGTCGTTTACGCCCGGTAGACGAAGTAACGTATCACCCAGTAGCTTACGGTAAGCACCCATATCAGATACACGTGTTTTTAGAAGATAGTCAAAATCACCCGACACTAAATGACACTCTTGGATGTCATCCAGTTTCTGCACAGCGGTGTTGAATTGTTCGAACACATCTGGCGCACCACGGTTCAACGTAATTTCAACAAACACTAAAAGTGAAGCATCAAGGTACTGTGGGTTCAGCAACGCTGTGTACCCAGTAATGTAACCTTGACGTTCTAAACGACGAACACGTTCAAGACATGGAGTTGGAGAAAGTCCTACTCGTTTTGAGAGTTCAACGTTTGAGATACGACCGTCTTTTTGCAACTCATTAAGAATGTTGCGGTCAATACGATCTAGTTCCTTGGACGGCTTCTTATAATTGTCTGCCATTTTTTATTCCACCTTATTACTTCCTTGCAAAAAAATATACTACAACTTTTTAATATTCAGTATCAAATTTTATCTAAACCTATCTATACTAGATATTAATTCGACAGAATTACCCTACACATAGATAAAACAACCAAAATAAAATGAGGAGTCAGGATGATCATTGGCGTACCTAAGGAAATCAAGAACCACGAATACCGCGTTGGTATGACCCCAGCTAGCGTGAGAGAACTAATCTCACACGGCCACCAAGTTTTTGTAGAAACCAATGCCGGTACTGGTATCGGTTTTTCAGACGATGATTACATCGCTGTAGGCGCATCCATTCTTCCTACTGCTGCTGACGTTTTCGCGAAAGCAGAGATGATTGTAAAGGTTAAAGAACCTCAAGCTGTCGAGCGAGCTATGCTTCGCGAAGGGCAAATATTATTTACCTATTTACACCTTGCACCAGATTTTCCACAAACTGAAGAGCTTATCAAGAGCAAAGCTGTCTGCGTAGCCTATGAGACTGTAACAGATAATATGGGTCGCTTGCCACTATTAGCACCAATGTCTGAAGTAGCTGGTCGTATGTCTATTCAAGCAGGTGCACAAACATTAGAGAAATCTAACGGTGGTTGTGGTCTTCTTCTTGGTGGCGTTCCAGGTGTTGAACCAGCAAAAGTTGTTGTTGTTGGTGGCGGTGTTGTTGGTGCTAACGCAGCACGTATGGCTGTAGGCCTTCGCGCTGATGTTACAATTCTTGACCGTAACGTAGATACACTGCGTCGACTTGATGAAGAATTCCAAGGTCGCGCAAAAGTGGTTTATTCTACTGAAGACGCCATTGAGAAGCATGTTCTAGAAGCAGATCTAGTAATTGGTGCAGTACTAATTCCTGGCGCAGCAGCTCCAAAATTGGTTACAAAAGAGCACATCGCTAAGATGAAGCCAGGTTCAGCAGTTGTTGATGTTGCAATCGACCAAGGCGGTTGTTTCGAGACTTCTCACGCAACCACTCACGCAGACCCAACTTACATTGTTGATGACGTAGTTCACTACTGTGTTGCAAACATGCCTGGCGCTGTTGCTCGTACTTCAACTTACGCACTAAACAATGCAACACTTCCTTACATTGTTAAGCTAGCGAACAAAGGCTACCGCGAAGCACTTCTATCTGATGAAGGCTTCCTAGAAGGTCTAAACGTTATTCACGGTAAAGTAACTTGTAAAGAAGTTGCAGAAAGCTTTGACCTTGAATACGTAGACCCAGCAGAAGCAATCGCAATGTTTAACTAATGATGTAATGACTAACTGAACGCAATAATCTTCTCGTTGAAGCGTTCAGTTAACTCATACACATTAAACAAAAAGCCAGTACGACATTATGTCGCGCTGGCTTTTTTGCATTAATGGATTTAGTTCGTAAAAACACGTAACAGTACGGTTTACCACTAGCGCTCGATTTTAACCCCATGAATCAATAGATTTCTTGGCGTAATACTGCGTTCACAGAACTCTTCAATCGTAGCTTCATAACCTTGCTCTTGCAGATAGATAGCGCGATCTAAAGCCAGCCATATCTCTAATGGTCGTCTAAAGACTTGTTGAACCAAACTCAGCTTTTCCATTTCCCAGAAAAGCGCTTCGCCTTGAATCAAATAAGAGTCAAAATCAATATCTGAGCCCAGCGATAGCTCTTTCACTTCAGATGCCCAACGGCAGAAAGATTCAAAACCCTCAGCTAACTCTGATTTTTTGATGCTCGGTACAGGAATGTATTCGTCAATGTTAAGTTCAGCCTTAAGCAACTGGCTGAAGCCTAGACGATAGCTCATCTCTAGTTGACGATGTCTTTTTACTCTTTCACCACCAGTAACGGTTTCTTGAAGCGGGATTCTCAAGTCGCTCTTACTTAACGTTAATGCTGAGCTTTTCGCGATAGAAGACATCGCTTGATAGTTTTCGTCTCGAATAAGATGATAACAACAAGGAGAAATAGTGACCGCTGGTAGCCCATGTGACACTGACTTTTTAACTAGCTCAACATGAAGATCACCACAAGCATGAAGGGCCACGGCATGTTGGTACGAATTAAACACGTCATCGGCCTTGTCTGAAAACGCATCTCCTTGAACAAAATCCATCGCTAACTTCTGGTCATCCGCAATCTTTTGTCCGCTTTCGCATAACGATTGCTGCCATTCAAAGCTAGTGACTTTTTGATCCGATTGCTGAGATAGGATTCGACCAAGAAAGCCTTTACCAGAACACCACTCGAGCCACTCTTTGCCATGGTGATGGCATAATGCAGCCTCGCCCATTGCGACAATTTGATGTAGCTTTCGGCCAGGAATACCATCAGCAGTACCACGTGGGAGGTCTAAACCAACCAAAGCAGTGTTATCGAACTGGATGTTTTGGGTAGCAGTTTCTAATTCAGGTAGGAAACGAGTCAGTTCCTCAATCAAAAGCTGAGGCTGCTCTTTTAAGGTTTGAATGCTTTCATTATCTAAGCTTTCTAACCAATCAACGAGTGGACGATTGACCTCTTTCCACGGCTGCTGTTGAGTTTGGCATAGGTGAAAAGGCTCTGAACGCCAGTAAATCTGGTGCTCTAGCAAAAATGAATCGAGTATTTTAAATCGTGAATGCATGCTTCCCCCTATGATGCGTGGATTGTAGGGGTAATAGGTCGAAATGGAAAGGCCCGATAAAGAAAACGAAAACGAAAAGCCCAAAAGAAAAACGGCCTGCAAATACAGGCCGAATAAGAATCAAAATTTACACGATGAGATTAACGAACTGGCAGTTCGATATCTTTAAACATCTCTTCGATCTCTTCGTTCGATTTCAAAGAAATAGCTTGCTCAACCACAGGGCGAGTTAAGTGCGGTGCAAAACGCTCCATGAAATCAAACATGTAAGAACGCAAGAAGGTGCCTTTTCTAAAACCAATGCTGGTTGTGCTCGCACCAAATAGATGGCTCGCATCAATCGCAACCAAATCAGTATCTTGCTCGTGGTCAATAGCCATACTTGCAATTACACCAACACCAATGCCCATACGAACGTAGGTTTTGATTACGTCTGCATCGGTCGCAGTAAACACAACACGCGGTGTTAAACCTACTTTGTTAAACGCGGTATCAAGCTCAGAGCGGCCAGTGAAACCAAATACATAAGTCACGAGAGAGTAAGCCGCAAGATCTTCGATCGTGATATTACGCTTCTGTGCCAGGGGATGATCTTTGGTCACGACGATCGAACGGTTCCAGTGGTAACAAGGCAGCATAATCGCATCTTGGTAAAGGTGTAGCGCTTCCGTTGCAATCGCAAAATTCGCTGTACCTTTAGCGACGGCTTCTGACATTTGGCTTGGCGTACCTTGGTGCATGTGAAGCGATACTTTTGGATAGCGCGCCGTGAAACCTTTAATCACATCAGGCAGTGCATAACGAGCTTGAGTATGAGTCGTTGAAATATTCAATGTACCCATCTCTGGATGTGTGTGTTCACCCGCTACCGCTTTAATGCTTTCAACGCGTGCCAAAATCTCTTGAGAGATACGAATGATATCCTCACCCGCTTGGGTAACCTGCGTTAGATGCTTGCCGCTACGCTCAAAAATCTGAATACCTAGTTCGTCTTCAAGTAATCTAACTTGCTTACTAATGCCAGGCTGAGATGTGTACAAACTCTCTGCTGTAGCTGAAACATTTAGGTTATGGTTTACAACCTCAACAATGTACTTCAGTTGCTGTAACTTCATATCTAACCTCGTAATCCTTTACTCATTTCTGTGCTAACTTATTTGCAAAGAGAGCGTTATAGTCGCGTGTAATATAATTAATAGTTATAACGCTTCGAACACAAAAATGACAGAAAAATTGAGTTTTTCTAGCTTAACAAACAAAAATATCACTAACGCTTTGCAACCCAACCCTCATTCTCATACATTAGTTGGTAAGTTTTGATTGCCGATTTCGCTCAACAAGAGATAATCAGAAATTGCAATTTACGAGTGCCGATACACAATGGAATCGTGTATCCTCTCCAGTTAGCTATAGAAAATAATAAGCAGACTCAAATATATGAATATTGGTTTAATAATCGTCTTAGTAGCCGTTCTTTTGGTGTTAGTTTTAGGCTACAACATCATGCTTCAATATAAAGTTAAGGTAGAAACAGCGAAGAAACAGGAAGCTTCTCGTTATCTAACCATTATTGACGGTACAGAAGAACTGATTGGCAACGCTCATCACATGCCGTTTAGCCAAGATCTTCTTGTATGCTTAAACAATCGAATTCTTGATGCATTAGAAAACATGTATCAACTCGATCCAAAAAATAAGCAGCTTGCCCAACGCATTGAAAGCGTAAAACAACAAATCACTCAGCTAAAAGAGAACTACAAAGGTGGCGAGAGTACCGCTTTCCGCGTACCAAGTAGTGACAAGCAAGCGATCATGATGCTTAAGTTAGTTAAACGCCTGCGTGATACGGTGCGCAACGAGCACAATAAAGGCCGTTTCGAGACTCAAGCTTATGTGGTTGAAAATGCTCGCCTAGAAACAATTCAAATCCGTATTAACATTGAAAATGTTATCAAACGTGCAAACGATTCGATTTCTCGCGGACAACCGGGAACAGCGATTCAGCTATTACGCAAAGGTATTGATGCTTTGGCGACTAAGAACGACTCGTACTCTAATCAAGCCAAAGAAAAGCTTCAACAGATGCTTAACGAGCTTGACCAGAAACGCCAAGACAAAAACGCTCAAGATTTGCAGCAGATGGAATCTAAAGAACGAGAAGACGATATGGATGCCCTCTTCGGTCAGAAGAAGAAATGGTAACAGTCTAACTCAACACTTAAAGGCCGCCTTATTTACATTAAATAGGCGGCCTTTTTTGTAGCTGTTGAATTTCCTTTCTCTGTATAGGGAGATCTCTTGAGCTGTGATAAAATCCCCGCATTATCAACAAACTTTCCCTGACCATGTATCAAGAATTACTCGCTCCAATCCACTCTTTTCTTAAAGCCGAAACGCCAGATTCATGGATAGATGAAGCCAAAAAGCCAGAAAATCTTCACATCATTCTACGCGATCACATGCTGTGTGAACTTAAGGCGGCACAGAGTGCTTTATTCCTTATTCGCAAGTACGCCGTCGATAAAGAAAGCGCGAAGCAACTGAATGAATGGATTTTGCCATACGAGCAATTTGCTTACCGTCGTATCGGAGACTTAGAGTCTCTGCGTGGTAAAAGCAACGTATCCAAGCAAATCACAGCGAAAGAAGGCTGTAATTACGGTGCTGACCTAATCGATAAGATGGTTTTACTGATCAAAGAAGAGCTGCATCACTTCTACCAAGTCATGGAGTTGATGGAGAAGAAAGGCGTGACTTACCAGCCAATCGAGGCGGGTCGTTACGCTAAGGGCTTGATCAAACAAGTTAAGACTTACGAGCCTGATGCTCTGGTTGATAAGCTTATCATCGGTGCGTTTATTGAAGCTCGCTCTTGTGAGCGCTTCGCTAAATTGGCTCCTTTCTTGGAAGAAGACATGGAGAAGTTTTACGTGTCTCTACTTCGTTCAGAAGCTCGCCACTACCAAGATTACCTTGAGCTAGCAGAACAGATCGCAGGGAAAGATATTTCAGAGCGTATTTCGCATTTTGCTCAAGTAGAAGCTGATCTTATCACTTCAGAAGACAGCGACTTCAAATTCCATAGTGGTGCTCCGGTTTAGGCTCCACACAGAACATTCAGTCCAGTTTAGACTAATCCAGACTAAAAAATTAAGGCCAGCAATTTGCTGGCCTTCTTTATTTATATCTCAATCCAAATATAGACTTAAGCAAGCGTACCGTTGATCTCTGCAAGTATAGCAGCAGGGTCTATCGCTTGCGTAATCGGACGACCAATAACAAGGTAGTCTGAACCTGATTCAATCGCTTTAGAAGGCGTCATGATGCGCTTCTGGTCACCAACATCTGCGCCGACAGGACGAATACCTGGAGTAACTAGCTTGAACTCTTGACCAAGTGCACCTTTAAGCAAAGAAGCCTCTTGTGCAGAACATACAACACCGTCTAAGCCAGAGTTTTTCGTTAGAGAAGCCAAGCGCATCACGTGTTGTTGTGGTTCAAGATCCAGACCGATACCCGCTAAGTCAGATTGCTCCATACTGGTGAGTACCGTTACACCGATTAACAGTGGACGATCTTTGCCATAAGGTTCTAAGATTTCGCGAGAAGCCGTCATCATACGCTCACCGCCACTTGCGTGTACGTTCACCATCCAAACACCCAGTTCAGCGGCAGCACGGACTGCTTTTGAACATGTGTTCGGGATGTCGTGGAATTTAAGGTCTAAAAATACTGAGAAACCACGCTTATGTAATTCACGAACAAATTCAGGGCCAAACAGGGTAAACATCTCTTTGCCCACTTTTAGGCGGCAAGATGCTGGGTCAATTCGATCGACAAAGGCTAACGCATCCGCTTGATTATCATAATCCAAGGCTACAATGATTTTTTGGTCGTTCATTTCATCTCCTAACGCAGTTAACTTTCTAAAAATTTCTAATCACCTAAGCAGGTGATAAATAACAGTCATAAAAATGCAGCCCGAAAGCTGCAATTAATAATTTGGTCTTAAAGTGACCACAAATCTATTCACCATCAAGCCCACGAATAGGCTTGATCGTCCCCCACCCTTTACATGAAGGGCAGTGCCAATACAAAGAGTGTGTCGAGAAACCACACTGACGACAACGGTAATGAGGCTTAACCTTAAGCTGTTCACCAACCATAGATTGAAGTGTGGTTAAGCTGTCTTTTGCTCGGCCTTCTTCTGCTTCCGCTAGGTGGTAATCGATTAATCGATAAAAACCTTTCATGGTTGGATTTTTAACAAGCTGCTTTGTCAGTAACTCTTGAGCAGAGCCTACATCTTCATGGTGAGCAACCAATTGCGCCAGCATCAGTTCGGCAGATACACCGGCTTTCTTCTGAATACACGCTTTGAGGAACTCGACCAATTGAGCTTCTTGTCCAAGCTTGTGGTAACACTCAGCAAGGGTTGGCAACACCTCACTGATAAAATCGATATCTTGTTCAAGTACCGATTCAAGACAATCAATTGTCTTTTGGTAATCTTCGTTCGCTAAGTGGAACTTCCCTAGTGCGATACTTGCGCGAACACATTTAGGGTCTTCAGAAAGCGCCTTCTTAAAATGCTGAAGCGCTTTAGAACGATTACCATCGGCTTGTTCTTGCATTGCAAGCTCACACCAGAAATGCGCGACTGTGGCACGCATCTTCATTTTTTTCTTGCCGAGCTTAACTAAGATATTTCCGTAATGGATAGCCTTGTTCCACTCACGGGTCTGCTGATAAATAGCCACCAACTGCTGTAAAGCGCCCTCTTTATGGTCAGGTTCTTCTACAAGTTGTTCAAAGATTTTTTCAGCGCGATCAAGGAAGCCAGAGACCATGTAGTCTTTAGCTAATTGTTGCAGTGCGAGATTTTTCTGATCGAGGGTAAGCCCCGAACGAGAGATGAGATTTTGGTGAATACGAATAGCGCGGTCGACTTCGCCTCTTGAGCGGAACAAGTTGCCCAAAGCCAAGTGAGTATCGATGGTTTCATTGTCTACTTGAAGCAGTTCAATAAAGTGATCAACCGCTTTGTCAGATTGATCTGACAGTAATAGGTTCAAACCCGTCACGTATTGACGGGAGATCTGGTGTGATTGCTTTTGTTTTTCTTGCTGAGCGTTACGATTACCCATATACCAGCCATAAGCGGCTGCGATGGGCAAAAGTAAGAACAGTAACTCTAACATCAAATATAGCCTTTAAGCTTTAGTATCAGCAGGGACCTGCTTTGATTGCTTATTAAGTTGCTTCTTCAAGCGATGAATTTTTAGCTGAGACCGCATGTGCATATTACCAAAGACTAACCAAGCAAGGGCGAAGCCTGAAACGAATACAACACCTAATAAACTTGATAGGTGGAAGTCACCTTGCGCTAGCAGATAGTTGAAATTCACAGTTGTTTGGTTTTGAGAGCCTAAAGCCAGTGCAATTAGGAAAAGTGCGATAACGGCGACTATTTTTATAATTTTCATAGTTCATCACTCATTGGTTGGTTAGCTGTACGATTATGCAGGAAAATTACTAATCAGACCACCATATTATGGTCATAAAAAAGCGGCATACATTATAGTATGCCGCTTTTCTTAATTCCGATAAGTAGGCTACATTCCTGAGTTTACTCGTTCACGCAGCTCTTTACCTGGTTTGAAGTGAGGAACGTATTTACCTTCTAACTCAACCTTGTCACCAGTCTTTGGGTTACGTCCAACACGAGGCTCACGATAATGCAGAGAAAAGCTGCCAAAACCGCGAATTTCGATTCGATCACCACTTTCTAGTGTTGAAGCCATATGCTCTAAAATGTCTTTTACAGCGTCTTCAATTTCTTTTGCAGAAAGATGCGTTTGCTCAGCGCACAGTCTCTCAATCAATTCAGACTTAGTCATAGTTACCCTCGTTGGTTTTCTTTTTAGAAATTATAGACCTATCGGAAAAATAAGCAAAAAAAAAGGAGCCTTACGGCTCCTTTCTTGGCTAGATAGCTATAATTCTCTTAATGAGAAGCTATTATTCGCCTTTAGCAGCTTTGAATGCGTCTGCCATTGCGTTACCGAACGCGCCTTCTTCAGACTTGTTCAGTGAAGCCATTGCTTCTTGCTCATCAGCTTCATCTTTAGCTTTGATAGATAGGTTGATTACGCGGTTCTTACGGTCTACACCAGTGAACTTCGCTTCAACGCTGTCGCCAACGCTTAGGATTAGAGATGCATCTTCGATACGGTCGCGAGAAACTTCAGAAGCGCGGATGTAACCTTCAACGCCTTCGATTAGCTCGATAGTAGCGCCTTTCGCGTCAACTGCAGTAACAGTACCGTTTACAAGAACACCTTTCTTGTTGTCAGCAACGTATGCGTTGAACGGGTCGTTTTCCATTTGCTTAACGCCAAGAGAAATACGCTCACGCTCTGCATCTACTGCTAGAACAACAGCAGAGATTTCGTCGCCTTTCTTGTATTCACGTACAGCTTCTTCGCCGGCAGCGTTCCAAGAAATGTCAGATAGGTGTACAAGACCGTCGATACCGCCTTCTAGACCGATGAAGATACCAAAGTCAGTGATAGACTTGATCTTACCAGTAACTTTGTCGCCCTTAGCTTGCATTTCTGCAAATGACTGCCATGGGTTAGCTTTACACTGTTTCAGACCTAGAGAGATACGACGACGTTCTTCGTCGATATCAAGAACCATAACCTCAACTTCGTCGCCAACATTAACAACTTTAGAAGGGTGGATGTTCTTGTTAGTCCAATCCATTTCAGAAACGTGTACTAGACCTTCAACGCCTTCTTCGATTTCAACGAAGCAGCCGTAGTCAGTTAGGTTTGTAACACGACCAGAAAGCTTGTGACCTTCTGGGTAACGCTTAGCGATTGCTACCCATGGATCTTCGCCTAGTTGCTTAAGACCTAGTGAAACACGAGTGCGCTCACGATCGAACTTAAGAACTTTAACTAGGATTTCGTC
Source organism: Vibrio sp. 10N.222.55.B11 (assembly GCF_041473705.1). Taxonomy (NCBI): domain Bacteria; kingdom Pseudomonadati; phylum Pseudomonadota; class Gammaproteobacteria; order Vibrionales; family Vibrionaceae; genus Vibrio; species Vibrio sp. 10N.222.55.B11. Next base: position 121,989 of record NZ_JBFRST010000037.1, read on the forward strand.
ACCAACGTTAACGATCTCTGATGGGTGCTTAACGCGCTTCCAAGCCATATCTGTGATATGTAGAAGACCGTCAACACCGCCAAGGTCAACGAATGCACCGTAGTCAGTAAGGTTCTTAACGATACCTTTAACTTCAGTACCTTCTTGTAGAGTTTCAAGAAGTTCGTCACGCTCAACACTGTTTTCAGATTCGATAACAGCACGACGAGAAACAACAACGTTGTTACGCTTCTGGTCTAGCTTGATTACTTTGAACTCTAGCTCTTTGTTTTCTAGGTGAGCAGTGTCACGGATAGGACGTACGTCTACTAGAGAACCAGGAAGGAAAGCACGGATACCGTTAAGTTCAACAGTGAAACCGCCTTTAACTTTACCGTTGATGATACCAACAACAGTTTCAGCTTCTTCGCAAGCTTTCTCAAGTACGATCCAAGCTTCGTGACGCTTAGCTTTCTCACGAGAAAGTTGAGTTTCACCGAAACCATCTTCAACAGCGTCTAGAGCTACGTCTACTTCAGCACCAACTTCAACTTCAAGTTCGCCAGCAGCGTTCTTGAATTGTTCAGCAGGGATAGCAGATTCAGACTTAAGACCAGCGTCTACAAGAACGAAACCGTTCTCGATAGCTACTACAGTACCTTTAACGATGCTGCCTTGTTGGAATTCAGTTTCAGATAGAAACTCTTCAAAGAGTTGAGCAAAAGATTCAGTCATTATTTAATCTTCAATAATTAAACGTCCATGGGTATCCTACCGCATGGGGTTGATAAATTCGCCGGTCATCATCCTTGCGACCAACGTTCGTACTAGCTCGGCGAAATTACCCAGCCAGTTTCGATTCAATATAGTGTAGTGCTTTTTCTACTACCTGCTCAATATTCATTGAGGTGGAATCAAGCACTAGAGCATCCTCTGCAGGGCGAAGTGGCGCCACTGGGCGATTACGATCTCGGTCGTCTCGCTCTTGGATCTCGCTCAAAAGGTCGTCAAATTTAACATCTAACCCCTTCTGTTGCAACTGTTTAAGGCGGCGACTCGCACGCTCTTCAGCACTTGCATCTAAAAATATTTTCGCTTCAGCTTCAGGAAACACAACCGTTCCCATGTCACGACCATCTGCAACCAAACCAGGCGCAGCGCTGAATGCACGTTGACGACGAAGCAGTGCTTCGCGAACGCGAGGTAAAGCAGCAACTTTTGAAGCCGCCATGCCTGTCTCTTCTTTACGAAGTTCACCAGACACATCTTCACCTTCTAGGATAACCTTAACTAAGTCGCCTTCAGCAATAAACTGCACGTCTAAGTGTGTAGCAAGCGGTACTAAAGCATCCTCTGATTCAGTATCCACACCATGGTGAATTGCCGCTAAAGCCAATACGCGATAGATCGCGCCTGAGTCTAGAAGATGAAAGCCTAGCTTATCTGCTAGCAACATACACAGGGTACCTTTACCTGCACCACTTGGTCCATCAACCGTAATCACTGGGCTTTGAGAAGGCATCTTTTACTCCACGTTTTGTCGTAAGTTTTATTCTGTACTAGCGATTCGCCACTACTTTATAGGCGGCATATTATAGAGAAAAATTGGAACTCGAGCGAGGTAAATCTCAGATAATTCCGTGTTGATGATGCATAAACCAATGCAACTATCCCAATATCCGTTTGCTTAGGTCAATAAGACACACACGCGCTTTTCGATAGCGCACTTTTCGGTAGATAGAAAAAAGCCTCGCAATAAGCAAGGCTCATGATTTTTCATTTTGTAGAGCAAAGAAGAACTCGCTCAAAGAAGCTTAGCCAATAATAGCTCGAACCGCTTCTAGGTCTTCAGGCGTATCAACACCAGCAGCCGGTGCTTCCGCCGCAACGTCTACGTGGATTTTTTCACCGTACCAAAGTACTCGTAATTGCTCTAGGCACTCAATACGTTCAAGAGTGCTTGGTTCCCAATTAATGTAGGTATTGATAAAACCCGCTCGGTAAGCATAGATACCAATATGACGAAGCAAAGGAGATTCCGCTGCAGTACCGTTGTTCGCGTAAGCATCGCGATCCCAAGGGATGGTTGCTCGGCTAAAATACAAGGCGTAACCGTCTTTATCGGTTACAACTTTAACGGCATTAGGGTTAAACACTTCATCAGCATGAGTAATTTCCACACCTAACGTTGCCATCGGGGCTGTACTGTTAGCAAGATTGTTGGCAACCTGATTAATGATTGAAGGTGGGATAAGTGGCTCATCACCTTGAACATTCACGATAATATGATCATCAGGAATATTCATAACTTCAATCACTTCAGCTAGGCGTTCAGTGCCCGATTCGTGATTCGGTGATGTCATACAAACGGTCGCGCCAAATGCTTTAGCCGCTTTTTCAACTCGAGCGTCGTCGGTAGCGATAATAACGTTATCGGCACCCGCTTTCATTGACTGTTCGTATACCCATTGAATCATCGGCTTTCCACCAATGTCAGCAAGTGGCTTCCCTGGTAAACGGCTCGATTGGTATCTTGCAGGTATAACAACCGTATAAGACATTACTTACCCTCATCCATAGAAACGGTGCGAGCTTCAGGTTCTAAAAGAACAGGAATACCCTCTTTAATTGGGTAAGCAAGGCGATCAATTTTACAAACAAGCTCTTGCTTATCCTTGTCAAAAGTTAGTTTACCTTTACATACAGGGCAAGCAACGATCTCAAGTAGACGGTGATCCATAGTATTCCATAACCTCTTTTATTCTTTTTAAAATTTGCTGTTGCGAATCTTCATCAAACTGCGCAGAAACTGGAAGATACCACCAGTTATCTTGCGCATATTCTTCGCATTTTACAGCGTCTTTTTCTGTCATAATCAGATTCATACCTTTATTAGCTAAGGCATGAAGTTCATCTTTATCAAAATCTTGATGGTCGGAGAAGCCCTGTGTGAAAACCACATCACCATCAAGATCTTCCAATGTTTTAAAAAAGCGCGGTGGGTGGCCAATACCGGCAAAAGCCACCAGCTTGTGTAATTTTGCCACAGACCTTTTCTGACCAGTCTTTAGGTTAACTGCTTGGCTTGGAAGCAAAGACATCGAGAACTCTCGACCGTGCGCTTTACCGCCATTGTTTACCAAAAAGTCGACTTCATCTAAACGAGAAACCGGCTCTCGTAATGGACCTAAAGGAATCAAACTCTCACTACCAAAGCGTCTTGCGCCGTCGATAACTGCAAATTCAATGTCGCGTTCAAGCGCGTAATGCTGAAGGCCATCGTCAGTGATAATCACATCAACGCCTTTGCTCAGCAATGCTTTCACTGCGTTAGCTCGCACAGGGTCGACTGCGACTGGCGCACCAGTTCGCTTACGAATCAAGCGAGGTTCATCACCCGAATGCTCAGCTGGGGTATTTTCATCCAACACCAACGGATAGCTTGGTGCTTTTGCACCGTAGCCTCGAGATACGACTCCGGGTTTAAAGCCGTGAGCCTGAAGCATTTCTACTAACCAAATCACAACCGGGGTTTTACCATTTCCACCAGCGGTAATATTGCCCACAACAATAACAGGTAAAGGCGGGCGGTAGGTCTCTTTCTTCCCAGAGAGGTAAGCATCACGACGTTGACCACTAATCAATTTGAACAGCAGACTCAGTGGCCACAACAGCGGCCAGAGAAGATATTTCAACGGGTGATTGTTAAACCAAATCTTTTCGATCACAACAAAACCTAATTTATCCGCTGAACTGAATTCGGTGTAATTGTGCATAAGCACCATCATGCGCGATTAGCTCAGCATGTGCGCCCCTTTCTACAATATGACCATCATCAACCACTAGAATCTCATCAGCTTGCTCGATCGTAGAGAGTCGGTGTGCGATAACTAATACTGTTTTGTCTTTCTGCAGTTCTTCTAGTGCAGATTGAATCGCTCTCTCTGACTCAGTATCCAGTGCAGACGTCGCCTCATCAAGAATCAGCACAGGCGCATCTCTTAATAAAGCACGTGCAATCGCAATACGTTGTCTTTGACCACCAGAAAGGCTTGCGCCATTTTCACCAACAACGGTATCGATGCCATTTTCCATGCCTTCGATAAACTCACTTGCATGAGCAAGCTTAGCCGCGTATTCGATCTGTTCACGTGAATACTGTTCTTCTGCTGCGTAAGCGATGTTGTTAGCCACCGTATCGTTAAACAGATGTACATTTTGAGAAACGAGCGCAAAGTGCTCACGCAGATTTCTCAATTCGTAATCACGAATGTCGTGGCCATCAAGCTCAATTGAACCAGAGTCTACGTCATAAAAACGAGTGAATAGGTTAGCAATGGTACTCTTACCCGAGCCAGATCGCCCAACAAGCGCAACCGTTTTACCTTTCGGTATATTGAAGCTGATCTTATCAAGTGCTGGTTTCTCTGCACCGTCATAAGTAAACGTGACATCTTTAACAGCCACTTCACCCATTACAGTTTCAGGTTTCAACGTCCCTTTGTTTTGCTCGGTATCTAGATCCATCAAGCCAAATAGAGTCGTACTCGCAGCCATACCACGTTGGAATTCAGACGTTACGTTAGTTAACGCCTTTAGCGGACGTAATAGACCAAACATTGCAGAGAAGACAACGGTAAACGTACCAGCAGTAAGCTCGGCTTTAATAGAATCGACACTAGCAAGGAATAGAACAACAACAATCGCAACTGATGCGATCATTTGAATAATCGGGTTAGCGGCCGCTTGAGCAGTGATTAACTTCATGCTTTGTTGGCGCATTTGGTTACTAACTTTATCAAAGCGGTGTTTTTCTAGATCTTGACCACCGTAAGTTAGAACCACTTTATGCCCTTTCAGCATTTGTTCAGCTGAAGAAGCAACGTGACCCATGCTAGTTTGCATGTTCTTAGAGATCTTTCTGAATCGCTTCGATACGATACTGATCGCCCACGCAACCAAAGGCGCTACAGCAAATAACACCAAAGATAACTGCCAACTATTCCAGAACATCAGCGTCAACAAGCCTATAATACTTGCACCTTCACGGACAATACTGACTAACGCTTTACTGGTTGCTGCAGACACTTGCTCTGAATCGTAAGTAATTCGAGATAGCAATGCGCCTGTCTGTTCTTTATCGAAGAAAGAAACAGGCATGTGCATGAAATGGCTGAAAATCTTACGACGAATTTCCATCACCACATTGCCAGAGACCCAACTCAAGCAATAGGTTGAAACAAAGCCACTGACGCCACGAACGAACATCATGGCAAAGATAATAAGTGGAAGTGTACGTAAAAAGTCAGATTCAGCATTACCAAAGCCTTCATCAAGTAACGGCTTTAGTAAGGAAATCATATAGGTATCAGAAACGGCATTTATAATAAGCGCAATTACCGCAACACCTAGGCCGGCCTTATATAATCGAATATAAGTCCAAAGTCTTTTAAATGTGACCCAGGTAGTTTCATCTGTTTGTGTTGACATAGAATCGCTTAATTTTCTCACAATAATCTATCTATTCTACTCCCTTACGGAGCATCTGCCTATACCACTGCCCGCCTTGTTGTTCTCTAATCGCATGATATTGCCAACCTTCTTTGCTAAGAGTGATGGTTATTTGTCCGCTTTCTCCAGTATCTAGCCAAGTACTCCCCGCTTCCTGATAACGTTCAATAACAAACTCACTCGGCATTCCCCACTGGTTGCCTTTGGCAAGAGAAGCTATCGCCAGCTGAGGAGACACCGCCTCAATAAACGACTTAATCGATGACGAATCGCTGCCATGATGCGGAACCAACATAACATCACTCCTTAGCTGTTCTCCTTCACGAGCAAGTAACCACTCACTTACCAGTTCAATATCACCAGTGAGCAACATTGAGAAATCAGCACTATGATCTGAGATCTTGACCACACACGAATGTGGGTTATACGCCCTCTTTACTTGCTTAGGCGGCCACAACACCTCAAAAACAACATCTTGCCAGTTCCAAACCTCTCCAATAGTACATGTTTGAATATTAGACGGGGCTTGAGTGATAGATTGGCGTTCTTGAATAATGTTCTGACTGGTTCTTATCCACTTTGGCGTATAGTTCTCAAGTAATGCCGGATAACCACCAGCATGGTCAGAATCGAAATGACTCACAATCACGCCTTCTAATTCATAAATCCCCCGCTGATTCAAAGTAGGAATCAACAAAGACTCAACAACCGAGCCTCCTGGCCACGCATTGCCAAGATCATAAACAACAATCTGATTGTTCTTTTCCAAGACCAAAGACAACCCATGCCCAACATCCAAGATATCAATAGTTAGTTTGTCTTGCTGGGGTTTGCTGAACTCCCACCACAGCACAAACACTGCAGTTACCAATATCGATAATGTTCGCTTGAAATACCGACTAACAAAGCTCAAAAACAAGATAAGGAATACTGATAATGCAATCGTCTGATTATCGACTTGGATCCAAAATCGCTCAGAGAAAGGAAGACTAAATACGAGAGGCTCAAGCGATAAGTCGACTAACTTCCACAGCTGACTGACCAAATCATTGTCTAGCGCTGTTATACCAACCACGCCAGACACTGACTCCGATATTAAGCTTAGAAACATTGCCAGAAACAACAGCGGGATCGTCACCATCGATACCCAAGGTAAAAGGAACAAGTTGTAGAAAACAGAGACTAAACTGACTCCTTTGAAAAACAACATCGAGGAAGGCGCGATAAGGAATGTCAGCATCAGTTGAAGCTTAATAAGTTGGAGTGCGTGGTCGATAAATGTAAAGCTTGAAGCTGAGCGCTGAGTATTACAGGCGATATAGAAAACAGCGCCCAATGCACCAAAGGACAACCAAAAACTGCTCGACAAAGCTGAAAACGGCCAAATCAGCAGAACCACGCACACACTTAAAGTAACATACCGAAGCAAACTGATATTTTGCCCACGCCACAAGAAATAACTCGCGATAACGCACATCACCAAAGCTCTCAAAGTTGGCAGCGTGAATCCAGCAAACCAACTATAGAAATACGCCAAGCCGAGCCCGAATATTGTAGGTAACCAAAGAAATGAAGGGGAAAGTAACCTTAATATCTTGCCAATCTGATAGCCGATACCAAAGGCAATCCCAATATGCAGCCCCGAAATAGCCATCAAGTGAATCAGGCCACTGCTTTTAAGCATATCCCACCGCTGAGGCGGAATAAGGTCTCGATATCCAAAACTCAAAGCGATAATGAGATCTTGATTTGCCAGCAGACTTAACCTTTCAAGGCTGGCTTCAAACCATTGGGCGCGTAAGTTGGTGCTAGAATGAATTCGGTACTTGGTATCTGCTCTGTAAGTTGCATTGGCAACCACGCCAGCACTAAACAAGTACTTTTCTCGGTCAAAGCCGGCTTCGTTGAGTTTGCCCCATATCGGCTTTATTGAGGCCGATAAATAGACATCATCTCCAAGCGTTAGCTTGAAAGGAGTAAACAAACGCAATTTTATCAATTGAGGAAAGATTAATTTTTCGCCGCCAATTGATCTGACTACTATTACGCTTTCAAAACCGTGGCTATTTTCACTAAAAAGGCTAACAACCGACGCATTTATGGTAGTATTCTGCCCTGATTGGAATAAGCGACTCGTTTGTATTTCAATCGCATTCCCTAGGCAGATAACTAGTATCAATGCTGTTACTGGACCTCTTGCACTCCGGAAAACGCTATACTTTGTTGGTGCTAGCAGTAACAACAGCATCAATGGTGCCCAAACCCAATGTGGCATCACAGGCCAGAAGCTGGCAGACACAACTGTCGCAGCAAATGAAATCAAGAACCAAGTGTTAAACAAGAGAGTAGCTTCCTCCTATGCCAAGAAAGTTTATCAAACGATTTATGCCTGACCATGATCTAATCAAGCGTCAGAAAGCATTGAAAGTTTTTGGCAATGTTTTGTACAACCCCAACTTATGGTGCCTTAATCGTCGCTCTGCGGCTGGCGCGTTTGCTGTTGGGTTATTCATGGCGTTTGTCCCTCTACCAAGTCAAATGATTATGTCTGCAGGCCTTGCTGTCGCATGTGGCGTTAACCTGCCTTTAGCTGTCGCACTTGTTTGGATCAGTAACCCGGTTACCATGCCTGTTCTCTTCTACTTTGCTTATAAAGTCGGGGCGTTTGTTATGCATGTGCCACCGCAAGCCTTCCATTTCGAATTGTCTTGGGACTTCATCTTGGCGCAAATGAGCACTATAGGGCCTCCGTTCTTATTGGGTTGTCTGATTTGTGGCGTGGTTTCAGCAATGATTGGCTACTTTGGTATTCGCGGTTTATGGCGCTACTCAGTAGTAAGAAGTTGGAAGAAGCGACAAGCAAGGCACTGAACGCCATTTCTTGTTATTCAATCTAACCTTGTATGCGCTTCACTTAAAACGTACACAAGTTAAAATCGGATGAGCTACTTACCTCTGCAAGATTGGCATGTAACGAAAGTCGTAAAGAACACGAATTGAATTCAATAAAAAAGGATCCCACTGGGATCCTTTTTTGTATCGACTGAAAACTGACGGCCTGTTATTTAGGCGAATGCTATTTAGAACTCAGCACTGAGGCTGGATTCAACTTCGCCGCGCGTGATGCTGGGTACCATGTCGCCAGTAAACTCAGCACAATCGCAGTGCCGGAAACCACAACAACATCCGTCATATCAAGTTGTGATGGCAAGAAGTCGACAAAATAGATATCACCGGACAAGAACTGGTGATCGACCAACTTTTCAAGTCCTTTGATTAGTGTCGTGAGATTAAGAGCGACTAGCACACCTATTGCACTGCCCACTAAACTGCCTAACACGCCTGAGAATACGCCCTGCCAAACAAAGATGCGCTTCACAAGGCCGTCTGATGCACCCATGGTTCTTAAAATCGCGATCTCTGATGCTCTGTCTTTTACTGCCATCATTAGCGTCGAGACAATATTGAAACAAGCCACACCAATAACCAGTACCATCACCAGATACATGATGGTACGAACGAGTTGGATATCTCGATACAAGAAACCAAACTTCTGCTGCCAGCTTCGTAGATACACATACACATCAAGCTGATTGCCCACTTCACGCACAATAGAGTTCGCGTTCAGCACATCGGTCACTTTTAAAGAGACTCCAGTTACCGCCTCACCTAAGTTGGCGTAGACCTGAGCATCACCAATCGGAATCAGAGCCAAGCTGTGGTCAATCTGGCCATTAAGCGTCAGCAAGCCAACCACTTTCACTCGAACACGCTTTGGCGCCTGAACCTTCACAGAACCGTTTACCGTTGGAATCATCAAAGTCAGGTAATCACCCACTTTCGCACCCAACACATTCGCTACACCAGAGCCCAGAATGATCTGTTGTTGTCCTGCCTTAAACTCGCTCCAAGCTTGTTTATCGATAAAACTCGATAGACTTGATACCTGTTGTTCAAGTTGTGGATCAACACCGCGAACTTCAATTGCTTTGAGCTCTTTGCCCTTTTCAGCAAGCGCTGTAATTTTTACATAAGGCGCAGCAGCAACGACTTTATCGTGCTTAACCGACTCCTCAATCACGTGCTCCCAACGAGTCACAGGCTCATTCACGCCTTCAAATTCACCATGAGGAATGACAGAAAGTACTCGTGATTGAAGCTCTCGCTCAAAGCCATTCATCGCAGATAAGCCGATAATGATCACCGCGACACCAACCGCAATACCAATGGTCGAAGACAATGAGATGAACGACACCATCTTGTCTCGTTGTTTCGCACGGCTAAATCGGCCGCCTATCAATAGAGATAAAGAGGAAAACACTTAGCTCTCCTCTTTTTCTACGTTGACCAGTAAACCATCTTGCATGTGAAGTTGGCGATCCATCTTACCGGCAAGTTCACCATCGTGAGTCACGACCAAAAAGGCAGTATCGTATTCACGGTTCAGTTCACGCATTAAGTCGTAAATAGACAGTGCGGTGTTATGGTCAAGGTTACCGGTTGGTTCATCCGCCAACACTAGCGCAGGCTTATTCACCAATGCACGAGCAATCGCCACACGTTGCCTCTCGCCACCAGAAAGCTTTGAAGGTCGGTGGTCCACGCGGTGACTCAATCCAACTTTGTCCAACAAACGTTGTGCTTCTTGCTTTGCTTTAGCGGGCTTTTCGCCGCCAATCAATAACGGCATCGCCACGTTTTCTAAAGCTGAAAAGTCAGATAGAAGATGATGGAACTGATACACAAAGCCAAGATGCTGGTTGCGAAGCTTCGCCTGCTTATTCGAACTCAAAGATGCTAAATCTTGACCAAGAAAACTCACACTGCCCGCAGAAGCATCGTCTAATGCGCCTAAGATATGCAGTAAGGTACTTTTGCCCGAGCCAGAGGTACCGATGATTGCTACTAGCTCACCCTTTTCGATGTCAAAGCTGACTCCCTTGAGCACCTCAGTATCTAACGAGCCTTCACGGTACGTTTTACGGATATCATTACATTGAAGAAAATTACTCATAACGAAGGGCCTCAGCAGGTTTCACAGACGATGCACGATAAGAAGGGAATACAGTGGCAATCAGGCTAAGTGCAATAGCCAGAACCACAACAACAGCGATTTGAATTGGGTTAATCAAAATTGGTAACTGTCCACCAAACGAGAATAGAGCAACGCCCATCGCCTCTAAAATAGTATTAAGGTTCATCGCTAGAGCAACGCCTAACACACCACCAGAGAGCGCACCAATCACGCCACTACTTGCGCCTTGAACCATGAAGATCCCCATGACTTGACCATCAGTCATGCCTTGGGTCTTAAGAATCGCGACTTCAGACTGCTTCTCCATCACCACCATGATAAGTGCTGAGATAATATTGAAAGCAGCAACACCGATGATAAGCCCAAGCATTAAACCCATCATGTTTTTTTCCATACGAACGGCTTGGAATAGCTCACCTCGTTGGTCTCGCCAGTCGCTCCACAACCAACCTTCCGGTAATGGCTGAGTTGATAACTCTGCGACTTCAAACGGGTCTTCAAAAAATAGTCGCCAGCCTGAAATAGTGTCTGATTTATAACGCATCAAACGCCCAGCGTCTTGGATGTCTGTCACCATCAGTTGAGCGTCGATATCAGAACCTGTATTGAAAATACCGGCAACGGTGAAATTTCGTTGGCTTGGAATACGACCTAACGGGGTGTACTGGCTCGCGCTGGTCACCATCAGGCGAACTTTGTCACCCATAGATACCTTCAAATTTCTCGCCAAGGTGTGACCAAGAAATAGCTGATATTGCCCAGCTTGAAGTGAAGACAATCTGCCCGCAATCAAGTGGTTTTGAAGAGGGTCATCTGAATTAGGTTCAATACCGATTAATAGCCCCGCAGATAACTGAGCCGGACTCTGAATCACCGCCTCACTGCGGACAATCGGTTCAACGTGACCATTAAGCGAGATTTGCTCTGCAAAATTAGGCGCTTGGGCAAAAAGAGAAGTGGTGCCACCTTGCTCATAAACCACCGCTTGAGGAAGAACTCCAAGAATTCGGTCTTTTAACTGCGCTTCGAATCCATTCATTACCGATAAAACAGTAACCAAAGACAGCACACCAATGGTGATACCTGCCGTCGACATATAAGAAACAAAACGGCTAAAGCGATCACCTGAACGGCCTTTCAAATAGCGTAGGCCAACAAACAACGAAATAGGATGAAACATACTTTGAACCATCTAAAGGGGATGCGGGTTAATGTAACGGGTATTGCTGTTACTGTGTAGGGGTTAACTGAAAATATAGAGTGAATTAACTCAATTAGTTAGGCTTGAAAAACAGAACCTTGTCAAATAGCCAAATTTCAAACAACTATTTGAGACTTTCAATTAACTGACCTTGATTACTGCGGCCACATAGCGATAATCAATAGATCACTTCAAGGAACTAACGCATGACAGAACAAGAGTTTTTCACCGTTCACCATAGCCTTACCGCTAATATTGAACCAATGGACAGCGGCTTCACTTTACCTTCTCAAATTCAATTCGAATCTGAGATCCCAGCACCATTTGTGGTGGCAAGTGAATTTAGCCAATTGGATCTGTTAGCTGACAGCGCTCGAGCGGAACTGAAAAACAGCGACTTGAAGAATGTCACCAGTTTATTGGATGCACAAAACTCAAAATTAAACCTCTTGTTGAGCTTTATGTTATCGCAGCAAGATGATGAGAAATTTCGCACTCACACCTATTCATTTGGTGCGAGTCAGTTTTCCTGCTTTTCAAAAGCAGACATCGAACCGGGTCGCTTAGTAAAAGCCAAACTTTTTCTAGAGCACCCAGCTGCAGCCATTTATTGCTACGCAGAAGTATTTGCTAGCGAGGCGAAAGACTCAGGTTTCGAAATCAAATTTAAATACGCTCATCTTCGCGATACCGACCAAGACCTGCTAATTAAAGCGGCACTTTATCAACAACAGAAACTCTTGCGTCAACGCTCTCTAGACCGAGATAACAAGTAAATTAACATGACCAAAAAATCCATATTTACACTACCTAAACTTAAAGGTGCCGGTGACAAAAAGCACATCGGTAACCTAGTCGGTTCGTCTCTCGCTCTTGCCATTGCCAAACTCGCAGAGCAACACAACAGCCATACCGTCTTGGCTGTACCCGACCCACAAGTGGCGCTTAAGCTTCAATCTGAAATTGAACAGTTTACGGCACATGAAGTCGCATTATTCCCTGACTGGGAAACGCTGCCATACGATAGCTTCTCGCCGCACCAAGAGATCATCTCAGATCGTATCGCACGCCTTTACGCACTGCCAACATTAAAAGATGGCATCACGATCGTTCCGATCAGCACGTTATTGCAACGCCAGTCACCGCGAGACTTTTTGCTACAACACACGTTAATGGTGAAAACGGGCGATCTCTACTCGCTTGAGAAACTGCGCCTACAGCTTGAAAAGTCAGGCTATCGTTACGTTGATCAAGTGTTTGGCCCCGGTGAATACGCAAGTCGTGGTTCTATTCTCGATCTGTTCCCAATGGGCAGTAAAGACCCGTATCGAATCGATTTTTTCGATGACGAAATCGACACTATTCGTACTTTCGATCCTGAAAACCAGCGTTCTATCGAAGACATCTCTGAGATCCGCCTGCTGCCTGCTCACGAATTCCCAACCTCGGAAACAGCGATTGAAGATTTCCGTATTCGTTGGCGCCAACAGTTTGATGCGCGCCGCGAACCAGAATCGGTTTATATGCAGGTTTCTAAGGGTACTTGGCCTGCTGGTATCGAGTACTGGCAACCGCTGTTCTTCGATCACACAGAAACCTTGTTTGATTACGTTGCCGATGAAGCGCAACTGCTGATTCTAGGTGATGTCGAGACTGCAGTAGACTCATTCCTAACGGACGTTGCTCATCGATACGAACAGCGCGGTGTTGACCCATTACGGCCACTGCTGACGCCTGAACAACTGTGGTTGAAGAAAGACGAGCTGTTCGCTCACTTCAAACAGAAGCCACAAGTTAACCTGAGCTTAGATTCAATTGAAGAGAAAGCTGGACGTACCAACCTTCCGGTTGTGTCTCTTCCTGATCTCAGTGTTCAGCATCAGAATAAAGAGCCACTCGCAAACCTAAGAAAGTTCACTGAAGCCTTCGAAGGCAAAGTCGTCTTTTCAGTTGAGTCAGAAGGTCGTCGTGAAGCGCTGAGTGAACTGCTTCGTGGTATTAAAGTACGACCAAGCGAAGTTGAAAACCTCGATGCGGCGATTAAAGGTAAAGATAAGTTCACCCTGATCCTAGGTTCTGCTGAGCATGGCTTTATCCACGAAGAGCAAAACATCGCCCTTGTCTGTGAAAGCGACCTGTTAGGTGATCGCGTTGTACAACGTCGTAAGAAAGACAAGAAAAGCGTTAACAGCGACACTGTAATTCGTCACTTAGCCGAACTTAAACCGGGTCAACCTGTTGTTCATATTGACCACGGTATTGGTCGTTACATCGGCCTGCAAACACTTGAAGCGGGTGGTATGAAAACAGAATACGTAACGCTTGAGTATCAAAATGATGCCAAGCTCTACGTACCTGTTGCTTCTCTGAACTTAATCGGGCGCTACTCTGGCGGCGCTGAAGATTCTGCACCACTGCATAAACTCGGTGGCGAAGCATGGCAGAAAGCTCGTAAGCGCGCCGCAGAGAAAGTCCGTGACGTTGCAGCCGAACTGCTTGATGTTTACGCTAAACGTGAACTAAAACCTGGCTACAAGTTTGTACTCGACCGTGGCCAATACGCGACCTTCAAGTCTGGCTTCCCGTTTGAAGAAACGGATGACCAAGCAATGGCCATCAATGCGGTGATGTCTGACATGTGCCAAGCAAAAGCCATGGACCGCTTAGTGTGTGGTGATGTTGGTTTTGGTAAAACAGAAGTCGCAATGCGCGCAGCATTCGTTTGTACGGATAACAGTAAACAAGTGGCGGTGTTAGTTCCTACTACCCTACTTGCTCAGCAACACTTCGAGAACTTCCGTGACCGTTTCGCCAACTTGCCGATTCGTGTTGAGGTTCTATCCCGATTCAAATCAGCTAAAGAGCAGAAGTTGATCATGCAAGATGTCGCCGACGGTAAGGTCGATATCTTAGTGGGTACTCACAAGCTACTTTCGAGTGATATTAAGTTTAAAGACCTTGGCTTGCTGGTTGTCGATGAAGAACACCGATTTGGTGTGCGTCAGAAAGAGAAAGTGAAAGCGATGCGTGCCGATGTCGATATTCTAACGCTTACTGCGACACCGATCCCGCGAACGCTGAACATGGCAATGAGTGGCATGCGTGACCTTTCGATCATCGCTACACCACCCGCACGACGCTTGGCAATTAAAACCTTCGTTCGCGAGAGTGATGATGCCATCGTCAGAGAAGCGGTGCTGCGTGAAATCATGCGTGGTGGCCAGGTTTACTTCCTACACAACCAAGTCGACACGATTGAGAAAACAGCAGAGTCATTGCAAAAGCTGATTCCAGAGGCGCGCGTGACTGTAGCTCATGGCCAGATGCGAGAGCGCGAACTGGAACGCATCATGAATGACTTCTACCACCAGCGCTTCAACTTACTGGTGTGTACAACCATCATTGAAACCGGTATCGACGTACCAACGGCAAATACCATCTTGATGGACAGAGCCGATAACCTTGGTTTAGCACAGCTGCACCAATTACGTGGTCGTGTAGGTCGTTCGCACCACCAAGCTTATGCTTACTTGTTAACGCCACACCCTAAAGCAATGACCAAAGATGCGATCAAGCGATTGGATGCGATTGCTTCGCTCGAAGACTTGGGCGCAGGCTTTACCTTAGCAACTCACGATTTAGAGATTCGTGGTGCGGGTGAGCTGTTAGGTGATGAACAGAGTGGTCAAATCCAGTCAGTTGGTTTCACCTTGTACATGGAGATGCTTGAACAAGCGGTTGAAGCATTGAAGGAAGGTCGAGAGCCATCGCTTGATGACCTACTGCGTGAACAAACTGAAATTGAGATGCGTTTGCCAGCACTATTACCAGATGACTACATCCCAGACATCAATACACGTTTGTCTACCTATAAGCGTATTGCGAGTGTGAGTTACTCCGACGAATTGGCAGAGTTGAAAGTCGAGCTGATTGATCGCTTCGGCCTTCTGCCTGATGCAACCAAGAACTTGTTATCAGTTTCTGAGCTAAAATTAGCCGCAGCGTCTATCAAAGCGAAGAAAATTGAAGCCCACGATAAGGGTGGATTCTTAGAATTCTACCCGGATGCTGACATAAACCCGACCTACCTTGTTAAACTGTTGCAATCTCAACCGCAAAAGTTTTCAATGGAAGGACCAACAAAGTTCAAGTTTACGATACCATTGGTCGACAGACGGAAACGAATTCAATTTGTTAGTGATTTATTGGGCGAATTCAGACAAAACTTGCTGCCTTCAGCATAAGACCCAATCCACTTGCACATATAAATTATCCAGCCGGTAGTTCGGCTGGAAGACGGAGTAAAAATGAAAAGACTGATCCCACTGCTACTATTGTTCGTCTCACTGCCAAGTTTGGCGCAGAGACAATTTGATATAGAAGTGATCATTTTTAAGCGCGCTGTTGATGCAGAGAAGGTGAACGAATCTTGGCCAAATACACAGCCTAAGATTTCACTTGAGCGTGTTGGTTCATTTCAAGATACCCAATACCGAGCAAAGAAAGGCGTTCAAATGCTTCCTTACTCGGAATATAAGTTAACGCCTCAAAAAGACAAGCTACGTAAACACGCTGGCTTTGAAGTTCTGATGCATACCGCTTGGCGTCAAGGCGACCAAGGTAAGAGCTCGGCACCTGTTTTCCACATTCAAGCAGGTAAAGATTTCTCTAAACAATTTAATGCTGATGGCTCTGAAAAAGGCGCAATCACTGCAGGCAGCGCTGATGGGGTCCAAGAAGAGACCATTGATAAGCCACTCTACGAATTAGACGGCAAGCTGCAAATCTACGTTCAGCACTACCTATACGCTGAAACGACATTAGATTTAAAAGCGCCAAGCGTTCGTGAAGTGACTCTACAAGAGCAACAAATCGAGCTAGATTCACCAGTAAGTGGCGCAGAAAGCAACGTCCAAGTGGGCAACCTAACTGAGATTTCTCCGACGGTTGAAGTCCAAGAGTTCCTTAAGAGCTACCGCATGGACCAAAAACGTCGTATGCGCAGTACAGAAACTCACTACCTTGACCACCCACTTCTTGGAATGGTGATTCAAGTTAGACGTGTAGCGCAGTAAATTACTTGCCGATTCGGCTATAATTATATAAATAATTCAATCCGCCCTCCTAGTGAGGGCGTTTTATTAAGTGCTATCTATCTTTATTCTGTACTGACTTTCTTTGCTCAGTACTTACACGTTACTTGGTACGCTCTATGAGCCCTGAATTTCAGATCAACACACAAAATCTTAGCCTTAAAATCATTGAGGCCTCAGATGCTCAAGAATTTTCTCAGCTGGTTAAGTCCTCCCCTAGCTTGCTGCCATGGGTCGACTGGTGTCATAAAGAGTTTTCTATCGTCGAGGCCGAGAAATTTATTCTGGCAACTCGCCTGAACTGGGTGAAAGCCGATGCGTTTGGCTTTGGCATCTTTGAACGAAAAAGCGATAAGTTAGTCGGTATGGTTGCCATTAATGAGCTTTACCACACCTTTAATATGGCGAGTTTAGGTTATTGGGTCGGTGATGACTTTCAAAGGAGAGGGATCGCCAAAGAAGCGATGTTCGCCCTATTTGAATTTTGTTTCGCGCAACTCAAGTTAACGCGTTTGGAGATTGTCTGCGATACCGAGAACCTACCTAGCCAAAAGTTGATCGAGAAGTGTGGCGCTGAGCGAGAAACCATTGCCCAGAATCGATTTCTGTTTAACGGTAAGCCGAAAGATGGCGTGGTTTATTCTGTGCTACCTCCAACGTCTTAACAGCAGAAATGAGTTCAACACCTGCGATAATCCATAATCGACACGATCAAAAAAGAGCTCCGAAGAGCTCTTTTTTATTATCAGCGTAATGCTCTGAGAAGGCTTACCTGATTAGTGAAGCTTTAGGTTTGGACGAAGTACACGGTTAATACGACCAACCAGCATCATCAGTGATGTTTTGATTAAGCCGTGAAGCGCCATCTGGTGCATGCGGTACAAAGAGATGTAAACCACACGAGCAATACGACCTTCGACCATCATCGAGCCTTTCGTCAGGTTACCCATCAAACTACCTACCGTAGAGAAACGGCTAAGTGAAACTAGCGAGCCTTTGTCTTTGTAGATGTAGTCTTTCAGGTCACGACCGTTCAACTTAGCAATGATGTTGCTGAATGCACAGCTTGCCATTTGGTGAGCCGCTTGTGCACGTGGCGGAACGAATGAACCGTCTGCTTGTGTACATTGCGCCAAGTCACCGATTGCAAAGATGTTGTCATCCAGTGTTGTTTGCAGCGTGTTCTTCACAACCAACTGGTTGATACGGTTGGTTTCAAGACCACCGATATCTTTCATGAAATCTGGTGCTTTGATACCTGCTGCCCATACCATGATTTGAGCTGGGATCTTGTCACCATCTTTGGTTGTTAGGCCGTCAGAATCCGCCTGAGTCACCATCGTATTCGTACGAACGTTCACACCAAGCTTGGTTAGCTCAGAGTGTGCTGCACTTGAAATACGAGGAGGTAGAGCTGGAAGAATACGCTCACCCGCTTCAACTAGGTTTACGTTCAGCTTGCTTGAATCTAGGTCGCCGAAGCCGTAAGTACGAAGTTCTTTAACGGCGTTGTGTAGCTCTGCAGAAAGCTCTACACCAGTTGCACCAGCACCAACAATCGCGATGTCTACCGTGCCTTGACCGTTCTTAGCGTGAAGCTTTAAGAACTGATTGTTCATTTCTGTACGGAAACGGTGTGCTTGCTCTGGGCTATCAAGGAAAATACAGTTGTCACGAACGCCTGGAGTGTTGAAGTCGTTTGACGTTGAGCCTAGCGCCATCACTAGAATATCGTATTCAAGTTCACGGCTTGGCATCAGCAGTTCACCGTGCTCGTCTGTAAGCTCGCTTAGTGCAATCACTTTACGCTCACGATCGATGTCGTTCAGGCTGCCCATTTGGAAATCGAAGTAATGGTTTTTTGCGTGCGCACGGTAGCTTAATGCATCAACACCTTCATCCAGTGAGCCCGTTGCTACTTCATGAAGTAATGGTTTCCATAGGTGGCTTGCTTTACGGTCTACCAGAGTAATCTGGGCACGTTTCTTACGACCTAAAGTGCGGCCTAGTTTAGTGGCTAGTTCTAAACCACCAGCACCGCCGCCTACTACGATAATTTTTGTCACAATGACAATCCTCTACAAAATGAATAAATGGGGTTCGGCTCGATTACTCCAACCGATAAATTCTATGTATCTACTCGGCCTTGAATGCGAAGGCTGTTACAAATTGGGTTACCGCGAAAAAGAATAACGACAGCTCACCGAGTAGTTAGAGGGGTTACAAACAACAAATAATGGTTTGTTGCTTTGCTCACGTGGATATAAAAGGTGACTACCTGAGAGGCAGAACACAAATTATGGGCAAGTTTTTTCACTCGCTCTCAATTTTTTTTGATATTTGTCAAAATATTTTGCTTGGGAACATTATATATAGCAAAAAGATGACCGCAACAAAAAAATCCTTACCCTCAATGAGGATTCGCGACTAATTAGTTAACGTTTGCGCAAACTGATCTATAAATGCACAAACCGACCGATAAAACATATACAACTACTTTATCAATACCAATCTCTAAGATTCAGATGTGAAAAAGCAGCACTCATTGAGCACTGCTTTTATAAAACATCTGGATTGATTAAGCGTTTTTGAACGCTTTCATTGCTTGAAGATGTTGAGAGATCTTTTTGAATTTATGACTCTCTTTCTCATCCCAGATTACATCATAGTAATCTTCTAGCGCGGCAGCTGTTTTGGTATTGTCGTGAATTTCATCTTCACGAGAAAGCACCACTAAACAGCGTCCTTTGTTTTTCATACGGTACTGAGCAACACATTTAGTTGCGATGTCTTCGTACTCTTCTGGACGGTCAATTCGACCTACCATGTTGTTCTCAGGGTGCAGATTAGGGTTGAACACCACCTGCTTAATCCCACATAAGAAACCAATACGCTCAGACCAAAAACCACCTAAACCTACACCACAAATAATGGGATGCGGATCATCGGATTGCTCTATCACCTTATGCACTTCTTTTAGCAGATGCTGCATATCGTGTTTTGGATGCAAAGTACTGTAGTTGATGAAACGAACGTCATCATCAATGAATTGCAACTGCAGTATTTTTTCGTGATTGCCCGGGCTTGTTGAGTCGAAGCCATGTAGATAGATAATCATTGTACCTCCCCCGTTGAATATTGGTACGTTTTGATCAATCTAACACGAAAAACAAGGTTTTAAAGGTAACAGCTGAGAAATTATATTTTTCACTTCCTAAACGTGATCCTAGCTACATAAAGTGTGACTCAGAGCCTCCGCTTCACGCAGATAACTTTCATCGCCCCAAAGCTGATGAGCAAGTAAATACCATAGCATCGCCATCATCTGGCTTCTTGGTAACCATGCTTCTACACCATCAAGCCAAGGCTGAACATCATGGATTCCTCGCAGCTGACAGTACTTCTCAACCGCTTCTGTGACTGGCGCGCCAGCAACCGCAATGGTTAATGTTAAATCGAGCCTAGGGTCTGCGAGCGCAGCGTATTCCCAATCAATAATCTTAATGCAGTCACTGTTTCTCACTAGGTTATAACCACCTAAGTCAAAATGGCACAAAGACAGGTCAACATTGGTAATACTCGGAGCCACGCGCCACTCTTGATAAATCTTAGTGCAGGCTTCAGTCTTATGAATCGCATCAAGCTGCAGCCAGTAATGGTCGACTCGCGCCGTGAAACTGAATGGTTGCAGTGGTAATCGCGCAGTATTAACCAGATGAACAGAGATCAGCGTTTTCAACAGGTCATCGAGTTCTAGATCTTCGTAAAGTGTCTCACCCGCAATCCACTCAACCAGTAACCCCTGCTCATTCACTACCATTGGGCTTGGCCCGATACCGAGTCGCTCAATGGCAGACAGCACTTGGTACTCTTCATGGCGAGAAATGAAGAACGCTTTGGTGATAGGTGTGGTTGGCCGCCAAACATACGCAGTACCATCGGCATCGACCAACTTCCAACATCGATTGGTCAAACCGCCTGTTAATGTCTGTGCTCTAACTGGAGGCTCAGAAAAGTAACCGTCAAGCGAACTCAAACTGGTATCAAGAAGCTTAGCCTCAGACCAAGAAAAAATTGCCATATTTACTCCCTATAAACGTCTTAACTGCCCTATAAACGTCTTCATTCCCTACAAAAAAGACACTGACCAAAAGCCAGTGTCTCTTCATAAACAGCACATCATGCACTGCATTGGCGTGTGACCAAGCTATACGCTGTCAAGATTAAGCGCCGCCAATACTAGACATTGTCAAATCCGGCTGCGCATAGTTGGCAAGTAAGCGAAATTAAAGGCCTAGTAGGCTCTTAGATTGTTGCTTACGGATTTCAGTCTCGTCAGCCCATTCAATCAAGCCAGACTCAAGATCCATTAGACGCATCGTCATTTTGTAGTATACGTCTTCATCGCTACCCGCTTTCTTAACGATGCTTGATAGGTTGCCGTACAGCATGTACTGAGCACCAACCATTTTACCGAATTGAATCGCTGAACTTTGGTTTACAAGCTCATCGTTGTTTTGGAAGTTCAATTGGTCACGAACAGACTCTACACGGTCCATATCAACGAAACGGAACTTACCAGAGTTCAGCATCTTAGTACTGATAGTGTCAGTGATTGACTCAGTATCGATGTGCTCACTTGTTTTGTTCTTGATTCGCTCTACAAACACGATTGGACGCTGTTCACGAGTAATGTAAGACACAGAACCAGACTCCATCATGCTATCGACCATTTCACCCGCAATCGTTTGAAGGTCAGTTGAACCGAAATCGATTGTCGTGGTTTCTACTGCTTGTGCATCACCGTAGCTTACCTTGTTTGAACAACCGCCTAAAATAACCGCTAAACCTAGTAGCGCAATGACACTCTTTTTCATTTTGTTTCCTCAACTTATCACTGAGCGGGGTTACCCACACTCTTAAATTCTTGTATTTACGAATCATGAGACCCGTTTAATCTAACTTACTGCTCTCGGAACTGGACTCTGAACTGAGTCGCTTTCGGGTTTACCGACACTTCCGACAACGAAATACTTTCAAAACCACGAACAATCGCTTGCTTCCAAGGACCTTGTTTAAGGTTGACCTCAAGCCCGGCATCGTCGTACCAGTAAAAACGATAAAGAATATGTTGATCGCCTTTATAGTTACTGTTTAAACGAACGATTCCTCGCGTATGACCGTCGACCAGATCGGTGCGAATATCTTCAACCTGTAAACGGCTGCCCAATACCTTGTCACCAAAGAAAACGTTCTGAGTCAGACTATCGACCCTTACGCCAGCTGTATTATCAGCACAACCAGCCAGAGCCATAACCGCTGCTAAGCTCACTAACCACTTTTTCATTACAGCCTCCCTAGCTGTTTATGCCACATTGTTGCATTGTTTCCTTGTCGAGAAATCCACACCAAGGTGGTCTGCCCTTCTCGAATATCAAAGTCGTACGTTTTAGCGCCCGCTTCCAACGTATATTGACCGCTATTTGCTACAAACGTACTGCTCTTAATCTCTGCAGGTAATGATTGCCAACTGCGAGTGTCTGGTTGCTCTGTCAGTGTGTTCCACACGTTGAACAGAATATTACCGACATCATCGCCTTTGGTTGCTTCTTTTCGAATGCGATCTTTCGCGACTACACGTAGCGCTTGGCGAATAACAATGCTTGTCATACGTTCCGATAGATCGTTCTGCGCCATCGCGTTTACATCAGTGATCAAATGTTCTTGTAGCGGCTGTCCGCTGATTCGCAAGGCAGAAAAACGCTCTACGTTTTGACTTGGGTAATATGGCAGCGCAAGAGAGTATATTGCCCCCTGATCGCGACTGTCATAAACAGGCAAATCCAGTCGCCAACTGTCCATAGCTTGCACAGCGCTCTGCTCTTGAAGAACAATCACTCGCCCTTCACCTGCACTAAGTTTAGAAGATTGCTTATAGCGTTTTTCTAATGTTGCTAAATCTTGTCGCATCCCTAAACGAGCGGCTGTTGCCATGGTTCTATCGATGATTTCTTGGTTATCTGGCATCACAGCCAAAGCACGACGATAGTCAACGTAGGCGCTGTTTAAATCATTTGACGCTTCATAAAGCAGACCAGACAAGAACATCAGATACGCATTCTGTACTGACTGCAGTTTCTTACCCGCATCAGGGTAATTGGCAAGGATGCTACCCACATTGGCAGACAAGCCTTGCTTCTTCGCATCGCTGGCTGCTTTGTCTAACTCAGCCTCGCGTTGCTTCTTCGCTTGTTCTTGAACTTGGTTGGCGCGACGCATTTCGATCACCGCACCTTCTAAATCGTTTTTCTTGAGGTAATTTAAACCGAGATACAGATGAAGAAAGCCCAACTCGTAATCGGCTGGCACATACTCGGTAATATTGTCATTCACAGCCAACGCACCCACACTGGTTGCACTGTCTGAGATTGAGATCACGGCTTTGCGTTGCTGCTCAGTAACCGCCTGATCAGCCACTTCAAACGAAGCCTTACTCTCAGGGTATTTTTGATCCAGCAGATTAATTCTGCCTCTTTCAAAGTTATCAAGGATGTCGCCTGCCGCGTAATCTGGTAGCTCTTGCTGAGCCTCTGAATAATCTCCAGATTTAACGGCTTGGTAGATCGCTTTGTTTTGTGCGCTGTAATGACTGAACAGGCTTCCTGCAGACATACTCGCACAACCTACGGTCAACGCCGATAACAGGGCAATGGAAGCGAATCTAAACTGTTGCTTCACTTATCGTCTCCGTGCATGTTTAAAATGCCTACTTTATTAGGGTCTGCTGACCTTTAATGGTCTCATTATCAAAACGAAACGCGTTGTAAAAAGGATCTCAAGCCAGTTGAAACC
Organism: Vibrio sp. 10N.222.55.B11; assembly: GCF_041473705.1. Classification (NCBI taxonomy): domain Bacteria; kingdom Pseudomonadati; phylum Pseudomonadota; class Gammaproteobacteria; order Vibrionales; family Vibrionaceae; genus Vibrio; species Vibrio sp. 10N.222.55.B11. The sequence goes on from NZ_JBFRST010000037.1 coordinate 145,660, forward strand.
CTACTGATTTAGCCTCTGCCTAAGCGATGCCGACATTCAGACAACAGATAGAACTTAAAGTTGGCATACAAACTACAAATTTTCCAACTAACTACTTGTGTTAACCCACTAATGAGCGCGTTTAAACTAGCTCATTAGCTTTCATTAACTCGTTAGCTTTTCATTAGCTCATTAACTTTTTATTAGCTCATTAATAGGGGGCCAAGTGGACGGCCGCCAACCAAGTGCATGTGAATATGATAAACCTCTTGGCCACCGTGAGAGTTACAGTTCACGATAAGACGATAGCCATCTTCTGCAATGCCCTCTTCTTTTGCTAACTTGCGAGCAACAGTAAACATGCGCCCCATCATAGCTTCATCTTCGACTTCAACATCGTTAGTTGTCGGAATCAGCTTGTTTGGGATGATTAGGATATGGCTTGGCGCGCGAGGGTTAATATCGCGAAATGCGGTTACTAAATCGTCTTGGTATAGTAGATCTGCTGGGATTTCTTTGTTGATGATCTTAGTAAAAATGGTTTCTTCAGCCATGTTTCTCTCCGATAAAACATTTATTTTTTAATGCTTTGAGTATGCGCTATGCCGCATCAAACCACAATAAATCTGCTGTAAAGCATAATAAAAAACACCGTTCAAATCAAAGAAAACGAGCCTTAGCTCTCAAGAATGGCATGTTGGTTATAACTGAGCGCTATTTTTGACGTGTGCGTCATAAAATGCGTAAGCCGAGCTCAATAGAATGCTGATAATTTTGTTAGTTTTACCTTGACCTGACATTAGGTCTGCATTTTTATTTAGGGAGAAAGCCATGAAGGGATCTGTGATCAAGCGTATGTACGCTGGTTTCGCACTGATCATCATCATGTTCGCAGTCACGATAACCATCATGATGAACAGCATGAATCAGATACACAGCAATTTTGAGAGTGTCTCAGAAACCTCATTACCACTTGTCGCGCTTTCAAATCAAACGAGTGTTCAATTGCTTTCTGCTGATAAGTCATTCAAAGATTTCTTAACCACACAAAACGCTGAACGCATGTCTGCAATGCGTACAGAATTTGCTGCATCACAAAACTCGTTTTCAGAAGTTCTCGGTAGTTTAGAAGCGGCAAGCCAAAACAATGCTTCACTTGTTGAACGTATCGCGCAATTAAGAGCAATGGAAGAACGCTACTTCGCCGAAGCTGACGAAGCGATGAACAACTACGTCGCGATGTTCGAAGCACAAGAACAAGTACAAAAAGCGTCTCGTGACTTCCAACGCTTACATTCAGAATTAACCGTTGGTATGAAAGAGTACGTTGCCGACCAAAAAAGCATCTCTGTAAAAGTGATGGCAAAGAGCTACTTCATCAAACTGCAAGACGCAGAAGTTATTACCTCTGATGCACTTGCTAGCTCTGATGTTGCCTTCGTTCAAAAAGCCGTTAACCAAAACAAAAAGGCCGTTACTCACCTTAACTACGCTTATCGAGGTCTATCAACACAACTACCAGCACTTAAAAATGTCTTCGATGAGTCGGTTCAGAAGTTCACCAAAGACGTTGGTCAGAAAGGTGGCGTACTAGACAAACACAACAACTACCTACAAGCCAAACAAGCGTTGTACGTGAACATCGCTAACCTAGCTCTAGAAGTTGACCAAGCGATGGCTGTTTTGGACTCATTCAACGTGACCGCTGAAGAGCAACTTAACTCATCACTCGCTGACGCAAGCAGCATCTACGACAAAGGCCTATTCAACGCGATTGCCATTGGCATTGTTGTGACTGTGTTCGCTGCTGCGATTGGTTACCACATTGCACACAGCGTACGAGAGCCATTAACTCGCATCCTCGGTACATTAGAAGGTCTAACTGAAGGTGATATGACTCAGCGTATCGATATTCGCTACGACAACGAATTCAGCCGCGTGAGCCGTCACATCAACACCTTGGCTGACAACCTGCACAATATCCTTGTGAAGTTGAATGATGCTTCAGATGACTTAACTAAGACTGCAAGCGTCAACCAGAAGACGTCATCTGAAACGCAGGCTCAATTGAACAGCCAACGTGAGCAAACCGCGACTGTTGCGACCGCAATGACAGAGATGTCTCATTCTGTACAAGAAGTGGCGAACAGCGCGCAAAGCTCACTCACCATGGTTCAACAAGTAGAATCGGCTTCTGAGTCTGGTCGTCAGATCATGAACACCAACATCAGCACCATTAATCAGCTTGAAGTTCGCCTTACTGAATCAGTGGGCGCTGTAGGCGAGCTACAACAGATGAGTAGCCAGATTGGTTCAATCCTTGACGTTATTCGTGGTATTGCTGAACAGACCAACCTACTTGCACTTAATGCGGCAATCGAAGCAGCGCGTGCAGGTGAACAAGGTCGTGGTTTTGCAGTCGTTGCCGATGAAGTACGAGTGCTAGCACAGAAGACCACTCAATCAACCTCTGAAATCGAGACTATGATCAGCAATCTGCAATCAAGCTCGAAAACTGCAAGTAACGTAATTGAAAGCTGTATGAGCGATATGGACATGTCGGTTCAACAAGCTTCAAGTGCAAACAGTGCGATGGAAGAGATCCAAGCCTTGATTCTAGAGATCAGCCACATGAGTACACACATCTCTCAAGCAGCCGCTGAGCAGAGTGAAACGTCTGGTGATATTGCACGCAACATCGAAGACATCAACCACATCGCAGATAAGAGTTACCAAGCGATGTCTTCAATTGCGGAGGCAAGCCAAAACCTAACAATTTTGGCGAATCAGCAAGGTGATTTAGTACATCAATTCAAACTATAGATAAATGAAGAATCGATAGATATTTAGTGAGATTGTTGAGACTTCTTATCCAATAGTGGTGACTAATTGAGCTAGGGCAACTTTTATCAAGGGTTGCCCTTGTTTTTTATGAGCTTTGTCATTATATGATTATTAAGGCTTGCTGCTTCCCGTTTTTTCTTTCACCTTTATGAGCGAGCCGCTATTAAGGAATTTATATGGCTGTTCATGTTGGCATTATCGATCAAGACCCCATTCGCTTGCTCACCCCATTACTTGATAACCGAACGGTCAGCACTCACATCGTGTTTATCGGTGACAAAAATCAAGTCAGTATGTACAAACGTTTAGACAGCGTTTTGCACAAGCGCGACATTACGAGTGAGTTTTTCGAAATTCCGACCATCGTAAATACATCTGTCATTAAAGAATCTATCCAAACCCTTGCCGAAGTCCTCAAAGCACGCGGTCAAGAAGTGAAGCTCAACGCAAGTTGTGGCCTCCGTCACCGCCTACTTTCTGTGTACGAAGTATTCCGTACTTACCACTGGCCAATCTTCGTGGTTGAACCAAATAGCGACAAGCTTTGCTGGTTGTACCCTAATGGTAAAGAAGACGCACAAGTTCAAGACCGCATCACTATCGACGACTACCTAACTGTGTTCGGTGCTCGCGGTGAATTCAGCGATGTTCAGCTGTCTCCGCAACTGGATCAGAAACTTTATGAACTGGGTGAACGTTGGGCAAGTAACGCACTCGAACTAGGCCCTGGCCTTGCGACATTGAACTACCTAGCAACGACCTGCCGTAAAGAACAAAAACTTGATGTAGGCCTATCTGAGAAGCAACAAGGCTATCGCGAGCTCAACATGCTGCTGAGCGATTTGGTTGAAGCTAAAATTGCGACTTACGACAATGGTATTTTGACCTTTGCCAACGAAGACGCGCGCCGCTTCTCAAACGGTGAATGGCTTGAAACATTGGTTCACAGCACAGTTAAGCAGATCCAAGATGACATGCCGACCATTCAAGACCGTTCTTTGAATGTTCAGGTATACCGTCAACTGGGTGAACGTGAGGTTCGTAACGAGCTTGATGTTGCCTCTGTGGTGAACAATAAGCTGCACATCATCGAATGTAAGACCAAAGGCATGCGTGATGATGGTGATGACACCTTGTACAAACTGGAATCGCTTAGAGACCTGCTAGGTGGCCTACAAGCACGTGCAATGTTAGTGAGCTTCCGCCCTCTTCGCCATAACGACATCACACGAGCTGAAGATCTTGGCCTTGCATTGATTGGCCCTGACGAATTGAAAGATCTTAAAACACACCTAACGGCATGGTTTACAGCTGCGGGTGGCAGTGAAGATCTAGAGTACTAAAAACCAATAAGCTCATGAGAGCTCAATGCTCTTAAGCAGATTGTTAAAAAGGCGAATGACGATTAAGTCACTCGCCTTTTTTGTTGTCTGTTTTCTCTATTGATTACTTTCAGACGGCACAAAAAAATGGCCGCATCATACGATGCGGCCATTTTCAAAATTTAATGTCGCTTGAAGACTTAATGCTCTCTAAAACTCAGAGCACTTTAAGACTTAAAGCATTTTACGAGCGGCTTCTACAACCACTTTGATTGAACGTGCTTCTGTTACTTTTAGAGTGTCGTGATCAGGCGTCTCTTTTTGAGTACGGTTGATGATTACACCAGCAACACAACCTGCTTTCAGACCAGAACTTGCACACATAGTTAGCAGTGTTGCAGATTCCATCTCGAAGTTTAGAACGCCCATGTCTTGCCATTCTTGCATAGAGCCTTGGAAGCGCTTAACAACGCGACCAGAGAACGTGTCGTAACGCTCTTGACCTGGGTAGAACGTATCGCTTGATGCCGTTACGCCCATGTGAACTGTTGCACCTGATTCATCAACTGCCGCTTTCATTGCTGTTGCAACTTCAAAGTCAGCCACTGCTGGGAACTCCATAGGAGCAAAGTGTAGGCTAGCGCCGTCTAGACGAACAGAACCTGTAGAAACAATCATGTCACCCACGTTTACGTGAGGTTGGATAGCACCAGTCGTACCAACACGTAGGAAAGTGCGAACACCAAGTTGAGCAAGCTCTTCAACTGCGATAGAAGTCGATGGACCACCAATACCTGTTGAACATACAACAACTGGTTTGCCGTCTAGCTCTGCGCGGTAAAGCGTGTATTCACGGTGACTAGCAAGGAATACTGGGTTCTCCATCTCTTCTGCAATTTTTTGCACACGAGCAGGATCACCAGGGATGATCGCAAGAGTAGCACCGTTAAGATCTGCTTCAGTAACACCTAAGTGGAAAACAGCTTGAGACATAGTTCGCTCCTTTTGGCTTATTGGGCTTTTTACCCTTATTTAAGCTCATAGTAAATTCGTGGGGTACGAACACACTCTAACCAAGCTCATTACAAAATGAAGTGACACATGTCACATGAATGATCGCAACAATAATTCAAGTTTCACAAAAAACCGATTGGCATCACAAAAATAAGCAATCCGCACGCCTATGTTGCATACTAATGAGACAAAAAGCGCCTTTAACGTATTACCGCTAAAGGCGCTTTTATATTAAGAATGCTCTATGTCGGTGAGCTCGATTTAGTCCGCTTTAGATTTAAATCGAAGCAGACGCAATGCGTTCAATGTCACCAATGCAGTTGCACCACTATCCGCTAAAACTGCCACCCACAAACCGGTAATACCTAACAAGCTTGTCACCAAGAATACGACCTTCAAACCAAGCGCAAGGGCTACGTTTTGACGGATGTTGTTCATGGTCGCTTGCGACAGTTCAATCATCGCTGGCAGCTCAGTTAAACGGTTATGAGTCAGTGCTGAATCCGCCGTTTCCAAAGCGACATCCGTACCACCACCCATTGCGATGCCGACATTCGCCGTTTTCATTGCTGGTGCATCATTAATGCCATCACCGACCATCGCCACGTGCGACTGTTGAGATAACTCCTCAACGTAAGATACCTTGTCGCTTGGCAATAGGCTTGCCTTGTACTGCATACCAATCTTGCTACTGATCGCTGCTGCACTGCGCGGATTATCGCCGGTCAACATGATAGATTGAATACCTAATTCATTAAGTCGTTCAATCGCAAGCTTAGCGTCACTGCGTAACGTATCTTGCCAAGCAATCAGACCAATCACCGTCGTAGCTTGCTCTGTTGATTCTTCTTGATCTTTAACCTCAAGAGCAACCACAACCGTCTTGCCCTCACCTTCTAATGCTTCTACCTGAGAAACCACATCGGCACCAAGTTCGAACGTGACTTTAGACGGTGACAGAACCTGATACTTAACACCATCAACATCCCCTTCAACACCACTACCAATCAACGCTTTCTTGTTGTGTGATTCAGGAATCTCAATATTCAGGTCTTTTACTTTAGCGACAAGTGACTGCGCCAACGGGTGAGTAGAGCCAACTTCAATCGCCCCAACCACACGCAGCATCGCGTCTTGTTGCCACCCCGATAGAGGTTGAATATCCGTAACCTGAGGCTTACCTTCGGTCAGTGTGCCTGTCTTATCGAAGGCGATGGTTTGGATTTTACCAAGCTGCTCTAGCGCTGCGCCGCCTTTAATGAGCGCGCCACGTTTCGCTGCTGCTGCTAAGCCAGAGGTAATCGCTGCAGGAGTCGAGATAACCAAGGCACACGGACAAGCAATCAACAATAGCGCTAGGCCACGGTAAACCCATGTTTCCCATGGTTGCGCAAACAACAATGGTGGTGTGATGATGACCAACAGAGCCACTACCATCATTAACGGTGTGTACCAACGGCTGAACTTATCGAGGAATCGCTCTAGTGGTGCTTTACGAGACTCTGCTTCTTCAATCAGATGAAGAATGCGATCGATCGCGTTCTCACCCTGTTTTGAAGTGATGGTGATACGAACCACTTTATCGACCACCACAGCGCCAGCCATGATGCTATTGCCTTCGATGTGTTCAACAGGAACAGATTCACCGGTTAACGCACTTTCATCAAAGCTTGCCGCGTCTGTAATCAATTGGCCGTCAGCAGGTAAACGAGAGCCCGCGGCCACTTCAATCACATCACCTGGAACCAGTTCACTGACTGCTACTTCTACACGCTCGCCGTTGATGATCTTAGTCGCGTTTTCTGGTACCAATGCCATTAGAGCTTGAACGCCACTTCTTGCTCTTGATGAAGCAAACGCTTCTAAGCGCTCACCAATCAAGAACAACAATAGAACCATCGCTGCTTCCGCAGTTTCGCCAAGGTACAAAGCACCCAGCGCGGCAACACTCATTAAGGTTTCAATAGCAAACGGTGTACCTGAACGCGCCAGCTGAACCGCTTTCTTCGCCACCGGATATAAACCAAGCAGACAAGTTACCGTAAACAAGCCTTCGCTTAATTGAGGAGAGGTACTTTTCAGAAGCGCAGCAAACAGCATTGCTGCTGCAATCGCAATAATCTGTAAATTAGGTTGGATATGAGCTTGCCAAAAAGTCTCAAGTTGTTGTTTTTCTTTCTTTGAACCGACTTCCTTAAGAGGGAAACCCGTTTTGATAGAGACCTGTTCAATGGTGTCAGCAAGGCTTTGATTATCGAATTTCACAACCAGCTTTTCGGTAGCAAAGAGAACCTTCGCTTGAATAACACCGTCAATATTGCTGATCGCGTTTTCTATTTTTCTTGCACAAGCTGGGCAGTCCATTCCGGCAACCAGCCAACTTTTCGAAAATTTGGCGTCGAGAGATAAAGTTGAGGACTGACTGTCTTCTTCTCCACTGTCCGACGAACTACAACAATCATCTCCAGACGATGACGAAGTAGCAGAAGAGCTACAACAACCAGATGAAGTACCTGCTGCTGTGATGCTTGAAATTTTAGGGCTAGAGCAACTTGCTCCTGCCGCTTGAGGTTGAACGTCCACTTTTGCTGAGCGGCACGCTGCATGTTTTGCGCACATAATGTATCTCCTTAATACTCAAAAGCCTTGAGGTTGTTGCTAACTCACGAGCAACAGAACCTTAAGTTCATCAAAAGTATAAACCTTGGAGGCTACTCCAAGGTCAAGAAGAAGTTTTCAAGAAAACAAAAATATTATGCCAGCGCCGATGGCTTACTGAGATTTAAGCTCCGCACACTCTTCACGGTTCGCCGATACATCATCAATAAGCACCGCATCGTGTGAACAGAATGGCTGTGTGTTTAGGCTGACAATCGACACATCGTCTTCCACTGGATCAACTTGAGATCCTTGCATCAGTTCAGCGATATGATGTCGAAGCACCAAGATACCTAAAATTCCGAACAGAACATTACCCAAAGCTTGACCATAAAGAACACCCAAAGCGCCATACCACTCCGAACCTAGATAGACGAACGGCAGAGTACCTAACGTGGCTTTGCCCAAATTCAATGCTGTCGAGTAAAGCGGTTTACCTAGGTTGTTGAAAGACGTGTTGGCAACAAATAGTGCACCGTTAAAGGTGAAGGTTAACGCCACATAGGTACAGAAAGCCGCCACAATGATTGCTGCATCACCTTGTAGACTAAAACCTTGAATGACATAACCTTGAACGAAGTACAACAGAATACAAACAGCGATAGTGTATGCCGTAGTAACCAGCAATGAGTTATTGAGTGTTTCCTTCACTCGGTCCATGCGTTCAGCACCAAAGTTCTGACCAATGATTGGCCCCACAGCGCCAGACAAGGCAAAGATAACCGCAAAACAAACTGGCGTCAGACGACCTATCACGGCAAAGCCCGCGACAAAGTCCTCACCATATTGTGCGATACCCGTTGTCACAATCGCATTACCGATAGGCGTTGCAGTATTAGTGATAATCGCAGGCAGCGCAATCGCCAATATTGGTCGAATATTAAGACGCCATTGCACAAAAGAAGGCGGAGCCACCAGCTGATGGCTGCGAATAAGAGGATAAAGCGAAAAGAATAGCACCGAGAAACGAGCGACAACCGAAGCGATAGCCGCCCCTTCGATGTTCCAACCAAAACCAAAAATAAACAGAGGATCGAGAATCGCGTTAACAATGCCGCCAGACAAAGTTGCCCACATCGAACGCTTAGCATCACCTGCCGCTCTTAAGCCCGCACCCGCTGCCATCGCTAACGCCAAAAATGGACCACTAGGTAGCAAAATCTGTAGGTAAGCTTGAGCGCGTTCGGCTGCAATGCCTTTGGCGCCTATCGCGGCTAGCAGCTCTGGAATATAAGCGAACATGATTGCAGTTATGGTTGAACTGATAACAAACGCAGTCAGCATGATACTGGTGCTTAGGTTTCGAGCGTGCTCTTGATTCTTGGAGCCGATGGCTTTGGACACTAATGCGCCCATGGCAATGGAAGTACCGATAGAAACGGAGGTAGAAAAGAAAGTCAGCGTACCTGCAAAGCCTACCGCAGCAGCCAATTCAACCTGTCCGAGCATACTGATAAACAGTATGTCGAGCAGATCGACCACAAATAACGCCATCAAACCGACAGAGCCAGCCCCCGACATCACCAATATGTGGCGCATCGTTGAACCTTCAACAAACTTTGCCGTTTGATTTGACATGAAACCTCCAAAAGTTGGAATACCCAAGAGCTAAAGCCTAATCAGCTGTTCAACTGTTCAACTGTTCAACTGTTCAACTGTTCAACTGGCTAGGGATCCAAAAAGAAAGGATCGACCAAGAAAAGCGCTATACAGAAAAAAGGCGCTAGTGCGCCTTTTTTCAATTGAGAGTATTGAGAAAAATAATCGTTCTTAACACGCTACTATACCTGATGTTTGAAGCATTCTTCCAAGTTCTTGCCAATTGCTCTCAAAACATCAGTTCTGGTGATAATACCCACCAGTTTTCGATTATCGATCACAGGGTATGCTTTAGGTTTTCCAACCTGCATCATGTCCGCCAATTCAATAATGGATAAGTCAGGTGACACCGACAGCACTTCTTGGTACATACAGTCACCCACAAGGTGTGTGTCTTGGCAGAAGTAACTGACCTTCACAAGTTTCTCGAGTAAATCCTGCTCTGAAAGGAAGCCAATCACTTGTTCGTTATCATCGATTACGGGCCCACCCATATGGTGGCTACGCATCACTTTGTCTAACGCTAGACTTAACGGCATATCAGGAGTAAATGTCACAACCTGCTGCGTCATGTAATCTTTCACTTTAATAGAATGCATTGCGTTCTCCCTAAATACTTTGCGTCATATATTTTCTATCTTGTTAAGTTAATTGTTGTCTAAAATCTTGATTTTACTAAATGGATTTCAACAATTTTATTGATAGGCAAAACCTAACAAGACAAAAAAGTGAGACAAACAAAGGGTTGAGCACGTTTTCGAACGCCAGAAAAAAGAAAAAAAAGAGCCCTTACAAAGCCTTACTTTCCCTTGCTTAACCTTACTTAGCCGAGCTAGCCTGCGTAAATAAACCCTGTAATCTTCACCTCACTAATAATTAGAAATCCCGTTTTAGGAAGTTTATGCAACACGACAACAACATGTACGCGTATATTTACGCAGGTAACGACGGCACAGAAAACACACTCATCGCCACTATCGATAATCAAGAAAAACCGCTGATATCAAGCTGCGTTGATGAGATAAAACGCATGTCATGCTTAGCCATTGATTTAGCAGCAAAACACGACCTAAAAGTGAAGCTGGTGAAATATCAAAGAGAACAAGAGATCGACTTCGGCCTATTCGTTAAATAGTGAATCCGACACTGATTTGGTTAATCTCTAACTGGCAGCCATAGTAGCATTAGCAAGCGCAATAGCCGTGAATGGCTGCCGAATTCGACCTGACAAGCCTAACGGGTAAAGGCTATAATGATCAGACGGCGCCCTTGCCGATTTTCATTGTCCAAATACGGTTTACTATGTCTTCCCAAACCCCACCTAAAACGTATCTAACGAATTCCTTATCTAAGTTAAAAAGCTACTTTAGTGAGTTATTGGATTTCCAATCACGCATTTGGGTGGTTCATATCTTTGAAGACTCTATTACCGATCAGTCGTTTGTGATTAATGAAGATGGCTTTAAAGAACCGCTAGAGTGGATGAAAAAACGTGATTACCAAGCGAGAATGCTTGATCGTGTTGATAAGATGAAAATCTCACAGGTGATTGAGATTCAGTTCGAAGACAAAATGCATCGCTTGATGCGAGTGAAGTAGCTTTATTGTTTGGGCGTTCACGAAAAGCCCTTGCTAGAAATCAAGTATAAAAAGGCCAGCGCTCGCTGACCTTCTCTCATTGATTACAAACCACCATCTAACGCGCACAATACTCATGCCACAGGCGCACCGCTTTCTGGTATGCCTCAGTTTTATCGTGCGTTTCTGCAAAGAGAATGGCTGTCATGCTGTCGACAACGGTATTCGCCATTAGCGCCATATCTTCAGCCGATGTGCCAAGTACACATTGACTAGGAAGTGGCAGTTCTAGGTTCATCATCTCTTCCCAGTAGAACGATTCGACTTTGTCAGGAGAGCTCATCCATACCGTTTGGCTAACTTTAGGATTATATTCCGACTCACCGTTCATCCCTTTGAATGAAATCACCGAGTGGGATTTATTTCCGATAACATGCTCAACTTCCGCATGAAGTTGTGGAAAGCCAGGATGGAAACTGCCACGCAGACCTAAACGGCCACCACCAGGATTCAATGCTCGAACTACCGTGTTAATTGGTGTTCTCAAACCGTAGCGGTGTTTCCAACCAATCATGGTTTGTGCTTCGGGCGCAAAGTTAGCTAGCGGTAAATAAGCAATGCCGTCTTGTTCAAGAATCGACTTAGCATGTTCAGGGCTCTCAGCACTTTGCACACCGACATCTTGCAAATGGCTTTCAACGTGCGTCCTACCGCTCGGCTTATCCATATAGCCATGCATTAACACTTTATAGCCATTGTCAGCTAAGATTTTTGCCGCCAACAAGTTCCAAGGCTTGCCACTGGCGTTATCGTTACGCTTACCTGCATAACACGGCCAATCAATATCAGCGCCTAAATCTGGCACTCGAGATTGAAACGCTTTTACAAAGCCAGCGATCTCTTCATTGGTTTCATTCTGCACACGAATCAACATCAGTAGCATAGCCATTTGGTCGTCACCGACTTCTCCGCTTAAATACTCATCCATGATGCGGTAGGCTTGTTCGAACGATAAAGGCTTACGCCCTCTTTCTCCTCGTCCAACTGTACGAATACACTCTAAAATACTACTCATTGATTGTTTATTCTCTTCCGTTGATATCAATAAAATTCGAATACACTTTCGATTCTATGATACCCACCGTGCATTGCAAAGCGATTCAGTTGCTCTCGACCGAATTACCAATACGCAGATTGGTGTTCTAAAAGTAAACTTCCTGGTGTAAAATTAGCGTATGTAATGCTAACCGCGACATATTGAGTAGTATCCCGATGACTGTAAAAAAAACGCTGAGCCAAAGAAAACGTGAATCGATCGTTGCCGCTGCTATCGCAGAGTTTACTGAGCATGGCTACAAGGCCACCAGCATGGATAAAATATCGAGTCGCGCAGAAGTATCAAAGCGTACCGTATACAATCACTTTGCCAGCAAAGAACTGCTTTTAGATGAGATTCTAGACAGCATTTGGAGCAAAACTCTGGCCGCAACGCATTTCCCATATCAAGCAGAACTGCCACTTGAAGAACAGCTTTCCTCGATAGCCAATCAAGAGCTTGAGTTACTTGAGTCTGAAGGCTTCATCGACCTGTCACGCGTTTTGTTCTCAGAGTATTTCCATAACGCAGAACTGGCGCATCAAGCGATGGAAAAATATTCCCAAGCAGAAAGTGGACTTACAACCTGGATTAAAGCCGCGTTGGCAGACGGTCGTTTAGTAGAACTAGACCCACAATTCGCCTCCACGCAGTTCATTGGTCTGCTTAAGTCTTTTGCGTTTTGGCCGCAAATCATTGGTCATGTGCCGTCACCGGATGCTGCACACAAGCAAGTGCTCATTACTTCAAGTGTCGAGATGTTCCTTAAACAATATCAGGCGTGATTTTGGTGGTTGACGAGAATTCAACCACAATAAAACCATCACTGGTATCCGCTGTTATTTTCCCTATACTGCAACCCACTTTCGTCATTACGACTCAGTAAAACTTCAACTTTAGGTAGCCCTATGATTACTTTCACCACCAACTTTGGCGATATCGAGATTGAACTGAACCTTGAAAAAGCGCCAGTAACGTCGAAAAACTTCCTTAAATACTGCCAAGACGGTTTCTACGAAGGCACGACATTTCACCGTGTTATTGAAGGTTTCATGATTCAAGGTGGTGGTCACACTATCGACATGACAGAAAAACCAACTCGCGCCCCAATCGTCAACGAAGCAAACCGTGGTTTGAAGAATGTGATTGGTTCTGTGGCAATGGCTCGGACTGATGCACCACATTCTGCAACGGCGCAGTTCTTCATCAACCTTGATGACAACGATTTCCTAGATCACACCTCAACAACCAATGCTGGCTGGGGTTACGCGGTATTCGGTAAGGTTTCAGCAGGTATGGATGTGGTAAACAAAATTGCGAAAGCACCAACAACCATTCGCTGGGGACACGAAGATGTGCCTTGCGAAGATATTGTGATTACAAAAGTCACTATTCGCGACTAATTCATTCACGTCCTTTCCCGCCCCTAGTGCATTCGAATTGATGGCATAAAGAAAAGAAGGCTGTGCGATAGGACTATGGTGGTAAGGGTTCGACTTTACCACCTGTATTCAAAGCTCGTTGTTAGAATAGTTACCAGCGAGAACGATAAGTACGGTGACACCCTTTGCACGTCTTATTCGCAGAATTTAACCCTTGCTCTGCACTCGACAAGTCTTGTTCAACACTCGCCTGATAACGCTCAGAAAAGCACTTGAAGAACAACCCACACTCGGCCTTGCGCCGAGTGTTTTATTTTCGTCTCGACCATTTGATATAGCAAAATAGTGAAGCAATGATCACCGCCCCACCGAGCAGCTTCTGCATCTCTACACTTTCGCCAAGCACACTCACACTTAACAGCAGCGTCCACACAGGCTCAAGAATCATGATCAATGCCGCCACTTCCATGTTCACGGAGTGCTGACCGACCGTTTGTAGCAAGTAACGAATAGACGTTGCGATCACCGCAGAGACAATAAACCAGAAGACTAAGGTTTTGGTGATTTCGAACTCCGGCTGAGCTGTCATAGAAGCAAAGGCTAAACCACTCACACCCACCACAAACAGTTGCACACAGATTGATGCGATAGGCTTGATATTGGTAATCACACGCTTGTTCATCACAAAGTGAACAGACAACAACATCGATGCTAGTAAGAAATAAATCTGACTCTGCTCAACATGCCAGCCGTTACCCAAAGTCAGCAACAGCATGCCGATAATCGCGATAGGGAAAGACATCCAAAACGCACGATTAGGTTTAACTCGAAACAAAATCCAAGACACAAAGGGGGCAATGATCATGGCTAAGCTCATGATGAATGCCCCTTCAGACAAGGTCTCGGTCACCGACACTGCATACACCCAGACTTGCAGTGAGGCAGACAGCAACAAACCCACGCCGCAAAGAGACAAGATCTGTTTAAACGAAAGCTTACGAATATGATGAATACAAAACGGCAGAAGAATAAGACTCGCCACTAAAAAACGTACACCAATGAACACTGGTCCCGGCATTTCCAATACCACCAGCTTAGATGCAATCCATCCAACCCCAGCTAGCAGGGTGGCAAATAGAAGGTAAAGCTCTCCGCGCATCGCTTTCATCATTTTACTTGGTCCAATAACAAAAAAAGCAACCCGACTCTGCAAGGTTGCTTTTTATAAACATTCAACAGGATCAAGATACTATCTCAATACTCTGCTTCAGGCAGCTGTTTTTAGCCTGCGTATTCTGGGTAATCAATTAAACCCTTTTCCGCACCACCAAACAATGTGTTTGGATCGTGCGCCGCAAGTGGGTAACCATTTTGAATACGAGCTGGTAAATCTGGGTTAGCAACGAATGGACGTCCAAAGCCAACCATGTCAGTTACGCCTTCAGCAACGGCTTTTTCGCCACGCTCGCTATCGTATTTACCCGCATAAATAAGGACACCCTCGTAGGCTTCACGAACTGCTGCTTTAAATGCTTTTGGCGTTTCAGGTGCATCGTCCCAATCAACTTCTGCAATGTGTAGGTAAACAATTTTGTATAGGTTAAGTAGTGCTGCCGCCGCTGTGTAAGTCTCTACTGGTGTAGCGTCAACCGTGCCATTCAACGATGTGAACGGAGCAAGGCGTACACCAACACGGTCAGCACCAATCGCTTCAACCATAGCTTCAACCACTTCGCCTAGGAAACGTAAACGGTTTTCAATTGAACCACCGTATTCGTCAGTGCGGTTGTTTGCTTCAGAATCGATGAATTGGTTGATTAAGTAACCATTCGCTGCGTGAAGTTCGATACCATCAAAGCCTGCTTCAACCGCATTCAAAGCCGCTTGGCGATACTGTTCAACCACCTCTTTGATGTCTTGTTTCGTCATTTCACGAGGTTCAACCACATCAACAAAGCCCGGTTCATCAGTACCGTTATCGATGAATACCTTTACGTTTTGTGCTTTAAGTGCAGAAGACGAGATTGGCTGTTCACCACCAATGTTGTCTGGGTGTGTTACACGGCCTACATGCCAAAGTTGAGCGAAGATAACGCCCTCTTTTTCATGTACGGCATCAGTCACTTTTTTCCAACCAGCGATCTGCTCATCAGAATAAATACCCGGAGTCCAAGCATAGCCTTGACCCATAGGTGAAATTTGTGTGCCTTCAGCAATAATCAAACCTGCAGAAGCACGCTGAGCGTAGTAAGCCGCCATCATATCGTTTGCTGAATTACCAGGTTGCGTTGCGCGAGAACGCGTCATCGGTGGCATAACAATACGGTTTTTAAGCTCGATATTACCAAGTTGAATTGGTTGAAATAGTGCGTTTGTCATTGTTATATCCTCGATTAACCTAGTTGAATCAGTTCGATTTGGTAGCCGTCTGGGTCAGTAATAAAAGCGATATGAGTTGAGCCGCCTTTCACTGGACCCGCTTCGCGAGTGACGTTGCCACCTAGCGATTTGATTTTGTCACATGCTGCGTAAATATCTTCTACACCCAATGCCAGATGACCAAACGCGCTGCCCATCTCGTACTCATTCGTATCCCAGTTGTACGTTAGCTCGATAGTCGTGCCGCCTTGCTCATAGCCAACAAAAACCAATGTGTAGCGGTACTCTTTGTTTTCGTGGCGTTCAAGTTCCTTCATTCCCAATACCTTGGTGTAGAACTCGATAGACTTGTCTAAATCAGTAACTCGGATCATTGTGTGTAGGAATTTCATATTTCGCCCTTTTTAGCCCAGCAACCTGAGCCGATATAATCGTGAGTGGAGGTTACCCACTCCTTTGTTAGGGTTAATATACGAGCTGACAGCAAATAAATGAAATTATCATAAATTCTCATTGTGATAATTTTCTATTATAACTCACTTAATACAAGTGATTTGTTAAGAAGATATTTGGCAAACAAAAGATAGGGCGACGATCAGAAAGCGGAGCGCCAACTGTTTAGTGATTTAGACATGTCATTAGTCGTATTGATGATCTGCTCTCTCAACCACTTATGTGCCGGATCGGTGTTCTGTTTTTTCAACCAAATGAGGTAATGAGAGATAGGCTGATAATCGAAAGGCGGTTTGAACAACTGTAACCCAAGACGTTCCTGATACTGGTTCGCCATAGAAAGCGGCACAACAGTGATGTAATCAGTCTGGCTACACAGCATTAGGTTACTGGCCATAGAGCTGCCGTGAATTACAATTTTACGCGAGGATAAGTCTAACGAAGTGTAGTGAGTCAAACTTCTTACTTGGCGACGTGTTCTGGCTAAAACCGCATGTTGCTCACTGAGATATTGCGCCTCGGTGATCTCACCTTTGATCCTAGGGTGCCCATTTCGGCAAACAATCACAAACTCACTGTCGTAGAGCTTTTCGCTCATCATGCTTGAATGCTCAGGCAACACAATGTCGATCATCAAATCAAACTTCTGAGTTAATAGATCCTCATGGACTTGATCATCACTATCTGGTTGGTCATACACCTCAAGAGATAAGCCTTGGTTAGATAACTGAGAAAATCGATCGAGCAACATCCACTTTAAATGTTCGGGAACCGAAGCCACAAACCTGCGCTCTGTACTCGCTTCATCAAACCAAGCCATACCTTGAAACACGCCGTTGAGCTCGTGTATTGGCGCTTTGATTTGCTCATACAAGCTTTGCGAGTAAGCAGTAGGCACAACCCCTCGCCCACTGCGCACAAACAACTCTTGGCCAATTTCATTTTTCAGTCGGCCGAGCGCAGTGCTGATCGTCGATTGATTGGTATTCAAATGATCGGCAGCCTTACTCAAACTGCCCTGCTCCATCACCGCTGAAAACACAGCCAATAAGTTAAAATTCGGAATGTCATTACTCATGATTCAGTGCTCATTTGGCGATAGATTTAATTATCTTATCGTAAAAGCGATAGAATGAAACAACGGATGCTCATTGAGAAAACAAAACTGAGAAGGAAGCATCATATGGTAAAGAGCAAAAATGTCAGAACAACTCACTCTTTCGAATAGCTGCCACATTCGCCAGATTGGAATCTAAATCTCTTCGCTGTGCCAGTAACGCTTAATCCACCCAAACTCACCCTAGACTGGTCGGAGTATTCAATATTTCCGTCCTGCCTTATTGATACTTTTATAGCCACTTCTATGATCCAGGCTAATTAAATAGACATATTTTATAAGCCGAGTTTGAGCCTGTTCAAATAAACCCACCTCACGTTTAAGCAACCACTCAATTCATCGTAATTACGATAATTCAATATCGCAATAATGCGTAGATAGCACCAGTTACACTTCCTATTATTTCGCCAACAAATCAATTCTTAACCTAAACAGAAAACCTAAAAATGTGTAGATGATGGTGTTGCACACATCACGGAAGACGGCCTTAAAACCCAATGCAGCAAACGAACCTATCAATGGTAGACGTTACTTAAGAATGATTTCGCCAGGTGTTTTTAACACTCTATTCGCGAGAATGCGTTGTCTACGTGGTCAAAGCGATTTTTAATTGTCATCTAGTACTTTTGACTCAGTAGGTCTATACGGTTACGTGAGTTCAACACCTCTTTCAGATGTCTTCTAAAAGTCTTGTACCAAGGCTGCACTTTCTCTCTCCTTATTTAGGTTGAGATATGAACTTTATAAAAATCGTTTTCCAGAAAATCTGGGCCGTTGTGATGGTCTTGATTAAATTCTGCCTGTTTATGGCAGTGATGTTTGCGGGAGCATGGGCTCTTGCACCATTAGGCACAATCCATTCTAAAGACATCGACATGTCTCAATTCAACAATCATCCCAATGAAATGATGATGAACTTCTTCCAGATGGAGTCCTTCTCTGGTTACTTGTTCTCAGTGACCATTGCTGTGGTTTTAGCCGGTGTTTACGGCATGTGGCAGTTGCATGAACTGGGTGTGCATAAAGCAAAAGAGCACAAAAGCGCTCACGTACAAATCGTGTTTGCACTGTCACTTTGTGGTCTATTCATTAGCAAAACATTCTGGGTTATTGCATTAGTTATCGCGTTGGCGAACTGGAAGCATATTGGTCAATCACTGAGTGATGTTATTCGCCGTGGTGTTCAGCCTAAACAAGACGCGACCAATACAGAGACAGCCGCAGTCCACGTATCACCTGAACAACCGGTAACAGAGCCGTCTTCAGTAGAGCAATCTTCAAAAGAACAGGCTTCAGAAGAAAAGACTCCAACAACACCATCCGCTACAGAAAAAGAGGTCGCATAATGAAAGAGATGATGATTCCATACATCCTAATTGTATGGTCACTGTTTGCGACAGGCGCACTTAAGAAGAACTTCAAGAACTACACATGGGCTGCCATTGGCGGCGTAACGATTCTTGCGGTATTAGCGGTTATCTCTCGCTTGTGGGCACCGGTTGATTTAACCAACTCAACCACAGTGAAAGCACCACACGCGGTAATGTCACCGATCTTTGGCCAGCAGATCGACCAAGTGCTTGTTGAACACAACCAAATGGTTAAAGAAGGCGACGTAATTTACACACTCGTCGACATTGACTCAGCCGCAGACAAAGCAAAGATCGAATCTTCAATTGTTCAGAAAGAAGAAGAGATCAAGCAAATGAATCGCGACTTAGAGCGTGCTGAAACGTCACCTGAAATTTTCAATATGCGTGACGTAGAAAAGTACGACTCTGATCTTCGAGTGCTGCATGCTGAACTGGTGTCGTTAAAAGCCGATTTACAAAAAGTAAATTGGGCGCAAGAGAAAAAGACCATTAGAGCTGAGTTTGATGGTCAGGTATCGATAGTGAATATTGCTGAAGGTTCTGTCATGGGTAACATGCACCTCTACAACACCAGCAAAAAGTTTCTTGAGATGCGTATTTCAGACCAAACTTATGGCTATGTTCAAGTAGGAGACTTCGCTGAGTTCTTCGTTGATGCCTACCCAGGGCACGTGTTCCGAGCAAAAGTACACAGCTTTAATGCCGGTACCGGTGAGTCGAGTATTTCTCCACTTCAGGGGCCACAAAGCGTCGGTCAACACGTGGTAAGAAACGGCAATGGTTTAGGTCGTACTATCGTACTTGAGATCATTGAACCAGAAGGTTACAACATCCCTATTGGTTCAACTGGCGCGGCTTGGATCTCAGCTGAGAAGCCACATCCGTTCTGGGGCTTCATCGATGTAATCGGTGCAGCAACGGTTCGCCTACAATCTTACAAGTCATACTTAGGTGCTTGGTAAACGATTAGCTCTTGATAAGCAATTAAATATTCAATGATTTGGCTGTTATTCACTCGTATCACAGCCACTCATGAACTAGCGACTAATTGTAAAACAAATGCCCTGAGTTTCAGGGCATTTTTGTATCTGTTGCAAGCTCATTTACTAATTGATTTAGATCAAAATTAATCGCCAATACAATCGTTTATCAAACAAATCATCGAAAAAACGATAGATTGAAATATTATTAGCGCGTAGATAGCGACCTCCCCCACCTCTATCATTTGGCTCAAGAAATCCAATTCCTGTATCCAAATATAAGGTCACTACCATGACTAATACATTCAAAAAAATGGCGCTTCCTGTTGCTATTGCGAGCACTCTACTTGCTTCTGGTTTTGCATCTGCAACACCGATTGTCGAAGCGACATCGAAAGTCGGCCAAGAACTTCAGACGGCAAATGCTGCGCAATACCAAAACATTGATCTTGATGCTCGCTACAAGAGCGAGGTTCTATTCGAACACAAATCAAACATGTTCTGGGGAAAAGGCGAACGTATTCAAGTTGTTTCTAAAACAGGCGATTCTCTAGCTTACACTGCTGAGTCTGACCATGTTCACCCAATCCTCACCAAGCATGGTCGTAAAATGGACCAAGCAATCATCAAAGTAGATGACAACGTATATCTTGGTTACGGTTTCGGTCTAGATACACCCGTCATGATTGAAGGTACGGACGGCATCATCATTGTTGATCCAGGCGAGTCGGTAGAAATGGCTCAATCGGTTAAAGAACAGTTCCGTCAAATCACCGACAAGCCGGTTAAAGCAATCATTTATTCTCACAACCACATCGACCACATCTCTGGTGTGCGTGCGTGGGTGACTGACGAAGAAGTGGCATCAGGTGAAGTAAAAATCATCGCTGAAGAAGGCCTAACCGCTGCAGTGGCTAACTGGTCTTCAAACCTAGGTACTCTATTTGGTCACCGTACTTCTTACACAGGTGCTAAGCACGTAGAAGAAGGCGAGCACGGCACAGTAAACGACGGCCTTGGTCCGCGCTTCATGCAAGGTGCTATCTCGTTCATCGAACCAAACCTGCTTGTACCAAGCCAAAGCCACATCGAAATCGAAATTTCTGGCGTGAAAATGCACATCGAGAACGTGCCATCTGAAACTAAAGATGAGTTAGTGGTTTACTTCCCAGACCAGAAAATCCTGCACGCGGCTGAAGTACTTCAAGGTGAGAACTTCCCTAACCTTCACACCATCCGTGGTACTAAATTCCGTGACCCATCAATGTGGTTCAAGGGCATCGACGTAATGCGTAAGTTCGACACTGAGATCATGATTAACTCTCACGGTCGTCCTGTTGAAGGTAAAGAAGCAGTAGCTGACGTACTAACGGCTTACCGTGATGCGATTCAATACACTCATGATCAAACTATCCGTTACATGAACAAAGGTATGACGCCAGACGAGCTAGTTGAAGTAGTTAAACTTCCTAAGCACCTTGCAGAACACCCTTGGTTAGGTGAACACTACGGTACTGTTGCACACGCCGTGCGTCAGATTTACGTAGGTTACAACGGTTTCTTCGAAGCGGATCCATGGCAGCTAGAGCCAATGGCTTACGAGCAACGCGCTAAAGCATTCGTAGAGATCATGGGCGGTCGTGACAACATCCTTACGACTGCACAAGCAGCAATTAAGGCTGAGAACTACACATTTGCAGCAGAAATTCTTTCTTACCCAATCACGGTAAACAAGCAAGATATGGAAGCTCGTGAGATGAAAGCACAAGCTTACAAAGCATGGGCTGCAGACCAAGTGAACATCAACTGGCGTAACTGGGCGCTCAACGCGGCGGCTGAACTAGAGAACAAACGTGACTTCTCTAACATGATCAGCTTCGCTTCTGTTGACGTTCTTACTGCACTACCAAGCAAGCAGATCTTCGACATGATGACTTCAACGCTTATCGCAGAAAACTCGTTAGACGTGAACATGATGCTAACGTACAACTTCTCTGATACGAACGAAGCATTCACTATCGAAATTCGCAACGGTATTGCTCAGTTACACGAAGAAGCAGTGAAAGGCGCAGACGTTCAAATCGACACCACTCGTGCAGTATTGAACCAAATCTTGATTGCAGGTCCAAACGCTCAACAAGTGATTGGTACCAACCTACAGTCTGGTGCATTCACGTTCTCGAATGGCGACATCAAAGGCTTCGGTCAATTCATGAGCTACTTCGACAAGCCAATGACTCCAGAAGAGATCATGCTCATCGTTCGCTAATAGCGAGCTCGAACGGTCACTCTTTGGCGATAGATCTTCGACGATGGCTCTTTGACGAAAGCTACTTAGCAAACAATCTCGCTAAATAGCTATCAATCGATTCGCTGACCGTTACATGGACGACAAACAAATACAGGGACCCTTTGTGGTCCCTTTTTTTATCGTCAGGTTCGGCTTCTGCCGTCAGATTCTTAACCCTGTTATAGGTCTCGATAACCATTATGTTAAAACGATTTGCTCTGATTCTTTCACTCACATCTTCACTCACGTTTGCCTGTGGTCTCCACCAAGATACCGGATTTAGTTTGGTGACAGAGCCCGGTTCACTCGAGGTATTTGGCAACGTCATTACAGCCAGACAAGACGATGAATTCAACAATCTCAATAAGCCGGATCACTTTCGACTCTTTGCCATCAAGGCTGCGCTTGCGAAACCCCACCCAAGCAAAATTGAGTTCAACTTGTTCGAAGCAATCAAAGGTCATTACAGCCAAGTGAAATTTGAGAAGGGGGTCGATGTCTCAGGCAGAGATACTTTGCCTACCGAGGAAGATCTATTACTGATTACGGAACTCGATGTGTTCGATGCGCTAGCAACTGGCACCATCTCTTGGGATCACGCGACACTAAACGGCTTAGTGATCATCAATGGCCCATAAGATAAACGAGAGCAGCTTGAAGATTGGCTTAGTGATATTTTTGAAGGGTAATAGCTTAAAGCGGGACAGATAAAAAGTCGTCAAACCCTCGGACTTCAGAACATTGAGGGTTCAACGACAAACTTAAATCAAAAAAGAGTAGGCAACGGAATCAACTCCAGCCCCAGCACACCACTGATGCTCATGACCACCAGCAGGGACACCTTAAACACCGTCTTTGACCACTGGATGTAGTTTAGGCAATCAACCTTACGAAACGTCACTTTAGTCCACATAAAACAGACTGCCGCCGACACCGCGAGGTATTCGTAGCCCGCTTCTCCGAGTAGGAACAGCGCCAACGAGACTGCGCCAAACGCCACCACATAGGCTTTCATGTGCTGATGCGCTTTGTCGACGCCCTCTTTCACCGGTAACACGGGAATGCCTGCATCTCGATAATCTTGAAGGCGAAACATCGCGATCGCGTACGAGTGTGGCATTTGCCATAAGCAGAACATCGCGAACAACAAAACCGCTTCCAAACTAATGTAATTAGTCACCGCCAAGTAACCAACCAATGGTGGAACGGCGCCCGAAATACTGCCGACTAAAGTGCCGTAAACCGATGTACGCTTGTACCACATGGTGTAGAAAAAGACGTAAAACACATAGCCAAGCAACACCATGACCGCAGAGATCGGATTAGCGAACTGAAACAGTAGCGCTGTGCCTGCTAGCAGTAAAACCAAGGCATAGACGAACGCGACGTCTGTATTGATGTTTCCTTGAACCAATTCTCGATTTTGTGTGCGCTTCATCTTTTGGTCGATGTCTCGATCAAAGATGTTGTTCACAACACAACCTGATGCAATCACAAGTCCCACACCCGCTAATGTTGTCAGTAACAACATCGCGCTGGCTGGTTCTGTTTTTGCGGCGAGGAAGAACCCCGCCGCAACAGAAATCAGGTTGCCGAAAATGATGCCCGGTTTGGTGATAGACAGATATCTTTTCAGCATACCCTAGCCTACAACTTCATGTTGACGTTCATGTTGTAGATGATCCATACCGAGCCAGCGATAAGAATCAATACAACAATGGCGGTAAACATCAGTGACACCAAGTTCCAACGCCCATCGGAAGATTTCGCTTCCATATGTAAGAAGTACTTAAAGTGCACAAAAATTTGCACCAACGCGCAGCCGAACAAGATCACGTACGTTTCTGTGCTTGGTAACACATGCGCCCACACGATGTAGAACGGAATAATGGTGAGAATCAGTGACGCAATAAAGCCTTTCACATAATCCGTTGCACCACTGTCTAGATGCTGTTCCATTACATCACCCCCATTAAGTACACGATGGTAAATACACAAATCCAAACGATATCAAGGAAGTGCCAGAACAAGCTCAAGCACTGGAAGCGCATCGACATGTTGTCGTTCAAGCCTTTGGTTGAAAGTTGGTGGTACGCCACCGCCATCCAAATCAGGCCAAACGTTACGTGCAAACCGTGTGTGCCAACCAAGGTAAAGAACGCAGAAAGGAATGCACTTTCTTGAGGGCCATAACCTTCTGCAATCAAATGATGGAACTCATACACTTCCATACAGATAAAGGCTAAGCCCAATACGAAAGTCACTTTGATCCAGCGCTTCAGTCCGGTCACGTCTTTGCGCTTCATCGCAATCATGCCAAAACCGAATGTGATACTACTGAACAGCAGCATCATGGTTTCGACAAACACGAACGGCAGTTCAAAGATGTCTTTACCTGTCGGCCCTGCAATTGATCCACTCTCAAGCACGGCATAAGTCGCGAAAAGCGTGGCAAACAGGACACAGTCACTCATCAAGTAAACCCAGAAGCCAAACAACTTGTTGCCCGCAGCTTCGTGGTGATGATCATGCGAATGTGCAAGATCATAAGTGTGTGACGGAGTATTAGCTTGCATACGTCGTCTCCAAGTCATCTTTATTGTCGTTATTATCACTATCAGCATCACCGTCAGCGCTGTTACCACGACCAGAATGATCGCCTTTCACTGACTGTTTTTTCGCTTCTGCAAGCTGCGCACGTCGAGCCGCTTCAATCGCTTTGATCTCTTCAACTTCCACGTAGTAGTCCACATCGTCGTTGTAGCTGTGTTGAATACACGTCACCACGATGCCCACTAAGCTTGCAGCCGCTAGCCACCAGATGTACCAGATCATTGCGAAGCCAAATGCCAACGCCCATGCAGACACATAAATGCCTGTCGGTGTGTTCTTCGGCATGTGAATACGTTCGTATTCTTCTTCCTGAGTTGGATCAAACTCGCCACTTTGCTTTTGATACCAGAACGAATCGATCTCATCGCCCTTAGGCAGTTTTGCAAAGTTATAGAACGGCGGTGGTGAAGACGTTGCCCATTCAAAGGTACGTCCGCCCCACGGGTCACCGGTTAGATCTCGGTTTTGGTCTCGGTCACGAACACTCACGTAAATCTGAACGAACTGACACACCACACCCATCGCAATCACGCCCGTACCTGCAGCCGCAACCGCCAGTAGTGGGAAGAACTCAGGGTTAATGTCTTGGCTCAAACGACGCGTCATGCCCATAAAACCAAGAGCGTAAAGCGGCAAGAACGCCATCAAGAAACCGATGATCCAGCAGTAGAATGCGCGTTTTCCCCAAAGCTCGTTCAGAGTGAATCCGGTCGCTTTCGGGAACCAGTAACCAATTGCAGCAAAACAGCCGAAGACCACGCCACCGATGATTACGTTGTGGAAGTGCGCAATCAGGAATACCGAGTTATGCAGAATGAAATCCGCACCCGGAACCGCCATCAATACGCCCGTCATACCACCAACGGTGAAGGTGATTAGGAAGCCCACTGTCCACATCATTGGCGTGGTGAAGCGGATACGACCTTTGTACATGGTGAATAACCAGTTGAAGATCTTAACCCCGGTTGGGATAGAGATAATCATGGTCGCGATGCCGAAGAAGGCATTCACATTGGCGCCAGAACCCATGGTGAAGAAGTGATGCAGCCAAACCACAAACGCTAAAATAGTAATAGCCACCGTCGCCCATACCAGCGAGGTATAACCAAACAGTTTTTTGCGAGAGAAGGTTGCAGTCACTTCAGAGAACACACCGAAGATAGGCAAGATTAGGATGTACACCTCAGGGTGTCCCCATGCCCAAATCAGATTCACATACATCATCACGTTGCCACCAAGGTCGTTGGTGAAGAAGTGCGTGCCGATGTATCTATCCAACGTCAGAAGCGCGATGGTTACCGTTAGGATTGGGAAAGAGATGATGATCAGGATGTTGGCACACAGAGATGCCCAAGTGAATACTGGCATCTTCATCATTGGCATAGACGGAGTACGCATGCGCAAAATGGTCGCAAAGAAGTTCACACCCGTTAGCGTAGTACCCACACCGGATATTTGCAGCGCCCATATCCAATAATCGACACCCACCCCCGGGCTTGCCTCAATACCGGAAAGCGGCGGATACGCCAACCAACCCGTGCGGCCAAACTCACCTAAGCCCAGTGACATGTTGGTTAGGATAATACCCACCACAAACAGCCAGAAGCTCAGGTTATTCAGATAAGGAAATGCAACATCACGAGCACCGATTTGCAACGGCACGATGATGTTCATCAAACCGATAACCAAAGGCATCGCTACGAAGAAAATCATGATCACGCCGTGAGCCGTGAAGATCTGGTCGTAGTGATGTGGCGGCAAATAGCCCGTTTCACCGGCTGCAGAAAGCAATTGCTGGCTACGCATCATGACCGCATCAGCAAAGCCACGAACTAACATCACCATCGCTACAGCAATGTACATGAAGCCCAATTTTTTGTGGTCTACAGACGTAAACCATTCATTCCAAAGGTATTGCCACTTACCGGCTTTGGTTACCGCGTACACCACTAAGCTGCCCACTAAAGCGATCATGGTTAACGTGACCAAAATAATGGGTTCGTGGTAGGGAATTGAGTCTAGAGTTAATCTTCCAAACATGACGATTATCCTTGGGTTTCCGGCAAACAGTTCATTGAACCAGGGTGCTGGGTCACGACATCAGTGAAAAAAAATGGTGGGATACTTGAAAACAGCGTCACAGGCTCAGCCACACTTGGCGCGGCCAATGAACGGAACTGCTCCCAATCTTCGATGCGATCAGGGCTTGCTTTCACTTTCTCCACCCAGTTTAAAAACGCCACTTGATCAGGCATGGCCGATGCGGTGAATTTCATCTGAGAGAACCCTTTCCCACTGTAGTTCGATGCAAAGCCTTTGAAGTCACCTTCGTGGTTTGCAATTAAATTCAACTTGGTCACCATTCCCGGCATCGCGTAGATCTGCGAACCAAGACGCGGGATAAAGAACGCGTTCATGATATTGTCTGAAGTTAGCTTAAACGTCACCGGTACATCTTTCGGGAACGCAACATAGTTAACCGTCGCAATGTTTTGCTCCGGATAGATGAACAGCCACTTCCAGTCCAGAGAGACCACTTCGATCACCATAGGTTGCACATCACTTTCCAGAGGCTTTGATGGCTCTAATTCGTGTGTTGTTCGCCAAGTGATGGTGGCTAGAATCGCGATGATGATGATTGGAATCGTCCATACCACCACTTCAATCTTGGTTGAGTGTGCCCAGTCAGGTGCATACTCTTCCGTGGTATTGCTCTCGCGGTATCGGTAAGCAAAGTAGATGGTCATCAGAATCACTGGGATGACGACAATCAACATCAGCAACAGAGCCGTGATAATCAGCTCTTTTTCCTGAACGCCAACGCTACCTTTTGGGTCGAGCAATGCGGAGTTACATCCTTCGAGCATCAGAACGGTTCCCAGCAAACCAATCTTCGACAAATTTGTCCTCGATAAAATGCGTTTATATCTTGAAGCTTCCATTAACTTTCTCGATGGTTATCCAGCCTCAGAACGAACGTCTGAGTACTGGTTGTCATGATCATTAGAATATTTATGTGTTGAGCATGTGAAACGCCGCATCTCAAAAAGCAATGCAATAAGGTTCGTTACTGCTGGGTTAAAACCACACAGAAAACATGACTTAATTGTTACACTTTGAAATACATTGTTACATTCGGCGCATTATGAAGAGTTGAAATTGAAAGCTCACCAAACAAACTTGGAAACTAACCTTCCATTTATGAAGACGAAAACTAAGAAGCAGTAAGCGATTAAGACACACATCAATAGCGTGCTACACAGATGGAGCCAGTACTGACAAGGGATTTAGAAAAAGTAGATAAACACTCGCTCACCACCAAAGCTCGGGGCAAGTTCAAGGTACATTAGAAAGAGCGAATAAATAGAAGTGTGACGCCCGTCAAAATTGTGAATTCACATACCATTTACAAGGTATTCACTGGTTAGATTATTCAAAACACCCACTCATTCACCAACAAGATAATCAAGCATTCATCTATGCACTAATGTGACGAATTGAAAGAATATAATGACTAACAGAAAGGATAATTTGACTAATTGAGGGCGTAATAGCGGTGAAAAGCACAACAAAAAGGTAGGAATTGGGATGAATTTATCGAGAATAACCACACCATAATCGAGCCAGATACGGCTCGATTATGGGCAATTAAAGAGTAGCCAAATTGAAGAGACGTTAAATTGAAAAACAGTTATGCCGCTTGAGTAGTCATGGATTTTCGCTGATTTCGAGTCATCAAATGATAAACCACAGGTACAAAGTAGAACGAGATAAGCGTGGTTAATACCGTTCCGCCAACAATCGCGACCGCAAACGGAGGCCAGAAACCACCGCCAGCAATGATCAATGGCATAAAGCCGCCAACAGTCGTTATCGTGGTTGAGCTGATATGGCGAGTACACGACATCACAGCTTCAACGACTGCATCTACATTCCCGGAGGAAGCCTCTTTATCGAGTTTCAATTCTGTCAAAATCACAATGGCCGCGTTAATCGCTAAGCCCGCAATCCCAAGCATCGCGATAATCACCGTAAAGCCGAACGGATAACCGAAGATCCATACCGACAACAACCCTAGCCCACCCGCCAATCCTGCTACCATGAAGATGATGCTACTCATTCGGAACGAGTTGAACGACATCACCACCACCAACACCATCAATACCACCACGACTGCGACATTCGAGATCAGGCTGTTGACTGAATTGTCTCGTTCAGCGGATTCACCACCAAAACCAATCGTGTAGCCTGATGGCATCTGATAGCTTGCTAAGCGTTTCTGGAATTCATTAAGGACGGTTTGAGGTAAAACACCCGCTTCAATGTAACCTTCAATGGTGTTCACTCGTTGCCCGTTACGACGAGTAATCGCGCCGCGGCTAGTAGTTAATTCAAGTTCAGCCAGAGTCGAAACATTAATTCCCGTTGAGTACACCTCAGAGCTAATTGGCAAACGAATATTGCTTAAATGCGCTAGGTTTTCACGCGCTTCATCCGCGACACGAACACGGATTGGTACCGACTCACTGCCTTCAATCACAGAGCCACTTTCACGACCTGTCAGCGTAGTTTGCAGCATACCTGCGAACTGGTTCAATGAAATACCGTTCAGCTTTGCGGTGTCTTCATCGACCTTCAACCACACCTTAGGTGTACCCGGTTGCAGCGTTTCCCTTGTGTGCGTCACATGAGGAACACCCGCCAAAATCAATCGCACATCCTCACCAATCGCTTTCAACGTATCGAGGTTTTCACCATACACTCGCAGTTCAACGGGCGCGGTAAATGGAGGCCCTTGGTTAAGCTTACGTACCAAGATTTGTGCTTCCGGAACCTCTTCATCCAACACCTTTTGCAACTGTGGAATTAGCGCATTGGCTTGGTCAAAGTTCTCTGTTTTCACCATGGCTTGCGAGAAGTATGGCGCATTATTTTGCCTTGCTTGCAGGTTGTAATAGAAGGATGGGAAGTTTGCACCCACGAGCCAATCGATACGCTCCACTTCAGGGTAACGATGAATGATATCGTCGATTTTTTCAGAGGTGTTTTTAGTGGCATAAATGCTCGCTTGCGGCGGCATGTACACCTGGATCTCAAACATGTCTCGGTCTGATGGCGGGAAGAATTGCTCAGTCAGCTGAGACATACTCCAGTAACCGGTAAACGGAACCAACAACACCAAAGCAATCGTGATGATTGGATGCGTGACACCAAAGCGGACAGAAGATGAGAACCAGCGCGTCAAAGCCGGGATTCTCAAACCCGTCATGTACCAATGGTGCTGCCCTTTCTTATCGACATCACTGAGTTGTTTCGGCAATAGCTTGGTCGCTAAGCCTGCGATTAAGGTGTGCGAGATGATGTAAGAGCCGATCAATGAGAAAGAAACGGTAATCGCAATACCACCGACAAATTCACCCGATGCACCCGGCATCAAGATAATCGGGGCAAACGCCAACACGGTAGTTAAGGTTGAGCCTAATAACGGCACCCATAAATGCTTCAATGCATTCATGGTCGCTTCAGAGCGCTGTTGCCCTTTCAAGCGATAAGCTTGAATGGTATCGACCATCACCACCGCGTTATCCACCATGATCCCGAGCGCCACAATTAGGCCTGTCACCGACATTTGGTTAATCGGCACACCGGTCATTTTCATGATCGACAAGGTCAATAATGAGGTTAACGGCAGAGAAATGGCGACTAAGATCGCGGCACGCACGCCTAAAGTGACAAACAGAACAATCAAGATCAGACCGAAACCGATCATCAAGCTTTTGCCTAAATCGTCTAAGCGAGTTTCGGTATAACCTTGCTGATTAAAGAGCACGGTCACCTTAACGTTACTTGGTAACTCTTGCTCAAATTTACCAATCAGAGCATTAGCTCGCGACGTCCAGTTATCAACTCGCAGATCAGGGTGCATTCTTGCCGCGACAATCACACCCGGCTCACCATCAACAATAGCAATCTGGTCTTGTGGGGTTTTCTCACCACGTTTCACCGAAGCAATGTCTTCCATACGGATGATGTGACCTTTGCTATCAGTGGCTATTGGCACTTGCTTAATGCGTTCTATGGAATCCAGTTCAGATTTAATTTCTAAGCCAAAGCGAGAATAAGTACTGACCAGTTCACCCGCCGAGTTCTTGGCGTCTGCCCCTTCGAGCGATTCAGCGATATTGGCGCTTGAACGCCCTAGAGCAGCGGCATCGGCCGTACGTAAACTGATTTGAATCTCTTCTTGCGGCATCCCGTATTCATCAACGAATTCAGTACCCGACAAAGTTCTTAGTCGCTTGGCGAGCTCTTTGGCATAACGGCCCAGCGTTAACCTATCAGGCTCGCCTGCACCAGACCAAGTTAGAGATGCGATGGTCGTGAAAGCATAGGTATGGTCGCTATCGAGATCAGGCGATTGAGCACCCGCAGGCAAAATGGATTCGATATCAGATAACTTGTCGCGAGCTTGGGACCAGACGGGTTCTGGCTCGGTGATGGTGTCATTCAATTCTAGCGTGACAATCGATACGCTCGGCCTAGAGGTTGAACTCACCAATTTAACTTCACTCAGCTCACGCAGCTTGTTCTCGATTACCTCAGTAACCAAGGTTTCAACACGCTCGGCACTGGCGCCGGGGAAGCTGGTTGTGATGTTCGCGTAACGGTTGATGATTACTGGGTCTTCTGCACGTGGCAACGTCATGAACGCCGAAATACCACTCACCATCAGCAGCGCGGTCATCAAGATAAGCAGTCGAGTGTTGGAAATAGTCTCTATTATTTTCATACTATTACCTACTCAGCCGCACTGACTGGTTTCACGATTTGGCCCGGAACTAAGCGATGTAAACCACTGGCGATGACCTGTTCACCGTCTTCAATCGCCCCACTCACATACGCTTGTTGATTGTTGGCAAACAACACCTGAACACTTCTACGTTCAACCTTATTGTCTTCACCAATCACAAAGATGTTCCACACACCGCGCAATCCATCAATCAAACCCGTTAATGGCACCCAGTAACCTGAGTCATCAATCTGCTCATCAAATTTAAGGTAGGCAAGTTGCCCTTCCAATACCGATGATTGTTCAGGGAATAGGTAACGCAAACCAACACTGCGAGATTGGGTGTCGACCATTGCGCCGGGATTCAATAGCTCCACGGCATAATCTGTTCTCCCAACTCGGATGTTAGGCGAAGAAAGTGAGGTGACTTTTTGCATTTGGTGAGCAGGAATACCGATGAAGGCCTCTTTGCCCTCAGAAGCGAGCAGTGTAAGAGTTGGATTACCCACATTCACCACATCTCCGAGCGAAACAAAGCGCGTCGCGATGGTTCCAGAATAAGGCGCAAGCACTGTCGACTTCACCAATTTCAGTTCATTGCCTTTTACCGATGCATCGATGCGCAACAAGTTCGCCTGCAATACGCGTTGCTCACTGGTGAGAGAATCAATCTCCGCTTCGGCACTGAAGCCTTTCGCTTTCAATGAACGTTGACGTTTAAGGTTCGCTGCCACCAAACTCAATTGAGCTTTGA
Source organism: Vibrio sp. 10N.222.55.B11 (assembly GCF_041473705.1). NCBI lineage: Bacteria > Pseudomonadati > Pseudomonadota > Gammaproteobacteria > Vibrionales > Vibrionaceae > Vibrio > Vibrio sp. 10N.222.55.B11. Next base: position 177,881 of record NZ_JBFRST010000037.1, read on the forward strand.
CTTCTTCAGCCTGCGCTTTCAGTTGGCTAGACTCGGTTTCCAAAAGTTGAGTATCCAATCGGATCAATGGCTGACCCGTTGTGACTGTGTCACCGACATCCACCAGAATCTCATTGACCTTACCCGCCAATTCAAAACCCAAATTCGCCTGCTGCCCGGCCTTTACCACACCGACATATTCACGCTGTACCGCATACGATGGAGAGCGTTCCAAAGCGACAGTTTCTACTGTTAAGACTGTCGACGCTGCACTATTCGATTCCACTGCAGCATTATCTGCATCGGATGCTGTCTCGGCTTGTGTATTTTCACCACACCCGACAAGAAGAGTCGACAACGCCACTGCTACTGCGCTTCCCTTCATCAATTTATACATACTTCCTGTTCCTATGCGGTACTCAATTATGTTCTTTTTTTAGACTAACCAAACCAAACTAGACTGTCTAGTTTGATTATGTTAAAAATAAGTTTCATGGTTAGTGTTTGATAAAACCATCACAAAAAGCATAATGCTTAGCGCCAAATGAGACACCTATAGCGGAGTATCAATAGGCACTAAGCAAAGAGACAAGCTAGGTAACGACCCAACACCAAGTAACGAGAAGCAAGCACGTGACTAAAATCATCAAGAGTGAACAGAAGAGATCGCAGATCTTAACCGCAGCCAGCCAACTTTTCTCTGAACATGGCTTCAAGATCAATATGGATCAGATAGCTAAAGCAGCGAACGTTTCTAAGCAAACGGTCTACTCTCACTTTAAAAACAAAGACGAACTTTTCAAAACCTGCATGCAAACCAAGTGTGCGGAGCGAGAACTCAGTCCTTCTGCCTTTGATATGGATGCAGAGGTGGGTGATGAGTTGGTGAAATTTGGTGTGAAATTTCAGGATTTGTTACTTGATGAGCAGTCCAGACAGACCTTTCAAAATGCTGTGAGCCAATCCAACACGCACCCAGAGATCGCCTCTATCTATTTAGAAACTGGGCCTCAGAAAACCACCAAATTACTTGCTGATTATTTGCAGTCGAAAATAGACTCTGGTGATCTCACACTGTCGACATCAAGCTCGCCAGTCATTGCAGCACGCCAACTGTTGCTGATGTTTCACGGCAAATCGGCGTATTGGGGATTCTTCGGACACGACAGCGGAGAATCTGAAGAAGAAAGACTTCACTACACTCGCGAATGTGTCGCGCTATTCTTGAACGGCAACCAGCCTCGTTAATTGTAGCTCTATCTTTGAATAAAAAAGGCACAGAGAAATTCATCCTCTGTGCCTTATCAATCATCAGTCACTCTCAGCAATAACAGCGATCGGTTTATTGGGTATGTTCCACAACGATCAGCTCATCGGTATTGAAGCCACGCTCTTTCGACATGGCTTTAAACTTCTCCATCACTTCTGGTGCGACTTCAGGCGTTCTTGCGAGTAGCCATAAGTAATCAGTGTCGGGCCCAGAAACAAACGCGTATTGGTAGCCCTCTTTGTCTAATTCAAACACGACATAAGCGCCGTAGAAAGGGCCAAAGAAAGACACTTTCAAATAGCCTTGTTCAGAGCCCTCAACGAAGTACGCTTTTCCTTCCGCTTCGTTCCACTCACCTTCTTCCGCCGAATAACCACGGTTAATCACCTTCACGCCGCCATCATCACGAAGGCTGTATTCAGCGCTGATGTTGTCTAAGCCACGCTCAAACGAGTGATCCAAACGAGCCACTTCGTACCATTTCCCTAGGTATCGTTCCAACTCAAACTGTTGAACAGGCTTTACCGTTTCGGGCATGCCAACACAACCACCCAATAAGATCACGCTAAGCAGCAATAATATTTTTTTCATCCTAACCTCGACTTGTTTTTATTAGTAATGCGAGTAAGTCTCTTGAAAACATAAACTTACATCCTTGGTAATACGTTAAATCCATTTTTATAGCTCACTTAACTGTAATTTATTCAGAACCTTATGTGAATTGTTTAGTCTGCGAATGGATTCGCAATCCTTTATTGACGAGCTGTATTCCCACAACCACCTCAAAAGGCACTGGAATTACATTCAAACAAGAGAGCAACCAAGGACACTTTATTATTAAAAATTCACGATATGATTCTCGCCACTCGCTTTCTATACTTACTAAACCGTGGAACATGGAAGACATAATAATGAATAACAAGCTCACTCTGCCACATACTGCATGGATAGCATTACTCACAAGCTTATCGGCCGTAGCGCCGGTGCTTGCACAAGCCAACACTATTGTTCAAACACAAACACCAGTTCAAGCGCAAACATCTGTTCATAACCAAAGTGCTGACCAGATCTTTATCAATGCTGATATATACGGGCATCGTGAGTCGGACTCGATCGTTACCCACAAAGGCAAGATCATCTTCATTGGTAACCAATCACAGGCGCAAACTTTTCAAGGGCAAAGCACTGATGTCATTGATTTAGACAATGCCTTTGTCCTTCCGGGATTTATTGATAACCATAACCATGTGTTTGAAGCCGCCTCAGAGCTGGGTGGCAATTGTGAACTCGACTCTGAAGCAACGTTAGAAGAGCAAATCCCCTACTTAGAAGCGTGTAAGATCAATGCTGATACCGATGGCAGAGGTTGGCTTATGGGCTATGGTTTTTCTTTGGAAGCGACGCTCGATAGCGACTCTGACTACACGCCACTAGAGATCATCGACAGTGTCTTCCCTAATCGCCCCGTGGTGCTTATGGAGCAGACTTCACACTCGATGTGGGTCAACTCAAAAGCACTAAAAATCGCTCGAATCAGCCAACAATCTCCAGACCCACAAGGCGGTGTTTATTTAAAAGACCAAGACAGCAGCAAGCTCAATGGCATCTTGCTAGACAATGCTGGCGATCAAGTGATGGAGATGGCTTGGAATAGCCAAAGTGAACTGTTTGAGCAAAGCTACCAAGGCTTAATGTTCGGGCTTGAGGAAGCGGCAACCCACGGCATCACCACCATTGGCGACGGTCGCATGTATTGGAAACGAGGTTGGTATGACGTTTGGCTAGAGGCCGAGCAAAATCAAGACTTAACGGCGCGAGTATCGCTACGCCCTTGGGTGTACCCATCGATGGTGATGTCTTCTCAATTAGAAGTCTTTGAGAAAATGCATTCCGACGATAAAAGCCATCTGTTACTTGTCGATCAGGTGAAAATGTACAGTGATGGCATCTTTATCAATGGCACCGCCAAAACACTCGCGCCCTACTTAGATACTTATCTACCCCAGTCTCCTAATGGCTTGAACTATATTCCGCCAGAACAAATGAAAGAATGGTTAACTGCGCTCGAGAAAATCGGCTTTAGCGCCCACATTCATGCGATTGGTGATGGAGCGGTTCGTGAATCTCTTGATGCGATAGAAAGTATTCGCAAACAAGGTTCAACCAAACCCTACACCCTAACCCATGTCGAATTAATCAATGATGAAGATGTGCCACGCTTTCGCCAGTTAGATGTAACTGCAGATTTCCAAGTTGGCTCTGATTACGTTGCAAGGCATCAACACCAATGGGCTGAAGCTTTCCTAGGTGCTCGCCGTGCTAAAGCCATGATGAACCTCGATGCAATACTCAAGACCGACGCGAATATCACCTTAAGCAGTGACTGGAACGTACACGACATCAACCCTTTAGTCGGCATCGCGAACAGCTTAATCATGGGCCAAACCGGCCTAACCGATATCTACACAGCCATCGACGCTTACACGCTCAATGCCGCCAAAAGTCTTGGAATTGAAGATGTAACAGGTTCTATTGAGGTAGGCAAATCCGCTGACTTCGCCATTCTCGACCGCGACATCACCACAGTATCAGCAAGACAAATCGCTAAGACTCAAGTGTTGATGACGGTGTTACGCGGGGATGTGGTTTACGAAAAATAAAGCCAATTCGCGTATCGAATTGGTTATCGCAACTCAAACGAAAACGAGCCAGCTTATTCAACTGGCTCGTCTGTTATTCACATCTGTATTTTAGTTCTGTTACGCGTTGGTCTCTTTAAGCGCTTTCACATGTGAATCTTGTTTGTCATCCAGAGCAAAGTAGATCTTCGATACAATCACTTCAGCAGCCAGAATCGTAAATACCACAGCGAAGAAAGCAACCACGCCGCCCCAAGGTCCTGTAAAACTCACCTTATCTCCGAACAAGAGGTTAATTGCTTCTAGCATCACAAACTTAGAACCCACCAAGATAATGTAAGTGGTGATTGCTCGGTACACCTTAGGTGCAGTGCCCGGCTTGCTTTTGAAGTGTTCAGCAATCTTGTGCTCTAAACCAATAGAGAGCTTCAATAATAGCTGCAACAACAACGCCGCAATCAAAGATATAGTGAAAGACTCAATGTTGACGAAGTCCCAGTACTCATCGAAGAAGTTAAGCACTACTAAGTCCACCAGCACGGCTAACGTGTAACCTACGAATAGACGTTGTGGTGTGTTGAACCCGTAAACTTTGTCTGATTTAGTCATTCTGTCTCTCTCTAATCTAATTTGATAAGTCGCCTTGATTTGAAATACATCTTAGCGTTCGAATCGAAGCAAAACTTACCATTTCATGACATCGCCAACATTCATTCCTCAAATTAATGATTCGACAAAAATCCCCTTTGCCTCTCTTATAGCAATAGCAAAAACACGCCCAATTCATCACTGTCACCAAATGGCCATTCTTCAAATGCTGCGCCCCATAAGATGACTCCATCAGCGACACACACTCATTTCCAAAAGGTGCAGATTATGAAAAAACTAATCACTAACGCGAACGTATTTAACGGTGTTGATAACAACTTAATCGAGAACGTATCAATCCTCATCGAAGATAACTTGATCACTCAGATTGGAGAGATTGACCCAACGATTGCCGATGAAACGATTGATGCTCAAGGTGGCACGGTCATGTCAGGCCTGATTGATGCGCACGTTCATATCACTTTATCTGCACCATTCAATGTGATTGATACCATGACGCGTGAAGAAGTGGCGATTCGCTCAGCAAAGATTTCTGAAGAGATGTTAATGCGTGGCTTTACCACCATTCGTGATGTAGCAGGTAACACGCTTGGCCTTAAAAACCAGTATCGACAACGGCTATGCCACTGGCCCACGTATTCTGCCTTCAATGGCAGCTATCTCACAAACCTGTGGTCACTCCGATTACCGTCAAAACCAAGCACAAGAGCGTTTAGCAAACGGCCATGAAGACTCACCTATGAGGAAGCTTGGCGCAATGAAAGTGGCAGATGGTCGTTCAGAAGTCTTAAAAGCGGTTCGCGAACAGCTATTTATGGGCGCATCCCAAATCAAGATCATGGCGGGTGGTGGCGCATCTTCAACGTTTGATCCGCTAGACACATTGCAGTTCACATCTGAAGAGATGAAAGCTGCGGTTGATGCCGCTTCAGATTACGGCACTTATGTCGCTGCGCACATCCACACCTCTGATGCGATGCGCCGAGCAGCTGAAGCGGGCGTGATGTCTTTCGAACACGCGACCATCATGGACGACGACATTGCCGAGATCATTAAAGAGAAAGGCATTTGGGTGATTCCTTCTTACTTTACCTCTTCATTGATTGCAGAGCGTAAGATCCCACTACCAAACGAAGAGACATACCGCAAAACAGAACGCGTAGGTAAAGCCATGTTCAAGTCGGCAGAACTGATTAAGAAATACGATATCCAAAACATCGCCTTTGGTACCGACTGTGTGGGTGAAACCAACGTTCATGCGACACAATTGAATGAACTTGGTGCGATTGAGCAAGTATTCGATACCATCACCGCGCTTCGCATGGCGACATAAAACTGTGGTCGCTTGTTCGAAATGTCGACCTACCAACACCCATACCAAGAAGGCAAGTTAGGTCAGATCGTTGAAGGCGTGTATGCCGACTTATTGATCATCGATGGCAACCCACTGGAAAGTGTTGCTTGTGTGGCAAACACAGAGACACAAAAACTGATCATGAAAGACGGCAAGGTATATAAAAACACGCTTTAGTGTTCAATATACTCACTAAGTAATGAAACCTCTCAGGCAAGCAAGCGAACTTTATAGTCGTTTGCTTGCCTTTTTATTAAGCGCTGTTTTATTGCTACTATTAAACTCAGGTTATTGATTTATGGATAAATCGGGGTGGGATAAGGATGAAATTAGAATGAAGCTATTACTTACTGCACGCTTAATCAGCACAGTGCTATTACTCAGTTCACTGCTGTCAGGGTGCGGTAACTTTAGAAATCTATCTAATGAGATACAAGCCATCGACTCCATAACCAATCAATACATGGTTACCTTGAATCAACATGCCTCCGGTTCTGCCGTGGTGATTGAACAAATCAAAGACATTAACAAAGGCGAGGTTGATGGCTACGATGGCATCATAGACAGTGACAGTATTCACTTACATGTATCGAATAACATCCACTACCTACTTATCTTTGAAGATAAGAATCAAGACCTTACCCTACAAGCCGATGAAGCTTTCAGTGTAATCAACCTACGTGATCACCAAGACAGATCAACAATAGAAGTCTCACTAACGGTTAATGAGAGTGAAGCCCCAAGAGCGTTTGTTGATCGTTCACTATCTTCACTGTTAAAAATCGAATTGGATTTGATCGACATAGGCACAGTCGTGAGCTTGGAAGCTCCACCTTTTGACAGAAAAAATGGCAAACTCGGCATGTAGCAGCCGCTGACCTTTTTGCTCGAAGATAACGCTGGGCTCTACTTTCTGTCAGAGTTCGACCCAAACAAAATCCCGATCTTGTTTGTGCATGGCATCAACGCCACTGCGTTAGATTTTGCCCCACTGATTGAAAAAGTCGACCAATCTAAATATCAGATCTGGGTCTTTAACTATCCTTCAGGCTTGTCTCGGCTTTGAACTCCAAAGGCCTGAATAACCTCATGCACACGGTGTTAACGGAATACAAAATCCAACAATTACATGTTGTGGCACATAGTATGGGCGGGCTTGTCGCCACCAACAGTCTTCGCCAGTGCCGTATTGGGCAGCTATGCGATTTTGTAAGCAGCGTAGCCACCATATCTTCGCCGTTTGGTGGTGTCGAGTCTGCTAAACAAGGGGTCGAGTACTCTCCCGTAGTAATGCCGGCATGGGTTGATTTAAATCCAGACGGGAAATTTATCGCTGACTTATTAATTGACAGCAGTAAGATTCACATTCCCCACTTTTTAGCCTTTGGTTATAACTCGGGCGACCTATTTAATACCAACAGCAACGATGGTGTGATCAATTTATCAAGCCAATTGTCGCGCCCAGCCCAACTCCACGCGTCACAAATCCTCGGCTACAACGAAACCCATTTGAGCATCTTAGATAACGATGACCTTTTTGAAGACCTGTCCGAGTTTTGGTTAAGAGCTGAAGAAGCACATTGATTTATGATTCGGTGCACTAGGCGGCGTAGGTAAATCAGATATTAAAATTGGAACGCTTAGGCATTCCAATCTTTTGGGTGAAGCGTAATGTTTTTCTGAATTGAGAGCATTGATATCCTGTGCGTTCGGGCTGATTTCGAACACCCACCCCCTCTAACTCCCCCTCCAATTAAGTTTATCCCCCCTCTAGATTGACGACCGAGGGGGAGAACCTTCTTTAGCGCTGAATGTGTAACTGCACATGTAACGATCTGTATTCAGTTCCTCCCCTTTCTACGAACCACAATGGATTGTAGATACTGATTAAGGGGAGGCTAGGAGGGGATTTTTAGTAGGACTAACACGGATTTGCCCCAAAATGGGTTGATAATGAGTAAACAATATTTACCAGATGCTTTACAACTCATTAGAATTACTTAGTCATGGTGTTATCTACTTCGGATTGTAGAGAGAGTGTGGGTAGGGATATAAATAAGTTTTAGGGAGGTTAATCGTAACCTCCCGTGCAAAAATTACCTAACAGTCGTTATCCGAGCAAGTAAAGTCATCTTTAGACACGCTGATTTTCCCACTAAGTTGATTTGTACCATTAAAGTCATAATCTAACGTTTCTGCTGAAGAGCCAAAATTGCCATCATCATTAATATTGTGAGCGTCGAAGTCCACTTTAATCGAAGGATAATTACTAATATCTATTTTAAGGTAGTGATCTAAGTCACCCTCACTTGAATATGAAATACGCAACTTTTCTAAAAATGGCGAATATTCAAAATACTTACCTGAATCATTTGAGGTTAACATTATGACACTGTTGCTAGTCGTGATTTCTAAGCCTGCTTCATTACCATCAAAGTCATCGAGTGCATCAGGATCATAGCTTTGACTACATGTGTCTGTACTTGCTGTAATGTTACATTTAGCTAAAATATCTTTAACCAGTAAACTGGTTGCCTCTAAAATGTCCTCTGCGGCATTTCTAGCTTCGAAACTAGATAATTCTGTGGAAAGAGCTTTCTCTACATCATCTGAACCGCAACCTACCAATACACCTGAAACTGCCGCTGCGAGAATTAATTTTTTCATATTATTTATACCTTTGTCAATTAGTTAGACTTAAGAAAATAACCTATTAAAATAAGATTAATATGCCGGATTTAAGTCAATGTTTACCAAGTCTTAATAACCTTTAGAAGAATAACTTGATAGTGTCAAACTATTTGAAAATTAAATAATAAATGCTTGTGATATTTTCCTGATAAAAATACCTCTTCCAGTCTAGAGTAATGATTTAATCGCGACTAAACTGGGCGTTAACTTAACTAATTTTCATAATGGTTCATGAGTACGTTTTTAGCTTTTTTTTCCGGTTGATCTTGTTATTATCAATCCTGTTCATGTCGTAAAAGAGATACCTACTCTGAGGGCTGCAAGATTATCGATTAATTACAGGTTAGGTCTCTTTTCTTTACTTCGACTTTGTTTGCTTCCATATAGTAAATATTGGTGTCTTCCTTAAAGTGTTCACACAGTTCCTCATTCGAGAACTTAGCGGCACGCTCCGTGCTAGCATTAGCGGCTTTTTCTTTTAGCGCGGAGCACCCTGTAAGACTAACAAATAAGATTGAAAGCATAATTGTAAACAGGCTTTTGTTCATTATTAATTTCCTATTGGAGTTTAGTTAACAGTATTCTTAAATGACACACAGTAGAACGACATTTAGTATGGTGTTAGAAGTTGTAGCCAAGTCCAAATGACAAGCTACCTGATGTTGCATCGAATGAGTCTGCATCATCAAAGTCAATGGTGCTCTTGCCAACCAAAAAGCCAGCGTTGACAGATAAACGTTCGTCGATAGCATAATCAGCACGCATACCTGCTACGAAACCGTCGAGCTCATAACTGTCGTAATCCAACTTCCCGTTTCCGAGTTGGTAACCGATCACAGGGGTGACTTTGAACGTGTCTTGGAAGAACTTAAAATCATAACCTATAGTAGCTTTGAACGTACGAAGGTCACCGTCACCAGTATCATCCCATTGATCAGATTCGACATCACCTTGCATTGAGATGAAAGTCTCTACGCCGATTACGAAGTTTGTGTCACCTAGGCTTGCATCACCATGAACTACAACGCCAGATGTAGAAACACTAACATATCCAGCATTAGGCTGATCATAAGAGAAGCCTTCTCCAGCCAGTCCGATGCTAAGTTCACCTGCGTAAGCTCCACCAAGGCTCATTGCGCTGAGAGCAGCACCAATCACTAAATGTTTTTTCATTATCATTACCTTTAATAACTCATAATTATTTTTAGCAGGTTCTCCCCAGCCACAATCAAAAATCATTTTTAAACAAGCTGATTGATCACCTTCAATGGAGTGAATGCTAAATAGGTATCTCGATAATGTATCTTTATTAAAATTAATAATATTAAAACCAAATAAAAACAGATAGTTAAGTTAAGTCGTTTTTATTGATAAATGGAGTACGTTGTTGTTGAAATCTTGCGACAAAAACACTACTGGAGCCTGTACAATGCGATTGTGGTTCACACACACTTTTGATTGATGAAGATGTGGTGCCTCAGTGGAAGCAAGCCAAACGTGGTAGAACACAACATTTAAATAATCTTGCTATTACGGCAGCCCTCATGGTCAAGCGTATCTTCTCTTGACTCTTGATGGCGTTGCAAAGCTGGAACGACTCGATGTTATCGATTGATCTAATTTAGTTAGTGCTTAATGATAGGCTATGGTATAGGTCTGTAGAGGCTATTCGAGTTTCAGCTAAATCACTATATCAAATGGAAGAAAGAAGAGAGAGAAATGGAAGTTAACGATATCAAAGTCAGTTGTGGTGAAGAAGGAGGAAGCTACTTTATTACCGTTGATGAGACCCGGTATAAGTGTTCTTATGCTGAGTCGGTCATATTAAGCCATTTTTTGAACAATAAAGGCAAGTTCTTCTCTAGAGATGAGTTGGCGTCAATTGGATGGCCGGGGAAGCTGGTCTCAAAAAACTCAGTTCCGGTTTCTATCGCTAATCTAAGAAAAATATTTAAGAACCATACCAAAATCGACGTTATATCCAATGAGAAAAACAAAGGCTATGTTGTTCAAGTTGATAAAATTAAATTTATTGACATTAACACTAATCAAGAAAAGTCTACTGACACGATCACGAAAGATAGTTCACCAGAGTTACTGGATGCTTTCAGTGAGTCCAAGATTAATAGAACCAAATTGTTTGTATCTAAAATTGCATTATACCCACTTCTTTTTGTAAACATTGCTCTTCTTCTAATCGTACTCTTCTTCAATCATACCAGATTAGAACCTCCCAAGGTAAATGTAATAAATAACGATGATTATATTGCGGTTTTTACTGGTGATAGCCAAGTATTGGCTCAGCTGGAAAGTGTGAAGAGTAGTCAAGAATCAATGCTTCTTAGATTTCAAGATATAGAAGAAGACCTCAAGTTAGCGAAACATGAAAATAAGAATATTTTGTTTATCAACTCGTCAGGAGATCGGGTAGTAATAGATTGTTTGGTAAATGATCAATTGGTTTCTTTCTCAGGTGACGATATTGAGAAGATTGTTAGCGAGTTGAATGAGAAGGGGTGTAAATTATGAATTATTTAAAATGGCTAAACGTGATTTTTTTTATAGCTACTATCACCTATACCTTATTCCCTTTAGACAAAAAAGCTTCGCCTATTGACGGTTACTTCAAAAGAAGTGAGGTGATTATCACTAAAGGAGAAGATCGAATTGAACTGAATACCAATGCTGATTTTCTTGCGAAAGAAATGAAATACACTTCTATTATTACCATAACGGATGTCGATAAAGAAAATCAATACAGTACGTTTTCTATCGATGGTGAAATGTACTTGAAAAATGGACTTATCGTATCAAAAACAAATCAAGTTGAAGATACCGACCATATTAATAAAAAAGTTGTCTTCACAGCATCCACGTCTCCTATTGTCAGCCAGATTCAAAAGTCATTTTTGGGTATTGATGTCTACAAACCGCGTCGGTATCAATATATACTAATCGATAACTTCTTCTGCTATTACGATATAGAGAAGCTCATTGTGCGTTGTATGGAGTAGAGTATTATTTATGCGGCCTAAAGTAATTGATAGGAGCCAGCGTTCCTGTCATTCCTTGATTTAGCTCATTTCGTACTGTACTGATCCGTAGAGGTATATTCGATGATATTTAAACAAAACCCGTCAGCGTTAAAGTTGCACCATCTATACTAAAGCTAAGCGACTTTTCATGCCTTTAATTATCAATCCCTTGCTAATTTAGCAAATGCTCGGCACATTTTTGTCCAAAGGTGTGCCGACGGGGCATGAAACACGAAAATGCCCTATTGCGTGTTTCGAACAAGGTTCTACATTACGGCTAGTAGCCCATTTTGCTATAAACTATCTAATGTCATTTTTTAATCGAGAAACGACTTATGAGCAAGAAAAGGTTGTCAGAAAAAGAACTACTTGATGGTATCACACTCGATACTGCCCATGCAGATGAGCTTGCAACGGTATCATGGGATGAACTAGGGCTAGAATTCTCAGAAAGCGAATATAAAGCCGTTATGAAGAGAATTGAATCCCTGTTTGATGTGGCTGAACCAGGCACACCCGAAGGTGACGAACTTGAAAAGTTGGTGACTTGGGTTGAAGCGTATGAAGAAGAGCACTTCCCATTTTGAGTTAGCTAGCCCACAACTGAGCAACATTTAGCCCAAAACGTTTCAGAAAACATAATTTCAGCAACAGAGCTAGCTAATGTGCAAAGCATGTACATTACTTATTAATCAACTGTAGAGGTGTTTCCTCGGTCGTTGAACTATTGCAATTTTTTCTCGAGTAGAGAAACAACTCATACCTGCACTTTTTCGAGTTAGACGCTCATTTCGCAGTGTGCGAATCGCAACCTGCGAAATGAACTTATCTTTCCCCTAAATCTTACGTGTCAAATCTAAAGGGAGCTAGCTTAGCTAAAGCACAGACACGACCATAACCACAAAAAGTAGCTCTATTATGCGCTACCTGCGGTCAATAGTGTCAGATATTGAGCCCCTTCAGTTCGGAATGCTTTTTCTAAAAAAATGGTAATTTTTGCAACCAAAATTAATCATTATAAAACATACAGTTAACCTACTTTTTGATGTCGGATTTCACGGTGAAATTGACAGGTAGACCAGAAGGTTTGAAAGCTTTATTAAGCGGCTTTCCGACAGCAAACGTTATTCTCACTTTGCTATTTTACGTGATAACTCTAGGAAGGTTTTGCCCCATTCCTTCTTTCTGCAAATAACCAATCACCCAATTAGCACATTATTTAACGGATTTCCTCTAACAGGTTTATTAGTTGATACTGACTATCTGGTAATTCAGTCATAATGACAGGGAAGAACGGCACACACTCACCATATTATTCAGTAAGATACGATTATTTATTCGCCAGTAATTAGTCGGACTTGTATAGGAATAAGAGCCATGAGTATATCGGATATAAAAGTAGTAGAGTTTCATCAAAAGCAAGGTGGTCAGTCTATCGCTGCCGATGAGCTAACAAGCTACTTGATTGACAGCGGTTCAATATCTAAATTTCATGATGCGCTACCTGATGAGTTGCAACGAATACTTGCTCCTTTTGTGGAAAAAAGCCCGAATGCTTACCTCAACGCATTAAAATCTCAATTAAAATCAGAAAGGTGGGTGGCAGTCAACGCGGCATCCTCCGTGCCTGCCTCTTCTTATAAAAGTGCGTACTACCCACCGGTACAACAAGAGCCTAAACTCGTAAGCACCCAAACCACCGTCAGTAATACAGAAGAAGACCAAAGACAGGATCTTGAATACACTTTTGAGCTCTCGTGCTCTCAGTCGTCTTTTAGTTCACATGTTGGATGGGATGTGGCGTTAGCTAAAACGAGTACGTCACCGATGCATTCTCGTTGGAGTGAACAAGAAAACGAGCACAGCACGCAATTGGTGGCCAACATAAAAGAGGATGCGCCAAGGACGCTTGCATTCTCATCGAGAGGCTCTTCAGTACCCCTATCAATCCCTGACGTCTTAGCCAAGCCTAAAGGGACGAACGCACTCAGTGAAGCCTTCCTCGCAGTGATGCCTACTGTACAATTTGGTGAACGACTAGGGCTTGCCACTCAAGGGTATTATTACCACTTTAATGAAGGCAAGCTCGTTCAAGAGTACAAAATCATCAGTAATGGTAATTGTCGGTTCTGCCTGACCTATTCGGATGAACTCACTCTTAGCGATGAGCTTCGTCCTACCGCTTGGCAAAGTGCGATACCGATTCAATGGCGTATCGATAATCAGGTATTGGACAACCAGCACTTACTCTATCTACCTCGTAAGTTGACACAAGATGAATTTTCTACGGTGAACCCAGCGTGGCTCAATGAGCAAGGACTTGCGTTGAATATTTCAGAACTTGTGGATACAGGACAAGGTAAGGAAACCCCGAACGAACGATATCATGCCCCACTGGATTGCCATTACCCACATCCTGGCCGTTTACTGCATGGGACAGAGATTGTCGCCATCAATAGCCCCAGTCTCGTTTCCAAAGGTATTCCGGTCGTCAATCTTCGCCCTGAAAAACTCTTTCGTATCGGCGTGTTTTTTGATGGGACGGGGGCTAACGATAAGAATGACGCTTACAAAGAGCAACGTGGCAATAAGTCTCGCAGTAATGTGGCGCGTTTGTTTGCGGCTTATCCGCAAATTCAAGGGGAATCAACAGCAATCTATGTATCTGGTGTGGGCACCGTCGACATTGAAGATGACAGTCAGCGCCCCTCCACCATCGATGCAGAAGAAGATGAAACAGGACCAGAGCAGGCGTTTGGGGTGAGTGCACAACAGGCGTTTGATGGAAACCTTGCTGATGCTATCGCGGGTATTAGTGGCAAAGTCTTGCTTAACTATGTCGATGGTGAGAATGGTGCGTTTTACAAATGGCAGAGTTTGCTTAGTCAGTTGCAGCGCACTATCGATGAATTGGAGCAATCCGACTATTATAATGACATCACCCATATCGTTTTTGATGTTATCGGTTTTAGCCGAGGTGCGGCATTATCTCGTCACTTTGTCAATGCACTGTACCAAGGATTACCGGATTACCATCGACCAGTTGCGGGCAAGCAGGCGGATGTTAAGGTTTACCCTCATCTATTGGGTAATGAAACCAACAAAAAGTTTTCAGAGGAAGGTGGTTATGAGCGCGATGATACGAAAGGCGTCAGTGTAAGGTTCTTAGGGTTATTTGATACCGTAGGGTCGTTTTACTTAGCGGGCAATAACGATGAAGGTAATTTTCATTTGGGCCTAGAGCCGACCATGGCCAACACGGTCTTGCAGTTGGTTGCTGAACATGAGTATCGGAAAAACTTCCCATTAACGTCACTGAGTCGTGATAATTGGTTACCCGATAATTTTCACCAAGAACACTTCCCTGGATGCCATACCGATGTGGGTGGAGGTTACCCTTCGATTGAGCAATATGAGAAAAAGGGACTCCCTGACTATGTGGGCTTTCCGGTGAGGAGTACCTATAACCGTAACGAAATAAAATCAGAAACCCTTGATATCGTGCACGCTAATTTTGCATATCCAGGAGGAAGTCTAGATAAGGCTGCGATGATAGAGCGCACTCGCCAAGTAAAAGACGCCGAATGGAAAAAGGTATGCCGACAAAGGTTTGGCCATTACGGAGAGGTAAAAGAGAAAGATAGCACGCTCTATTTTTATCACTTTAAACCAGTGAGTAATGCGATAGCAGGGCTAGCCCTCGAGCGCATGAAGCAACAAGCTCAAAACGCAGGAGTAAAATGGATCGATCGTGCGTATGTTGAAAATCTAACTCCTGACTACGTGAACGATGAGCTCTGCCAATCTTTGTGGGCAAAATTATCAACCAAGCCATTGGGGGAGTTAACCAGTGAAGACTGGAAGACAACGCTTCAACCAACGCTTATTTTTGACAACTATATCCACCGATCCCATGATACGGTGATAAACCTCCCATATAAGACGGTCAAGGAAACGCTTGTAAACAGCATTACAACCGATAAACAAACAGAGAAAATACCAGAGCGGAGAATTTGGGACAATGCCTAAGTACGTAATAGCGACAATCCTCATTACAATGGTCGCCTTGAGTGGCTGTCAAGAAGAGCAGCCGTTAATAAAAGCGACCATTGGTAACGCAGGAAGCCTTAGTGATTTCTATATTATGAGTGACGTATCTATTCAAACTACAGGAGGCGGTTGGACCGGCTTTAGTTACGGGGCAGTCAATGGTTATCCTGGAAAGAGTGCCGACATCGGAAAAATGGGCGTCCCCGCACATATCAAAGGGGTGTGGAGTAAAGGCTGGAGTTATGATGATGAACTGGTCTACTACCGTATTGATGCGCCGATTGACGCTGAATTAGCTGAGAAGAAAATACGTACTTTGCAGAATTATTATAAAGACTACCAGCCTACTCGAGCTTCAATGCAGGTCATCGTTGATGAAGAGCGTATCCAAGTTATGTTTACTGTTGGCTGTTATTCTTACCGGATGGATTGTTCACCAAGTGAAGATGCGGATCCAAATGGATGGGTAGTGATGAACCCATCGAGTACAACTGAAGTGGTTGTTTTGTTTGATGGTAAAGGTGAATCTTCGCCTGTACAGTTTGAATGATGATTCTAATACTTAACGGCTACGCACTGGCGAGATAGTGCTCTAAGTTTAGTGGTTTGAGATACTTGTAATTATTAATGGTTTTTTAATTTAGAAGAATCGCTAACAAGCTTTTGTCCAAATCCAATTCAGCACACCCAAAAACAAAAAGGGATTGGTATCTCTACCAATCCCTTCACTACTTATTTATAAAGTAACGGCTCTTACTCTCTACAAACTCTCAATTGCCTTTTGAACCGCAGGGCCAATCTGACGCTTACGCGAAGTGACGCCTTCTAACGTCAGCATGTCGCTTGTTGGTTCAGCGTTGAAAGCCGACTTGATGACTTGATAGTCGCTTTCATCCACCCACAATAGGTTAGCTTCTTTGTTCTTGGTATCTGTGATTGAAAAGAACAGATGGTCTAGCCCGTTCTCTTTTTTGTAAGTCTTCATTGCTGCTAGAAGATCGTCTTTACGGTCAATCAGTTGTTGAGCCATTAGTGTTTCAGCAACACCGATACCCACCTGTTTGCCACCGTACTTAAAGTTTTTGTAATCCAGCGTCAGAATGGTTTCAGATGAAAGGTGGCTAAGATCTGACTTAGCAACCAACATCTGTTGACCGAAGTCTTCGATATCTGAAATGCCTGCAACCTTCGCCAGCTTCTCTGCGTATTCACGATCATGATCTGTTGTAGTTGTTGATTGGAATACCACTGTGTCAGAAAGAATCGCACCCAAGCCAACACAAGCGAGGTGTTTAGGTAATGTCACATCGAGCTTTTCAGCATTGTCAGCCAGTATAGTTGCAGCTGAACCCCAACCTCGGATATCCATCTCGACAATCTGCGGGGTGTTAATTGGAGAGCCACCAATCGCATGATGATCGACCACTGCCATAATGGATGCTTGATCAATAGTTGGTGCTAATTGAGTCACTTGGTTGAAGTCCACCAGCCCCACTCGGTATGAAGAGTAATCTGTCTCTACGCGTGGTGATTCAGCATTACAGTAGTTCAAGATGAAGGTGGATTCTGGATTGATAGGCTCTGGTACTGTCGCTGTACCGCCATAGATATGAGCCGCGAGCATCGCAGACATTACCGTGTCGCTGTCTGGGCTTAGGTGCCCTGTCCATACGAGATCTTCACTGTTTTCATTGGCAGATTGTTGAAGACTGAAAGCATAGCTTGCTGAGCTAAAAGACATAATTAGGGCTGCAACGACAGGGGTTAGCTTCACGGGTATTTCCTTATTTGAATGCGATATAGAAGCCCATAAGCTAAACACCAAAAATTTCAGAACCGTGTCACTAATATTTCAGATTTACTTCAGTGAGTAACGAAATGTAATTTCCCTCACTTCGAGAGTCTTCTTCTCCCATCAATTGTACCTCCCCCTTTCTATTACACGCCCGCCACAACCAATTTTGGATTAGTTCAGCTTTTCATTATTTCACAATGAATTTCAATGAACCCTAATAACAAGAAAGCTAAGACACTGATTTATTGACCACATAACATCATCAAACCACATATTAGAAATAAGATAATCTTATTAAAAATGGATTATCGAAAGGCACAAAAAAGGCTACAAAGCAGCCTTATTGAGTAAGCATAAATGAGCTATTGATTCACCGATATCGAGGTTCTGTTCCTCCCCTTTCCCACTACTGGTAAGGGATCGGAGATGTAAACCAAGGGGAGGTTAGGAGGGGATTCTAGTGTTTGTATCGAAAGGTGTTGCTGTCATCAATAATCTCAATTTTGACTTTTACTACGCCTTTCTTAACGTCACCAATTTGAGAAAATGCTTTGTGGGAAAGGTCAATCACTCGGCCTTTTACGTAAGGGCCTCTATCGTTAATTTTGACATCGACTGACTTGTTATTGGCTGTATTGGTCACTCTCACGATAGTCCCAAATGGCAAGGTTTTGTGAGCGGCTGTATAGGCGTTTTTATTATACGTTTCACCACTTGCCGTCAGTTTTCCATGGAATTTATCGCCATACCAAGAAGCTTTACCAGCAAGAGCATGTGACTTGGCATATTCCTTTGTTTTAGAACTGCCGACAGCCGACGTTGAGGTGCATCCGGCTAATATCATAAGGATAAGAGCGGTAAAGATAATATGTAATTTTTTCATGTGGTTTGTGTGCGCTAATCTCTGCATGTTTCTCTATTTTCGTTGTTGTTGGTTAGCAATATAATGCTGAGTATAGTCACTGCTCAGCCAAGGCTACCATTCGGTATGATGACGGAATGTTTTCATGAACGACACTTTCTTCCGTCATATTCATGAAAGGTTTTATCGTCAAAACGTCAACTTTAACAACGTCTTAAATCTGTATATTTCTTAATCGCTTCATGTAGATAAGTCACTCAGCCAAACATCCAAATACAAAAGCGGATTGGTATCTCTACCAATCCTCTTTAGGGGTAATTCGTTTTTCTGCCTTAAGCGCAATTGTCCGTAATCAGTCACCTACGCTTCTTCTCGGCTGTATAAGTTACGCTTTACTGGTTTGTACCGAACTTGCCACAGGCTTAGCTTTAGTTTCAGGCACCAAAGACATCAACCCGGTAATAACAAGAGCAGCAACACCCGACATCGTGACTGGTGAGCCAAATATGCTTTGCACTAGCTTGGGCGCTTCTTTCAATAAATCCGGCACTAGCATCACCCCAAGCCCTAAGCCTAGTGAGATGGCTATCGTCATGATTCTGCGGCGATCCAGTTTCTCATTAGCGATGATTTTGATGCCCGCAGCAGCAACCGTGCCGAACATCACTAATGTCGCCCCGCCCAAGACTGGCTTTGGAATCGTCATTAATACCGCACCTAAGATGGGAAATAGCCCTAACAGAAAAAGAATCGCGGCAATAAAATAGCCGATGTAGCGACTCGCGATCCCCGTAAAATGGATCACACCGTTGTTCTGGCTGAAAGTCGTGTTCGGAAAAGTATTGAATACCGCGGCGATAAGTGAGTTCACGCCGTCACCCAGCACGCCAGCCTTGAGTCGATTGAGGTATTTAGGCCCTTTAACCGGCTGCCCTGAAAACATGCTGTTGGCGGTAAGGTCACCCGTGGTTTCAATAACGGTAATCAAGTAGATAAAAGCGATAGGCAGGAAGGCTTGCCAATCAAAAGCGAAGCCATATTTAAATGGGACAGGAATACTCAATAGCGGTTGAGAAGCAAAAGAAACCATAGACGCTTTACCCATCAAAATGGCAACGCCCCAGCCAACTACCAACCCAACTAAAATCGACGACAGCCTAACCATATTATTGTTACTCAGGTTAAGCACGACTATGGTTCCGAGGACGATGGCACCCAACATCAGATTGCTTCCAGAGCCAAAATCTTCGGCACCAACGCCACCAGCAATATCTGTGACGCCAACTTTAATCAAAGAGATGCCAATTGTGGTGATAACGATTCCGGTTACAACTGGGGTGATCACCACTTTCAACTTTTCGATAAAACGCGATAGGACAATTTCTACAAACGCACCGAAGAAACAAACGCCAAAAATGGTGGCGAGCATTTCATCCGGCCCACCGCCATTCGCTTTAACAAGGAAGCCCGCACCTAATACAGATCCCAAGAACGCAAAGCTGGTTCCTTGGACACAGATCATCCCTGCGCCAACTGGCCCTATTTTTCTCGCTTGAATAAAGGTACCGACCCCAGACACCATGAGTGCCATGCTGATCAGATAAGGAATGTGCTCACCCAACCCAAGCACACCGCCAATAATGAGTGTGGGCGTGATAATACCAACGAAACTGGCTAATACATGCTGCAACGCTGCGTAACTGGCAGCTCTGACTGATGGTCGATCGTCTAATCCGTAGATCAATTCACTGTTCTGTTCCATGTGACTTCCTTTATGTATTTTTTATTGTATACAATTTACATAAAGACAATAGAGCAACATATATGCCAATGGTTTAACATCATACTTATCAATCAGTTAAGTTTCATCTTTAGCCAGTGCTGCACTATAGAGCAACACTGTCGGCTTGTTTTAGTGCAACAAAGAGCACAAAGCACTCCTTTGACCAGGTTTATCCGTAACCTTCCACTCAATATCGCAGACACAAAAAGAGGATTGGTATCTCTACCAATCCTCTTTAGGGGGTGTTTCGGTTTTCTACCTTATGACAGGTAGATAACACTATTACTCGTAGTCAGTCGCGTAAGTGTCTTCGTATGTGTGCGAGTAGAATTCGAACAGGTTGCCAAACGGGTCTTCTAGGTAAACCATTTGTGCTTGTTTTAGTTCGTCTTCTGGGTGGTAACGCATGATGTCCATACGGACCTTACCGCCAAACTCTTCAACACGTTTAATCGCTGAATGAAACTGCTCTTTTGGAAGCTGTAGACAGAAGTGGAAAATACCTAGACGTGAGAAATCAACTTCGTGACGCTCTTGACGATCTTTCATTTCGAACAGCTCAACACCGATACCATCAGATGTTACTAGGTGTGCAATGTTGAAGCCTTTGAAGCCTTCGCCAAATACTGCGATACACATACGTCCGATTGCTGATTCACGCTCTTCCATAACCTTAGTGTTGTTCATTACGATTCTTAGACCCAGAGCCTTAGTGTAAAACTCGACTGCTTTATCCATGTCGCCCACCATGATGCCTACGTGATTCATTTTCATAACTTGCTCCAAATTCGTTTTTAATTCTGTGCTTTCCGAAGAGTAGCTTCGGTGTTTCGTTTCGATGGAGAGAGTATATGGAGATAATAAGATTAACTGAAATTATCATAATTTATATTAATGATAATTTTTTGTTATTTATAGATAACCATGAGATCTCAGAACACTTAAAGAAGCAGTATCTACATAGATGTTCACGCTATACATAGATGCTCACACTATAAATAGATGCTCACGCTAATAGAGATAAGCCTTATGTAGAGAACAACCTAAAAAGCGTAGCTACCCAAATAGAGCAGTGCCCGCTTTGATGGCTTTTGTTGATAACTTTTATCGATAGCCTTCTTCTATCAAAGATAGGATTTGCCTATTGAATCTATAGAAATGTCCGATTTCACTAATTTTCGGTGGCAATGCAATATATCTACATCGACGCGGGATAGCGTTAAACACTATAAATTAGAAAGAGAGTCAAATCATGATCAACACAGAAATCAAACCATTCAACGCAACAGCATTCAAAAACGGCGAATTCGTAGAAATCACTGAGCAAGACGTTAAAGGCAAGTGGGCTGTATTCTTCTTCTACCCAGCAGACTTCACGTTTGTATGTCCAACTGAGCTAGTTGACCTACAAGACAAATACGCAGAGCTTCAATCTCGCGGCGTAGAAGTTTACTCAGTATCAACTGACACTCACTTCTCTCACAAAGCATGGCACGATACTTCTGACAAAATCGGCACTATCGAATACTTCATGGTAGGCGACCAAACTGGCAACATCACAAATAACTTCAACGTTATGCGTGAAGGTCAAGGCCTTGCAGACCGTGCAACGTTCCTAATCGACCCTGAAGGCGTTATCCAAGCAATGGAAATCACAGCTGAAGGCATCGGCCGTGACGCAGAAGACCTACTACGCAAGGTTAAAGCAGCACAATACGTAGCCGCTAACCCAGGTGAAGTTTGCCCAGCTAAATGGAAAGAAGGCGAAGAGACTCTAGCTCCATCTCTAGACCTAGTAGGCAAGATTTAATCTAAGCCTAGCTAACAAGAATAGCTAAACGGTTCTACAGGCGCGCTTCGGCCCCCCTCCTAAAGGGCAGTCGCGCGCCACCCTTTCAAAACATCAACACCACAATATTTGCCGACTTGCGCCCCCTTTTTATTTTCCTTTTTCAGCAAGAAGGTATTGGTCAATACCAAGACACAGAATTTAAGAGCAGGCACGATTATGTTAGATCAAGCAATGAAGCAGCAGCTAAAAGCATACCTAGAAAACCTAAAAACCAATGTTCAGTTAGTGCTTAGCCTGGATGGCAGCGACACCGCGAACAAACTTCAAGATCTGGCGAATGACATCTCGTCTTTAACCGATAAAATTGAAGTGACTCGCGATGACAGCGCAAGCACTCGCAGCCCTATCATGCAGGTCGTGAACCAAGAGAAAGGCACCGCGATCGGTTTTGCCGGTTTGCCAATGGGTCACGAATTTACGTCACTGGTTCTAGCACTGCTTCATAGTGGTGGTCACCCTATCAAGCTTGAAGCGGACGTAATCGAGCAAATTAAAGAACTCGATCAAGAGCTTAATGTAGAGATTTTTATCTCGCTCTCATGCCAAAACTGTCCAGAAGTGGTTCAAGCCTTCAATATGATGTCGGCGATTAATCCTCTGGTTAAGACAACGATGATCGACGGCGCAGCATTCCAAGATGAAGTGAAGTCTCGCGACATCATGGCAGTACCAAGTGTATTCGTTAATGGTGAGCTATTTGGTCAAGGCCGTATGTCACTGGCTGAAATCCTTAACAAGGTTGATTCAGGCGCAGCGGAAAAGAAAGCAGCAAACCTAAACCAACAAGCACCGTTTGATGTATTGGTTGTCGGCGGCGGCCCTGCAGGTTCTTCAGCGGCAATTTATGCTGCACGTAAAGGCATTCGTACTGGTGTGGTTGCTGACCGATTCGGCGGCCAAGTGATGGACACCATGGCGATTGAGAACTTTATCTCAGTAAAAGCGACAACTGGCCCTAAATTAGTGGCAAGCCTTGAAGAGCACGTAAAAGAGTACGGTGTTGAAGTGATGACTGAGCAGCGCGCTGCAAACATCATTGCAGCAGAAGACACTGAAGACGGCTACATCCACGTTGAGCTAGAGAGCGGCGCAACACTACGAGCTCGCACGGTTATCACAAGTACAGGTGCTCGCTGGCGTGAAATGAACGTTCCGGGCGAGCAAGAGTACCGCAACAAAGGTGTTGCTTACTGCCCACACTGTGACGGTCCATTGTTCAAAGGCAAAAAAACAGCGGTTATCGGTGGCGGTAACTCAGGTATTGAAGCGGCTATCGACCTAGCAGGTATCGTGGAACACGTAACTGTGCTTGAGTTTGCGAACACACTGCGTGCCGACCAAGTGCTTATCGACAAAGCGAACGCAACACCAAACATCGAAATCATCAAGATGGCACAAACAACGCAAGTGATTGGTGATGGCAACCGTGTAACCGGTCTGGAATACAAAGACCGCAACACCGATGAACTTAAACAGATTGAACTCGCAGGTATCTTTGTTCAAATCGGCCTAATGCCAAACAGCGAATGGTTGAAGGGTTCGAAAGTTGAGCTCTCACCACGCGGTGAAATTGAAATTAACGCTCATGGCGCAACATCAATGAAAGGTGTGTTCGCAGCGGGTGACGTAACAACCGTACCTTACAAACAGATCATCATTGCGATGGGTGAAGGTGCGAAAGCAAGCTTAGGTGCATTTGACCACCTAATCCGTAACTCAGCTCCAGTTAAAGAGGCTGAAACCGCTTAACCTTTACACTGAAAAGCTTAAAGCTTTTAACTCAAGCTCCTTAAATATTTGTTAACTTAATTCTTTACTGTTAACGACTTAGTCGACATTTAGACGCCACTCCTATGGATTTAGGAGTGGTTTTTTTCTTTGTGATTTACGCCGGTTGATAAAGCATAAAGGCAACCACCATCGCTAAGCTTCCGCCCAAGCAACGGTTCACAAACATCATCTGTTTTGGTGATTGCAGTAGCTTTTTAAGCATGGTGCCGCAATACGCCCACACCAACATGCACGGTACACCGGTAATCACCATACCCGCGATAATGGTCACGACTTGAATCAAGTAATCTGCATTCGGAGTGATGAACTGCGAAAACACGGTTAATGACGCTATCCAACCTTTAGGATTTAACACCTGCACCAACACACCCGACACAAAGCCTGAACGATTGTCGGTGGTGCTTTCTTCGATTTGCATATTCGCAATCGACCACGCCATGAACAGCAAATAAGCCGCACCCGCGTATTTCAAAATGCTGTATAGCTCTGGGTAAAGGGTAAATAGGCTCACCAAACCGACACTAGAACCCGCCAGTACGATGATGATGCCAACAGCGTTCCCAGAGATAAAAGGTAAAGTCGCAGCAAATCCATAACGACTTGAAATCCCAAGTAATGCGATATTGCCTGCCCCAGGGGTAATTGCAATTGATGTTGAAAATAGCAAGAACGCCATCATTAATTGAGAGCTCATTTCCTCTCACTCCTAATAAGTAAAGTATTTATAGGGAGAGAGTTTACAGATTCGACTAGGAATTAAATTGCTATATAGGCTAATATTAATCCAAATTTGAGCAAGAATTTTCCAAAATAGCCATGAAACAGAAAGAATCCACCAAAGAAGTATTGGATGACACAGATATCGCCATCTTAGAGCATATCCAGCAAGACGGACGCATGAGCAACAGCAAGCTCGCAGAGAAGGTCAACCTCAGCGAAACCCCATGCTGGCGTCGTTGGAAACGCATGGAGGAAACTGGCTATATCGATGGTTACGCCGCTAAGCTGAATCGTAAGAAATTAGGCTTTCATGTGGCTGGTTTTACTCTTGTGACCTTGGGTAACCATGAAGTTGAAAACACAGAACCATTCGAAGAATTTGTCGCGGTAACCGATTGGATTCCTATGTGTCACTGCATTGCAGGCGGCGCCGATTACATGGTGCAAGTGTTGGCCAAAGATTTGGAAGAGTACTTTGAGCGTATTAGCTCGATCAGACGAGTCAAAGGCGTGAGTGCGATTCAGTCGAACATCTCAGTAAAAGAGTTGAAAAACAGCTATCGATTACCGCTTTCAGATTAGCTCCCTAAAACACATAAAACAAAAAGCCCAGCCGCGATAGATTTCTAAAGTCTAAGGCTCTGGGCTTAACGTTATTATTTACTAGGTTAACTGGCTTAGCTATTCACAAGGATGAGCTAGATGGATCAAGGCTAAACCACCGAGTGATGTTTCACGATATTTCTTGTTCATGTCTTTACCGGTTTGGTACATGGTTGCGATGACCTTATCGAGTGAGATCAAAGACTTGCTGTTTCGCTTCAATGCCATGCGAGATGCATTAATTGCCTTCATCGCACCCATCGCATTTCGCTCGATACACGGCACTTGAACCAAGCCGCCAATTGGGTCACAAGTCATACCCAATGAGTGTTCCATCGCGATTTCCGCCGCAATACAGATCTGCTCATTGCTGCCACCGCGTAGTGCCGTTAATCCCGCAGCCGCCATAGAGGATGATACGCCTACCTCACCTTGGCATCCTACTTCCGCACCAGAGATCGAAGCGTTAGTTTTGTACAGAATACCAATCGCGCCCGATACCGCTAAGAAATCTTTTAACTGCTTAGTATCCAACTCTTTAATGAAGCGATGGTAGTACATCAACACAGCAGGAATAACGCCCGCCGCACCATTGGTTGGTGATGTTACCACTTGGCCACCAGCCGCATTTTCTTCGCTAACCGCAAACGCAAACAAGTTAATCCAATCCATGATTTCCATTGGGTCGTTTTCAACCGCCGCATTCGCTTCTAACTTTTTCAGTAGGTTAGGCGCACGACGAGTTACGTTCAAACCACCATCAAGAATGCCTTCGGTTTCAAAGCCACGCTCCATACAACGACTCATCACTCGCCAGATTTGATCCGCTTTCTCTGAAATAATGTCAGCGCCTTCGAACTCCGCTTCATTTTTTAGAATCATACCACCGAGGCTCATCCCACTATTGTCAGCTTGTTGAAGCATTTCATCGGCGTTTTTGAACGGGAAAGGAACTTCTACCGCTTGGGTTTGAGTACCATTTTGCAGTTCATCAGCAGTTGCGATAAAACCGCCGCCAATCGAATAATAAGTTTCATCGACAATCACGTTGCCACTCTGGTCAAACGCAGTAATCATCATGCCATTTTCATGCAGAGGCAGATTGTCTTTGTGGAACAACATGTCGGTTTCGTAGTTGAAGGCAATGTGCTTGGTGCCCGCTAAATCCATCTCACCACTGTCTACGGCATGACGCATTGCTTGGTTTGCGCTGGTGATTTTGATGGTGTCTGGTTTATTGCCGAGTAGCCCCAATATTGTAGCTCTGTCGGTATGGTGACCTATGCCAGTCAATGACAAAGAACCGTATAAATCCACCTGAACACGCGTCACTTCAGCGATTTTATCAGCGATTAATTGTGTGAAATGGAAACCCGCAATCATTGGGCCGTTGGTGTGAGAGCTCGATGGCCCCACACCAATTTTGTAGATGTCAAAGATCGATAACATAGATATACCAGTAAAAAATCGGTCAATTAAGAAAGAGCAGCATAAAGCCAATCAGGGATAACAGTACAAGCAGCAATAGTCACAACAGCGAACACCAACAAGCCATAATGACTCGCGGTAGGCTTTGCAAACAAATGCTTTTGCTTTTCTATAAATTCATTTTGTTGCTCGGTTACCTCTCCCCAGAAGCGGCTCACAACAACACCTAACACTAAGAAAACCACAGTGCCAATCAAGGCAAACCAAGGCCAAGCTATTCCGCTGTATTTGGCGATGAATACGACGGCCACACTGCCAATACTGCCCGCAATTACGCCTTTCTCGTTTGCTTGTTTGAAGAACAAACCCAAGATGAAAGAGCCAAGGCGAATACCAACAAAAATAGAGGTTAAGCTCGCAATCGTTTTAAGCACTGATTCATTAGAAACAGCCAGTAACGCAGGCACAACAACCGACGCTGCAGCAACCAGGCTCATTTTTCTAGCCACTGATTCATAGTGCGCGTCAGAGGCTTGCTTACGGAAGAAGCGCTTATAGAAATCGAACGTTGCGACCGTCGCCATTGAGTTATAGGTGGAATCCAATGTCGACATTGCCGCAGCCGAAAGTGCTGAGATCACCAAACCAACAATGATTGGGTTGGTATGGTTAAACACAAAATCGAGAATCACTTCGTTGCTGTTTTCAAAACTGCTGTCTTGATAAAAGACACTTAACAGCACCCCCATCACAGCAAAGAACAGATAAACAAAAAATGCGCCGTAGCCACAAAGCAACATCGATTTTTGCGCTGTTTTAACACACTTAGTCGCCAATGTTCTTTGAATAATCAGTTGGTTAGTGCCATACACACTCAGGTGCAAGAAGCTCACAGCCACTACGCCGGCCCACAATGTGGTATCGACGCCTAAGTCAAAATCGAGATTGATGATATTCAAATGTTCAGGAGACAACATCTCGCCCGCATCGATTTTCATCAGCAATAAAACAAAGATCGCAATGCTGCCGATAATCAACACTGCTGACTGAAGCATGTCAGTCCAGATTACAGTCGAGATACCACCCGCATAGGTATACAACGCAGTAAATACGCTGATGTAGATGATCGCCTCAGAGATACTCACTGGCAGCACTTGCACTAAGATCAGGGCTACCGCATACAGAATAACCCCTGCCGAAATACACTGAACCACAATGAACACGATGGAATTGATCGTGCGAGCAACAACGCCAAAGCGGTGCTCTAGGTATTCGTAAATCGAGGTTAGGCCGAGCTTGTAAAACACCGGAACAAAGAAAAGCACAGTGAAAAAGATCACTATTGGATAGTTCAAATGTACGCTCATCGCTTCCATGCCTGAGCTATAAACCCAGCCCGGCATGCCAACGAACGTCATTGCGCTGATGTAGGTTGCAAGAATCGACACACCTGCCGTAAACCAACCAAACTGTTTTCCACCAGTCGAAAAGTCGCCACCGACGCTATAGCGCCTATTAACTAAGTAGCTGATAAACAAAGTAGTTAGCACATAAAGAGCAATAACCACAAAACTTGAGTACGTAACCATTTTTAGATTCCGTTTATTGTATGTCGCAATTAATTCGCTGCCAATAGTACTCAAAAATGGATGTTTTCCCTCAAAAACCCACAATAAGTGTGACTATTATCACTAAGATAGACGATTAAACACTCAAACCACCCCACAAAGCACAAAAACCCAGTTAAATGAGATCAAGATCACTAAAATGCACAAAATGGGTACGCACTCATTTTAAAATTGACTTTGATCACGGATCTAATAACCACAAAAATTCTATTATCTCTCCCGAAATGAAGACGGTGTGATGAAGATAAAGAATCAACACACAATAATTAAAACCAAAACCACCCTATATAAAATAAAGGTTTATCGGTCATGACCATTAAAAAACACATGAGCGAAGTTCCTATGATTCAAAGGGTAGCCGCATATCTAGCAATTCTAGTAGGTTACTTTTTTTATTGTTATAACTTTGTAATTATTGACTACGTACGCCCATACATTGTGGAAGAATATGCTGGTATTAGCCTTTCTGATACCGCTCAGTTCTACACTTGGCAGTCGGTTGGTGCTCTGATTGGTGCTCTGAGCTGTGCATGGTTCGCAACCAAGTTCGGCAAGAAGTCCACACTAATAGCAATTACGGCATTAAACGGTGGTGCAACCATCATCAACATGATGTTTACCGACTACGCCACTTGGGCTGCAATGCGTTTCATCATTGGACTATCTTTAGGTGGTTACTTCACTGTAGCTGTATCTTTGATGATTGGCCTATTTACACCAACGGTTCGCGGTAAGTTGACTGCTTTTGCTTCTTCAATGTTCTCTGTTGCTTTAGTGGCAATGGGCGCTTACGCAGCCTTCATTACAAGTGTTGATGCACCTTGGCAGAGCCTAATGTGGGTAGGTGGTATTCCACCGCTTGTAGCAGCTGCGTTAATGATCTTTGTATTACCAAGCGACAAAATTGTGATCGCCTACGGTGAAGAAGATCAACAAACAACAACCAATACAGCTGGGGAAGTAACCGAAGCTAAAAAAGGTTCTTGGGGTGAGATGTTAAGCAAGCCTTACCGCAAAATTACGATTACTTGTTTACTTCTTTCTGGTCTTAACTTCTACGGATTCCAATTCTTCGGTGGCTTTGTAACTACCTACCTGAAAGATGTTCGTATGTTTGATGGTGCAACCATCGGTTTGATCTTCTCTATCTCAGCATTTGGTTCACTCTTCGGTGCTTGGTTCTGGGGATGGGCAGCCGATAAGTACGGTCGTAAGATCAACGCGTTCGGCTTCATCCTCGCAGGTATCATGGTTTCTATCTTCTTTGTCGCACCTGGCGACATGATGATTGGCGGCCTAAACATGCTGGCTCTTCTGGGTCTTATCTACAACTTCGGCCTGTCTGCTTCTGCAGTATGGGGCGGTTACTTCTCTGAATTGTTCCCAGCACGCTTGCGTAGCTATGGTGCAGCTTTATTCCATGGCGGTCGTATTATCGGCATGTGGGCACCAATGGTTCTTATCTTCATCCAAGAGCGTACCGACCTACAAACAGCAATGTGGGGCTCACCAATCGTATGGATTATCGCCGGCCTACTATGGCTAACACTGCCTGAAACTCTAAAAGGTGGCGTCTTCGACAAGAGCAAAAAAGCTGAAGCAGCAAAAGCTTAATTCGACATTCATACGCTGAAGTTCAAATACGAAAAGTTTAAAGCCGGCTGATAAATCAGCCGGTAACAAAATCCAAATCGAGTCCTGTTCCGAATGTTGACTCGACAACACAAAGAGAAATTATTATGTCTAAATATCAAGAAGCGAAACGCATTGTTCGTGAATACTTCGATGCAATGGAAAACGCAACTCACGAGAACGTTGCTGAAGTTTTAAAAGCACACACTTCTGAAGATTACTTGTGGCGCGGTGTTTACCCATTCCGTGAGCAAGAAGGCGCACAAGCAGCAGCTGACGTATTCTGGGCACCAATGATGAAGTCAATGACTCGCATGCAGCGTCGTCAAGACATCTTCATCGGTGGTAACAACGAAGTTAACCCAGATGAGATTTGGGTAATGAGCATGGGTCACTTCATGGGTCTATTCGACGCTGAATACCTAGGTATGCGCCCAACTGGCAAGATCATGAACGTTCGCTACGCAGAATTTAACTGTGTTGTTGATGGCAAAATCACTAAGACAGGCCTGTTTCTAGACCTACTAGGCATGATGGATCAAGCGGGTTGCTACCCACTTCCACCATCAACTGGTAAGCACTTCGTATACCCTGGCCCACGTAACCACGACGGTCTGCTATTCGAAGACGCGGCTCCAGAAGAAGGTGTTGCGACACTTGCTCTAGTAAACAAAATGGTTGATGACCTGTCTGCTCTTAACGACAGCGGCGCGATGGGTTGCCCACCAGAAGTACTAGCGAAGAGCTGGTCAAAAGACATGATTTGGTACGGCCCATGTGGTATCGGCGCGTCTTACACAATTCCTCGCTACCAACAACAGCACCAACTTCCTTTCCGTAACAACCTGAAAGACAAGAAGTTCAACGGCCACGTTTGTCGTTTCGCTGAAGGTAACTTCTCTTGTTTCTTCGGTTGGCCAAACCTATCAAACACACCAACAGGTGGCTTCCTAGGTATGACTGGCGGTGAAGTACGTGCAAACATGCAAGTAGTTGACGTTTACTACCGTGACGGTGACAAACTGTCTGAGAACTGGGTTCTTATCGACCTTCCTTACTGGCTACAACAGCAAGGTCTAGATGTGTTCGAACGCACTTCAAGCATCATGAACCCAACGCTGTAATCGATACGCTTTAATCCAAAAGATTGAAACGAAATAGTGGCAACCTAAATAGACATCTGATTTAGGTTGCCACGCTTACTGGGGGACCCTTCTCGCTCCTAGTAAGTGCTCCAACCAATTCATTATTGCTCCACTAATAACTGAATCTACTAGTGCCTCATGGATGGGGTACACCCTGCCAAACCATTACCAATATAACGGGCTTGAAAGCACGGTGGCTTTCTACGGCCTGAATAAAGAGAATTACAATGAAAAAGTCGATTCTTTCAGCAGTGATCCTGACAGCACTTACCTCAGGTTCTGCTTTTGCTGCACACACTTTTACCAATGACGCGGGCGATAGCCTTACTTTAGACGGTCGTTTCGACGTTCGTTACCAAGATAAGGGCGGCGACCACAACGGTGAGTGGAACAGCGGTAGCTCTCGTTTCGGCCTTAAAGGTCAAATGGGACTCGATAACGGCTGGACTGGCTTTGGCCATGCTGAATGGGGTTACAACTCAGGTGCTAACGGCGACAATATTTACGACCGACTTCTATACGCAGGCGTAGAGCACGACAAATACGGCAAGATCGCAGCAGGTACTAAGCAGTGGTCTACTTTTTATGACGTCGCATGGTACACCGACTTAGGTCGTGTCTTCGGTACTCGCGGCTCAGGTGTTTACAACCTTTCTGACTGGGGTATTGCATCTGGTACAGGTCGAGCAGAAAACTCCATTACTTACCGTAACTCAATCAACGACCAAGTAAGCTACGGCTTCACTTACCAAACGACACGTGAAGAAGTGGCACTAGCGAGTAATGCGACAGCTTCATTGAAAAACGGAATGGGTGCGTCAATCACTTACAAACCGGTTGATGGCGTAACACTAGGTGCAGCTTACCACCAAAATGAAATTGCAGACCTAGACTCAGGTGTGGTTGGCGTAGAAAATGGCGACAACATGCGCATCATGCTATTGGGTGCGAACTACAGCAACGGCGGCTTCTACGCAGGTGCCACTTTCCATGTTGGCGAAAACTGGGAAGCTGTAAGCCAAGGCGGTACGGATGTAATGTTCGATACCCTAGGTGGTGAAATCTACACGTACTACCACTTCGACAATGGCCTACGCCCTACGTTGAACTACAACTACATGGAAGATCGTGATGACCAAACAGATGGCTATGAGCGTAACCTGCTTATCCCTGGTGTTGAATACCACTTCCAGAAGAACAAATTCCTAGTTTGGACTGAATACCAATTCGACCTAGGTAAAGATCAGCTCGTTGGCAATAAATTCGAAAACAGAGATGACCAATTCGCTGCAGGTATTCGTTACTACTTCTAACGCCCAGTTAGTCGATTCATAAATTCTTTAAACAAAGCTCTGCTCTTACGCAGAGCTTTTTTGGGTCATACCCAGAATAATATTCAACACTCTCTATTAACCCTTATTTTTCATCCAATCATGGCATATTGTATTTTTGAGTACGTACCTAATTATGTTACTCTATGCACAATCAATTTGGTTCAAAAGTATGGTCTATGAGCTCTCCAAAACACTCCACGGCGTCAAAGCCAACCGTCACCTCTAAAGATGTCGCTAAACTTGCTGGCGTTTCTCAATCAACTGTATCTCGTGTATTTGTCCCGGGCAGTTCAGTGTCTGAAAAGACCAAGCAAAAAGTGTTCGATGCAGCAAAATCGTTGAACTATCGTCCCAATGCCTTTGCCCGCAGTCTGACGACAAATGAGTCCAAATTGATTGGCTTAGTTTTCCCAGATGCCGACTACCCTATCCACATGAAAACTCTGCAGCTTATCTCTACTGAGCTACAAAAGCAGGGTTACTCTGCGGTATTGATTCCTTGGCAAGTGGATGGAAACGACAACCACTCGATTCCTAATATCTTCCAATACCGAGTTGATGGCGTAATTGCTGCTTCGGCGACCTTTAATAAGTCGCTTTATGAAGAGTGTGAAGAGTTCAACATCCCCATTGTTCAGTATGCTCGTGTAGTTGAGGGGACTAAGAGTAGCCATGTAATAAGTGACAACTACGCTGCAGGCCAAGTCGCCGCTCAACATTTACATAGCGTAGGAACAAAGTCAGCGGTTTACCTGACAGGTAACGTGCCAACCTACACCAACGGCGAGCGTGAATCGGGCTTTTGCTCAGAATTCGAAGATCTAACAGGCAAGCAAGCTCGTGTTATTGAAGCTGACTATGACTACCTTGATGCTCTAGATACCATTCGGACTCTGTTTTCAGAACCCACACATCCTCAAGCGATTTTCTGTGCGACAGATAACCTCGCGATGGCAGTAATGGATGTGGCGCGCTTAGAATTTAACCTGCGTATTCCAGAAGATCTTCAAGTGATTGGTTTTGACGATATCCCACAGACTCAATGGTTGAACTACCAACTCACTACCTTCAAGCAAGATTTCAGACGCCTTGCACGTGAATCAGTGAAAATTGTCGTTAGCCAGATTCAAGAGCAAGACACAAGCTTGGTTAAGCTGATGGTGCCAGTGAAATTCATTGAACGAAACACGACGCTAAAACAGAACCAACGTTAAGACGCTTTCAAACAAAAATCCCGCTCAGTGTGAGCGGGATTTTTTATGATATTTAACTAGTTACCTACACCACCGGTCTTCTCTGCCGGAGAGTCAGGCGTCACTGGAGGCCACTCTTGGAAGGTTGCTAGATGTTGTTGGACAGCCACTTGTGCCGGGCCAAATGCCCACATTTTTTGTCCCATCCATTTTAGGTACATGCCCGACTCTTCCGCCGCTCGCTCGTATGGGTCACGACGTAAATTAAACAGCAATGGTGCGTTTAGCTCTTCTTTAGGGCCACTCCAACCGTGGTTTTGCACGATGAAATGCGCCTTCCAATCACCAACACGAACCGCTTGCAGCTTGTCTCGTTCGTAGTAGTAGATCTCTTTACGGTTTGACTCGCCTTTCTCGGTCAGCATATCCACTTGGTTGTAACCATCAAGGTGCGCTTTAAAGCCATCGTGACCTTTCAGCAGTTTTTCTTTTAGATCCGTTGGACCACCAGCCGCAGCGACCAGAGTGGGTAACCAATCCATACCATCAAAGATGCCATTGCCTACAGTACCCGCTGGGATTTTACCCGGCCAGCTAACCAATGCAGGGGCTCTTACGCCACCTTCCCAAGTTGTGCCTTTCTCACCGTGATAAGGTGTCATACCGCCATCTGGCCAAGTCATGATCTCTGGGCCGTTATCGGCAGTGAAAATGATGATGGTGTTGTCAGCAATACCGAGTTCTTCCATCTTCGCCATCATCTCACCGACGTGATCATCAAGATCTTTCATGACCACTTCTTGGAGTCCCCAACCGTTTTGACCGAGCATCGCTTCGTATTCAGGTGACAGGTGCGTCCAAACGTGACCGCGTGATGGACAGTACCAAATAGGTGTGAGATGGATAACGCAGATCAATAAGGATTGGAAGTTTCACGCAACCATTGATGCAGGGCTTGGTAGTGACACCAACTTTACCTCATCTCTGTTAACTGGCGTGCGATACCAGATAAACAGTTGGTCTGACTTAAATGTTGCCTACAAATCGACCTGGGTTGATTACGAAAACAAGGGGACCTTTGAATACGATACCGCATCGCAAGGGTTCCTGATTGGTTGGGCTGCTCATTTCTAGTCAAACAATAAGAGGTAAGCCTGATATCGTTAGGCTTACCTGACAATGTCAATCTTTCAAGAGTTAATGCCGGTTTTAACTAACGAACAAGCAAAACTACCCATCAACGACCTAGTTATTCACAGTGTTTGGAACTACGCACTCTTTCTTCATGATAGTTAAGCCGGCCTCGAGAGTTTCTGTCCAAGCTTGTTCGACGCTTTCATCGTAGTGAGGGTCATATTTTTTAACTGTATTGAGTAACGAATTGAACCACTCGTTGAGCTCAATCTCGGAAATATCCAGCCCTAGGTCTTTATGCCTTTTACCCAATTTCTTTACTGAGTTACGCACGCTCGGCAGACCCGCAGAGTTATAGATAAGAATGATCGAGGCTTTAAGCATCTTGGTTTGTTGCTCTAACCCTATATTTTCAAAACGTTCTGAAAACCTTGGGTTATGCTCGCAAAAATCAGCCAAAAACGTTTCGAGAAATTCTTGGTCAATCCGGCAGCGCTCAAAACTTTCATAAAACAGTTCGTTCGGTTTCATCTAGCCAGTCCTTTGCAAAATTTTGAGTTATCGGGAAGCTAACAAGTCCAGAGCCGCAACTTAGCCAACTCCGAACCATCAATATGATCTAAGTATACGCCACTGTGGCATAAAATGAACGATGGCATAACGTAAACTACGGCATAAAGTGCGTTGCACAAATCTTGTTTCCATCAGGATCTCGCAAATAAGCCATGTACAAACGACGCTCGTCAGAACCTCTCGCTCCGGGGCCATTTTCAATGCTGGTACCGCCATTTTCGACGCCAACTCGATGCCACTCATCTACAACTTCAGGAGAAGACGCAAGAAAACCCACCGTCATACCGTTGCCGTGAGTCGCAGGCTGACCATCAATCGGCTTCGTTAAGCCCAACACACCCGTTTGGCTAACGTAAACACAGCGCCCTTTGGGATCAACAGAGCCTTCGCTATAACCAAGCACTTTCATGATTGGGTCATAAAAAGCCTTCGCGCGTTCAATATCATCGGTACCGAGAAAAACATGGCTGAACATAACTAACCTCTTCTTTTATTGAAAGAACCATCTAAACTAGACCTATAATTCGTGTTTGTCTAGGCACGCTATTCGGTCACAACTGTTGCTTAACCCATTGAGCAAACACCTGAAACTTAGTTCGCTGTTCCATGCCTTTCGGGAACTCAGTAAGTCTGTTCAACAATTCGTTGTGCGCCCTGCCCTTGGTCATGCAAGATATCATCAGGATTTAGCAAGTTGCACTTTTGCATACTCAAGCATCCGCAACCGATACAGCCGGTTAAGTTCTCTTGTAGCGATTTAATCTGCGCCATTTTACTGTCGAGTTGCCCCTGCCACTTCTTAGCAACGCGCTCCCAATCTCGCTTAGTCGCGGTATGGTTCATCGGCAGTGTCGATAATTCTTCGGTGATCTCTTCCAGCGTGAAGCCTATCGACTGCGCGACTTGGATCAACGCAATTCGTCTCAACATCGCCGACTGATAACGGCGCTGATTTCCGTTAGTACGAATCGAAGCAATCAACCCCTTGGTTTCGTAAAAACGTAACGCCGAAGGAGCCACGCCACTGCGCTCAGCCAACTGGCCTATGGTGAGGTATACGATGTTTCTCATTACGACACTATCCTTGAGATCATAAATATTTAAAGCTTACTTTAACTTTAGAGTAGCGACCTATTGTTACCTTAACCAATTAATGTCCTTAAACTTTGACAACGGGCGCAATGAAAAGCAATCGTGAACATGGCTGCTTTGTTTTATTGTGGTGTTCTCGCTCTCTAAATCTGACTCATGATCGATTTCAGGCTCTCGGCCATTTCGGCATTGATGATCTCACCCGTTTCTACATTAAAGTTGTCGTAGAAACTTGGCACCGACATCGACCCCTTCACATCTGCATCAAAGTAAGGTGCAGAATGTACCGCAGACGACAACACAGAGCTTGCGCCACCTGAGCCTGGTGATGTGGAGAGCATCACAACAGGTTTGCCTTGGTACACTTTCATGTCGATTCGTGATGTCCAATCAAACACATTCTTAAAGGCTGCGGTGTATGAACCGTTGTACTCTGCAAAAGAGATGACAATAGCATCTGCTTCGCCAATCTTGCTAAAAAAGCGCTGCGCGTGTTGATGAACGCCGGACTCTTTTTCTCTATCTTCACTATAAATAGGCATCTCGAAATCATTAAGATCGAGCACCTCTACTTGTGCGCCCTCAACTAAGCTTGCGGTGTACGCTGCCAATTGTTGGTTAATCGATGCTTTACTGTTGGTCGCGCCAATCGCTAATACTTTCATTGTTGATCCTTGTTCATTTTTCTCACCTTTATGCACTAGGTGACAAGGTGATTGTTTATGTTTTTAGATTGGGGATGATAATAAAACCTCAAGTTAACTTGAGGTAAAGTGATATTTTCAAGAAATAGGAAATAATTTAAAAGCACTTATAAAGCAGTTAATTACGAAAGGTTAAACATAGATTGGCATTACACAGGAAAAAGTCAGCACACCCAAAATACAGTGAGTGTGCTTTATCGAAGTATTATTTACTTAAGTTGATTTAATGGACTGACACCAGAGTAAGCGACACCGGATAGCTCGGCCATTTCGCGATTCCAGGTAGCCAAATCGTGAGGATTAAACTGATTCAAATGGTCATGACCGCACGCTCTCGCCATCACTTGCATCAATTCAGTCGAGGCTTCGAAGAAGTTCTTCAATTGGTTCGATGCCTTCTCGACATTTAACCGTTGGCGTAAATCGGCTTTTTGAGTCGCGATGCCCGCCGGGCAATTATTGGTGTTGCACATTCGGGCGGCAACACACCCTATCGACTGCATGGCACTGTTTGAGATGGCGACTCCATCAGCGCCAAGCGCCATCGCTTTTACAAAGTCCATTGGAACACGAAGCCCACCAGTAATGATTAAGGTGACTCTGTCACTGACCCCTTGTTTATCGAGATACGCTCTAGCGCGAGCGAGTGCTGGAATAGTGGGAACACTGATATGGTCACGGAACATTTCTGGCGCCGCCCCTGTACCGCCACCACGCCCATCTAAGATGATGTAATCGGCACTGGCATCAAGCGCGAACTGAATGTCTTCTTCGATGTGATTGGCACTTAACTTAAAGCCAATCGGGATACCGCCTGTCACCTCTCGAACACGGTCGGCGAACTTTTTAAAATCCTCGACCGTGTTAAGGTCGACAAAGGTGGGTGGAGAAATCGCTGCCGTGCCCGCTTCAATGCCACGCACCTCCGCGATCTTGCCTATGTTCTTCGCGCCCGGTAAGTGCCCGCCCGTTCCGGTTTTGGCACCCTGCCCGCCTTTAAAGTGGAAGGCTTGAACGTTTTTGAGCTTAGCTTCATCGTAACCAAACTGAGCACTGGCTAATTCATAAAAGTAGCGAGAGTTCGCCGCTTGCTCTTCGGGTAACATACCGCCCTCACCGGAGCAGATACCCGTCCCTGCGAGTTCGGCACCTTTCGCCAATGAGACTTTTGCTTCTTCAGATAGCGAGCCAAAACTCATATCAGACACAAACAAAGAGATGTCCAATTTGAGTGGCTTCTTCGCTTTGGGGCCAATAATCAGTTCAGTCCCAACGGGCATATTCTCCAGCAAAGGCTTGGTGGCCATTTGCGCGACCATCACTTGAATATCGTCCCAGTGAGGCAATAGATGTCTTGGAACGCCCATGGAGGTCATTGGCCCATGATGTCCAACCTTGGATAAACCATCACGCGCCAGTTGATGAATAAACTCGACGGTAGGTTCTTCTTTGGTTGCGCTCGCAGCTGGCGACAAATCTGGCGCAGCCGCTGAATGTGAACCTCCGGGCCTTCTTGCCCAACTTGTTCCGCTGTGAACTGTTTATGAGTGCCATCGCAGAAAGGAAGGTTGTTGGAATACTTACAGCGACAAAGGTAGGCGTCTCCGCTCTCTTCGGCGACAAAGCTTTTCGGTTTGAACCCCGTACCGGCATGAGAACCGTCACAAAACGGTTGGTTTTTCGACTTCCCGCAGGTACAGAAGTAATACTCTTCTCCCTCTGTCAGCTCGATTTTGACGGGTTTGTTATCCGCAATTACTGGACTCTTCATAGTTCGCTCACCTTTTCTTTCTTATGATTTGATGACTGAAGCGATGACTTGCTCACAAGAGTAAAGTAAAGGTGAGATACCCAGCGAATTCAATAAATGAGACTGATAGACAAGGTGAGTAAACCGACTAAAAACAGTCATGACCGACTGAGCTCAAACAAAAATGGCTACCTAGTAGGCAGCCATTATGGGTGAGAGCTTAGTCAAAACTAATGCACTGAGGGTTAATCAAACAATTCGATAACCAATTTATTGTCTTTAATCACTAGATTGGGTTCCGATGACTTAATCAACGACTCTTGAACCTTGTTGCTGTCGAGTTTGTAAACCGGAGACTGGGACAAAGCAAAACCTATCATCGATACAGCTGGTTTGAGTAGTGTCTCTATTTCAGGCGAAAGCTGTTTGCCTTTTTCTTCAAAGCGCTCTAGTCGCAGCGACTTTAGATACACCTCGCCACTCTCCTTGTCGTATTCGGGAATCGCGCTGAACTCTAAGTCTAAATCCAACCCCATATTAGGCATATTGAACACTTGAACTTTTGCATTGGTATTCGCCAACACGGACACGCGTTGTGCATCGGCTCGACCAATTTGCACTTCTAGATCATCCACAGCCACTTGTGCGTACATCACACTTTGTACACCAACCTCTTGTTCTAGCATCACTGAGTCTTCAAGGTACTTCGTCATTTCTTGCTCGGTAATACTGTAGCTAACACAACCACTGAGCATCAGGGCTGTCACAGCTATAATCAAACGGTTCATTAACTTTGTTGTCATTGGAGATAGGCTCTTATTTTTTAAATGCATGGAACGGATGTTACCTCGAGATGATACTGTAAATTGGTTGTCACAATAACAGTGTCGGATAACTGGGCAGAATGATCCACCTAAATGGTGATGTCGTATCAATGAGAATTGACGAAAATAGTAAGGAAAACAATGACTGCATTAACGATATTTTACGATGGAACCTGTCCACTTTGTGCAAAAGAGATGGCAGCACTGACTAAGTCTGATTCCAAAGATCAGATCCAGACCGTCGATATCTACAGTGAAGCGTTTTCAAACTACCCGCAAATAGATGCCGAGGCAGCCAATACAATCTTGCATGCACTGGACGAAAACGGAAAGCTGCTGCTCGGTTTAGACGTGACTTACCAAGCGTGGAAGCTAGTAGGAAAGGGTTGGCTGTATGCCCCGTTACGTTGGGCGATTTTTAAGCCAATGGCAGATTGGTGTTATCTACGGTTTGCCAAAAATCGATATAAGATTTCGTTTTGGCTAACCGGAAAATCACGTTGCAACGGTAACAGCTGCACAAAATAGTGTTGAGTTAAGACATGCCGCTGGCGACTTTGTAGTAAACGATGCCAAATAGGGCTGCGAACACCAATACCGTAACGGCCACTTTCAACCAAATAAATTTCATGCTTTGTCCTTTTAATTCTGTTTACTGTTCCACGCGACAAGTTAGCACAACAAAACATACGGTTGTGTAATGATTGATAGAACTTTGTAGTCATACCAATCACAGTAGGTAAGTGTCAAGAAATAGCGCAGGAAAAAAGCTTGAGAACAAGGCGGCTCTTTTCGACAAGAAGTTTCGATAAGTAGTTATTCTACAATCAAAAAATCTAACGACTTTATCGAGATTTTTAACAAGCTAGGGTGAACAGTTATTTACTACGATTGGTATCAACCCTGATTCCCAGAGAGAACCTTTATGTCGGCAAAAGAGAGAAACCTTCCCACACATCGAATTTCTAGATTCAGTAAGTTCGCTTCGTTGGCGACAAGAGTCGCGGGTAACGTGCTAACGGAAGGCACCAAACAAATTGCACAAGGCAACAGGCCCAAAGCAAAAGACTTACTGTTAACGCCACAAAACATTGCTCGCCTGACCGATCAACTCGCACACCTGCGCGGTGCGGCTATGAAGTTAGGACAGATGCTATCAATGGATGCGGGTGATGTCTTAGAACCAGAGTTAGCCGACATTCTCTCTCGCCTGCGCTCCGATGCCGATCCACTGCCAACAAAACAGCTCAATCAAGTGTTAGAAAGCTCGCTCGGGAACCATTGGAAAACCGAATTCCTGTCCTTCAATTTTAAACCGATCGCCAGTGCATCTATCGGACAAGTTCACCAAGCCTATAGTGATGCTGGGGACAAACTCGCAGTCAAAGTCCAATACCCCGGCATTAGAAAAAGTATCGACAGTGATGTAGATAACGTGGGCACGCTGCTCAATATTGTTGGCTTGATACCAAAGTCGGTCGACTACAAAGGCTTGTTAGAAGAGGCAAAGAAACAGCTCCACGATGAAGCAGACTATGCTCGCGAAGCTGATTACGCAACTCGTTACCATGATGCATTGAAAGAATACTCTCACTTCGTCGTACCTAAGATTCATCCGCAAGTCTCTTCAGAATCGGTGCTCGCCATGGACTTCATCGAAGGCGTCTCGATAGAGCAAATCGAAAGTTACGACCAAAGCACACGTGACTTTGTAATGCACAGCTTACTGGAGCTTCTGTTCAGAGAGTTGTTCGATTTTAAGATGGTGCAAACCGATCCCAATTTCGCCAACTACCTTTATGTTGAAAACACCCGACAAATTGGCTTATTAGATTTCGGAGCAACCCGTGAGTACAGTGACCGCTTCAGCGAGGGTTATCGCTTGGCCTTTTCCTCTGTCATTAACAACGATGAGCAAGTGCTCAACCGAGCTTTAGAGCAAATAGGATTCTTTAGCGAGACAATTCTTCCCGAACAACGCCAAGCGATTCTAAATCTAGTGAAGATGGCCTGTGAGCCGATGTTAGTTGACGAAGAGTACGACTTCAAAGCCAGTGGATTGGCACAAAGGCTTCGTGAAGCAGGCACCATTTTGAGCATGGAACAAGAGTATTGGCATACGCCGCCCGCCGATGCGCTGTTCCTGCACCGAAAAATTGGTGGCATGTATCTATTAGCGGCTCGCCTTGGTGCAAAAGTGAATATCAGTCGCTTGGTCGCTCCATATCTTATCTCAGAGAGCAAAAGCACAACTAAAAGCGCGAGTTAATGAGACAGTAAATAATACGCAAAGTGATCATTTCATCGTGCTCAAG
The DNA here is from genome assembly GCF_041473705.1 of Vibrio sp. 10N.222.55.B11. Lineage (NCBI taxonomy): Bacteria > Pseudomonadati > Pseudomonadota > Gammaproteobacteria > Vibrionales > Vibrionaceae > Vibrio > Vibrio sp. 10N.222.55.B11. The sequence goes on from NZ_JBFRST010000037.1 coordinate 219,666, forward strand.
AGTAATAACCATTACGCCAACTAAAATGAGCCAACCCTATGAAATGTTCACTACTTTGCTCAACCGCACTGATTACAAGCCTCACGAGTTCCATCGCCTTTGCAGCGAGCTGTCCCGAAATACTTAATGGCAAACAGCGCTTGTTAAACTCAACCGAAGAAATCGCCTTGTGCGATGAGTTTCAAGGCAAAACTCTATTGGTGGTAAATACAGCGAGCCAATGTGGCTTCACTCCGCAGTTTGAGCAACTCGAGCAACTTCATCAAACCTACAAAGACCAAGGCTTCACGGTTATCGGTTTCCCAAGTAATGATTTTCGCCAAGACAAGGGAAGCGAAGAGAAGACGGCAAAGGTTTGTTACCTAGACTATGGCGTGACCTTCCCAATGATGGCGCGAGCTTCACTGTCTGGTAGCAACGCCAACCCCGTGTTTACAGAGATACAACAGCAAGCGGGCGTAACGCCTAAATGGAACTTTTACAAATTCTTGATCAGTAAAGAAGGTAAAGTCGTCGCCACCTTCCCTAGCTCCACATCTCCAGTGAGTGCCACGCTCAAAAACGCGATTGAGCAGCAGTTATGAAGGCGGATTACATGGCAACAACTCAAACCCGTAACACCATGGCCAAACTGGGGTACATGGGGTTAATTCCGTTTTTATTCGGTCTTCTCCTTTCGCTCACCGACAGCGAATTTATGGGGATAAGCGGTGAAACGCTGTTCATCACCTACAGCGTGGCAATTTTGAGTTTTCTTTCAGGGATCTTGTGGGCAAATGGCATCGAAAACTTTGAAAGCCAATCAAGTAACAAAGCACTGCTAATAAGCAACGCGATTGTGCTCATCGCTTGGCTGGCAGTATTGCTTGGCGAACAAAAAGAGCTAGTGACAACTCTGATTCTCATCTTTGGTTATATTGCGGTTTGGCGAGCTGAAAGGACGATGAGAGAAGAGAACCAGAGCCAAGGTCCTGATGGCTACTTTGATATGAGGACTCGGCTGACCTCTAGTGTCGTGTTAATGCACGGTATCGTGATGCTAACCTAGAGCTACGAGATTGTCTTTGAAGTGTGAGCCTTTGATTGAGTTAAGCGCCTTTGTTAAAAACCGTTAGCAACAATCTAGATGATGAGCTTCATCACTAACCTCGGCTCATCATCACCAAAGTAGTTGTCTTCTTGCTTGATGGTAACGAACCCCATCGATGCATAAAGCGCACGAGCCGATGTGTTATTTGGGTCTACAGTGAGCAAAAGCCTAGCATCTCGAGGCAACTGCTCAACCGCCTGTTGCATCAGTTTCCGGCCAACTCCCATGCCACGATAATTCTGGTCTACAGCCAATGATAGGACCCAAAACTCATTCTGCTTGTCTGTGGTTGTCGTTAAGGCATAGCCAGCAATCTTTGAGTCTTGCTTAGCAACCAATAAACCTTTTCCCCAGCAATCAAAGGCCTGACGAAAGAAAAACAGCGGATAGGCGTGAGCGCCAAACAAAGCATGTTCAAGCTGGTAGATATCAGCCAGTTCTTGTTTTTCCGCACAAACAACATTCATAGATAGACCTCATTTAAACCGAACCTCAAGTTTAAACATGCAAACTCAAAGGTGCTATTAATAATATATCAACAGCCTAAAGGCTTACGAACTACCTTAACGAAGATGCCACTTAACTAACGCCTGAGGAGTAGATTAGGTTACTTATGTTTTACTGTCGAATAACCAACAAATTTGCGCCAGATAACGCAAGAAAAACCGAGCACGCTTTGTTGAAACGCTTAGCCATTTGCGGCTTGGAGAACCAGTTTCTGAGGTATAAGCCAAATGCCGCGTAGATAGATATCGCGAGCATTTCTAACACTAGGAATGTGCCACCTAGAATGAAGAACTGTGTGTTTACATTGGCTGAAACATCAACGAATTGAGGCAGAAATGCGGTAAAGATGAGTATCGCTTTAGGGTTACCAGCTGCAAGGGTGAACTCTTGTTTAACTAGACCAAACCAATTCTTATTTCGTTCGATATCCACGACCGGACTGGCGTGTGAGCGCCATAGGTTGAACGCGATCCACAACAGATACATCGCGCCAAATAGTTTGATCAGGAAAAACAGCGTTTCAGAAGTATAAAGCACAACCGCTAAGCCAGATGCAGCCAAAGCAATCATGCCAGAAAAAGCGAGGATTCTTCCTAGGCCTGCGACAAAGGCGGCCTGAAATCCGTAACAACGGGCGTTGTTCATTGATAACAAATTGTTTGGGCCCGGAGTCATGTTGAGCGCAAAACAAGCGGGGATAAACAGCAGTAACTTCCAGATTTCCATTGGTGCTTCCTAATTGCCAAATGCCGTGATTATAAAATCCTTAAACAAGGTCTTATCGTTTATAACAGCATTTCATATCTTTTGTAACTGCATAAAAAATAAGCACCAAATCTATACAGTAAATTTTCAATCAGTTCTCAAAAAACTGTTCGTACTCGGGTGTCGCTAGATTTTCGGCGACACCAATCTCACCGACGAAATAGATAGCGCTCGCAATTGTATCTATCGTTGGGTTTGATTCTCGCTCTGGGAAGTCGCCAACAGCAGGAACAGATTTTGGCGCAGACACCGAACTACAAACAAGGCTATTACATACCCTGTTTTGATTTTCTAAGGAGATAGCTTCAGGAACGTCAAAGTGCTGAGTGAGTACGTCGTGGTTAGACAATTCAGACGAAGCGTACGATAAGGTTGAGAATAGAGCTGAGAGCACAATCCACTTGTTCATGTATCTTTCCATTGATGGCATTCATTGAATTTATAAATACTATCGAATCTCACACATTATGAACAGTGTTTTATTTTAATTTGCGTGAGACTGCTTACCCAGCATCAACTTGTCGAGCAGAGCTTGCGGGACAACGATCACTGAGTATTTAACAAAGGCCACCAGCGCGATTACACCAACAGCCGATCCAAGAATAAAGTCATGGACATCAACCAACACCAATCCCAGAAGTTGATCACTTGCTATCGCTACTAATGCGATGCTAACTGCGGTTACCCACTTGCTGTGTTCATAAGGTAATTGTTCCATCGCTTGGCTTACAACATACAGAAGCATGAGCCGCACAACATAAGTTGCACAAAGAACCGCGACAACACCCCACACGCCATAAATAGGCGTCACTGTGAAATAACCAATGGCCGCCAAGACCGCACATCCACCTTGAATCCACATTTGAGATTGACTCGAATCGCCACTGAAACAACCAAGGTTAAGATAATCACCTGCATTTTTGATAACGCTAATCGCAAGCAGCGCAACAACAATGGCCCCCGCGTAATGATAACTGCTCGGTAAAATGAGAGAAATAAATCCGGGTACCGTTAGAATCATCAACGAACCTAAAACAATGGCGAGGTTCACTCCGACTAACGCCCTATCGGCACACATCTTACTGCCACCCGGCTGTTGAAGCATCGCCACACGGTTTGGAAACCACCAAAGCGCGTAAGGCTGCAACAACAGACCAAGAATCAACGCGAACTTTCCGCTAACCGCATAAATCGCGAGTTCTTCGACACCGACGAAGCTTGCCATTACCCAGCGGTCGAGCCCCATGATCATATACATTGATGCACCGCCAACCAGAACGGGCAGTCCGAATTTTAAGATCTTCGCCGAGTATTTGAAGCAACCAAAAGATCCCATCTCTTGCCATTGATAACGCACTAAACAAACCATTAGCAACACACTGGATACCGCAGCTGAAATCAACACGCCATCTATACCGTATCCAGCCTCAAGCAAAACAAAAGTCATGATGGCTTGAACACCGGCTTTCAACACATTGAGCATGCAAAAACGTTTCGCCATCGCGTTCATACGCATCAGCGTTAGCGGGATAGAAATCGCCCCATCGAGCATGGTAGGAATAAGCAGAAGCAGTATCTGGTAAGGCTGGAATTCAACTGGCAACATTAAGATTAACAACGGCATACTGAGGGCAATCAAGGCGCCCCCAAGCACGCACACCAGCACGCTCAATGTGAAGCAGTTCGAGACGAGCTTTTGCTTTTCATCACCTTCGGCGACACCCACATAACGATACATGGCATCGACAATACCGAAGCTGAACAATATCGTCCCAATGTCTGCCAGCAAGACAATGGCTTCTAAGGAACCATACTCTGCCAACGTCATATTGTGCGTAATGTACGGGATCATCACCAATGAAATCCCTTTCATCATTAATATACCGATGGCGTAGTAAGCCGACTGCTTTAAAGAACCCATAGTCGTCACCTTTTCCTTACCAAGCTGGCTTTAGGAAACTTTTACAGTCTCCAATTAGGTGTCGCAATGTGCGTTTTTGAGGTGACATGACCAAAGAACGGAAACTGTAGGCAATAGCCTGTCTATTCTGTTGTAAACCTCGATAATAGTCAGCATAACCTTCCAGTATTCTCGCCTTTGCGATTTTGAAGCTAGAAGTGGGTAGATTCCATCGTTGACTGTCATTTTGGTAATGTTGAAGAATAGTCTCTATAGACTGCAAATTTCTCAATTTAAGACTTTCAGTTTGGGTAACAGAGCTCGCTCTCATCAAGTAGCCAACCTGCACCGAGTTCAACACACCGATCTGATGGTTTTCACTCATTCGAAGCCACAGTTCCCAATCTTCCCCATACTTGATGTCAGCATTGAAACTGTCTGTTTGAGAAAACACATCCGCTTTCACCATGACCGTTGATGTTCCAATCACGTTATTTTCTATGATGAACTCCAACGGGTTCTCGATATTGATGAACAGCTCATCTTGATCTTGAAACTGCGACCAGTAACTAAAGCAGTCGACTATTACTTGGTAATCTTCAGTAAGATGCTCGTAGTTAGTAAAGCTCATCGCGAGATCAGGGTAACGTTGATGAAATTCGAGTTGGCGCTCAATTTTTTCAGGAAACCAGAAATCGTCTGCGTCTAAAAAAGCGATGTATTCACCGGTCGCCTTTTCAATCCCTAGGTTTCTCGCTTGAGGCGCACCAACACCCAATGTGGACAACGTAATAATGCGTTCATCGTCTATAGAAGCAAGATACGTCGACGTTCCATCGTTACTGTTATCGTCAATGACAATCAGCTCAACATCTTGATGAGTCTGCTTTAGTACACTACCAATCGCTTTCGGCAGGTAATCCAAACAATTGTAGGTAGGAATAACAACACTTACTTTAGCCATAATGACGCCCTCAGATTTATACGTTATATGGCTGACGTTGCATGTTCTATGCCGAGAGTGTCTTACTACAAAATCACCTCTATATCAGTCACCTACGCGTCCATTTTCAAAATGACGACCAAACACAGATGTTCAAAAAAACTGCAACTCCAATTTGATTATCAATTTGAGAAAACGAGCCACCTCTTAAGGGGTAACCTTCGAAAAGCAATCAGAAAGCCCTCCAAAGCTACGATTCGATCTTGGTTCGTATCTTGCTTTATTGGTTATTACCTTGGCTTGATAGCTTTAGTCATATGGATTTGAGGAGTAAGGAATGAAGAAAGTAGCATTTGTGGCGCCAACCTACCCAGTACTCAGTGAGACCTTCATTCAAACAGAAGTCGACTCTGTGAAAGCGTGTGGGCACGATGTGTGTGTAATGACGTTCAAAATTGAAAACAGTGAAAAACAGTTCGACTACGACATTGTCGAAATAGGTAAAAATGTTCGGAAGGGTAAAGTCGCCAGCATTAACTGGATAGGTTTCATCAAGGCTGTCTCATTTATTTCTAAGCAAACCAGCATGCCCAAAAAGTCACTGTTCGCTTATGGGTTTAAATTAGCGCTGCAACTCGCGGAAAACGACGTCGAACACGTTCACGCGCATTTCTGTCAGCACACCACTGCTCACGCCATCGTCGCGGCAAAGCTGCTGAATATCACCTGTTCGTTCGTTGCTCATGGTCATGATGTTTACGAGTTCGCTTATGACATTGAACATAAAATCTCATCGAGTGATTTTGTGGTTGCAGTTTGTAAAGACATGCTCGCTGACTTCAATACCATGGCGAAAGGAAACATTAAGCTCCTGCACTGCGGAGTGAATACTAAACAATTCCAACTCAACCCAAAAACCGAAACGAAACAACTTCGCTTTGTTTTCCTTGGCCGATTAGTGGAGCAAAAAGGCATCCACCATCTTATTGATGCATTGGCGCCGATTGCCGAACCTCTCGACATTCATCTCGATATCATCGGTACTGGCGATTTAGAGCAACAGTTAAAATTGCAGGTCAAAGAAAAAGGACTTGCTCGAAACGTGACCTTTCTTGGAGCGAAACCTCACGAATGGGTAAAAGAAAAACTATCGAACTATGACAGCCTAATCGCGCCCTTCTGTTTTTCCGAAACCGGATGTGTGGATACAGGGCCTCTGGTTTTAAAAGAAGCGATGGCTGTGGGAACACCAGTCATTACCACCAACATCATGGGATGCAAAGAGATCGTCTCACCAGAGACAGGCTTTGTGGTTAGCGAAAAAAACGTGGAAGAATTAAGAGAAGCTATTGAGCGTTTCGCGCAGCTAAGCAGCAACGATAAAGCATCGATGGGTTTAAAGGCACGTGAGAGAGTGAAAGACAGTTTTAATTCGATCAAACAAGCTCAGCAATTATCTCGTTGGATAGAGAACCCAGCTCAATAAGGATTAACTCAGGCAGTAAGCATCGCAAGGGCTGCTACGTCTCACAAGAACGACTAAGCACCATAAGAAAGCGGAGCACCACAAAACAAAAGAGCGCTACATCAATTTGAAATGTAACGCTCAACTTAGCACTGCCCAATGATCGCGACTTATGCTTTCAGTAGCTTTTCATTAAGAAGCCTAACTAGCCTGCTCGCAGTGCCAAAATAGACTCAATATCTTCGATGTCACGATATTGAGCGAGTTGTTGCTCTTTCGATGAAATAGCCACAATCGACATTCTATCGGCCAGTTCGTTACCTTCAATACCAACGTGACCGTTCACATGGTAGATGGTAATTTTTGAAGCCAGTTCTTGGTAGAGCGCATACGCAGGCTTAATAATATCGAGGTTTTTGATCTCACCGCCAGACTTGGTCCAGCCCTTTTTCTCCCAACCCGTTGCCCACTTAGTAATACAATCAATTGAGTACTTAGAATCACAATAGATCGCAACAGAGAGGCCCGCGTTTAGCTTCTCTTTTGCGAGAATAAACGCTTGCTTAAGCCCATGTAATTCGGCGGTATTGTTGGTACCAACAGGTTGATACAAGCCATACCACAATTCTGTTAATTGGTTGTTTCGGTATACCGCTAAACCCGTCCCCGCTTCACCGGGGTTTGGCTCACAAGCACCGTCAGTAAAGATCTTGATATCAAAAGGCATATCAGTGATTTGCTGCTCCGAAAGAGGCGGCACCTTAGCTTTCGTCGCCTTACCCGCAGAGTTTGGCTTTGTCGCTGTAGAACCTGACGCAGACGACGTTTTACCACCGAAAGCAGACTCAGCCTCGCCTAGTGTTGGGAACGATTTATATCTCGCACCAGCAAAGCCATCGACTTGAGACTTACAGTCATTCCAAGTGGTAAAAATACCCGGTGTACGACCTTTCCAAACCACATAATATTTCTTAGCCAAACTAACTCCTTACCAAAACCTAAACACACAAACAGTGAATCAGTACATTAGATGCCACCACGCTATACGTTGCAAGGTCTATCACTCTAAAACAGGTCTAAAAAAGCTGCGTTCATAACTCACGATGCAATCAACTTCGTCTGCAAATTCAAACGCTTTAATACACTCAGCATCGTTCAACGATTTAATCCGATACTCTTCATAGGCAGCCAAACTTTCAAAGGTAAACAGCGCCAAGGCAATATTGTTCGCCCCTTCCGACGGTAAGAAATAACCATTGTGTTGGCCCCCGAATTTAGCGACCAGTGGAATCCACATTTTTGCGTATGCCTCAAACTCATTTACCTTTTTAGGATCAATCACATATCGAACATAACAAGTAATCATATTTATACAGCCCTTAAATAATAGGAGAAACACAAAGCCTAAGTTGACATTGAAGTTGAAGCTCACGAGAAAAGGTAATCAACCGCGACAAGGTTATAGAACAAAAACACCGCCATGCTAACGCCGATCGTTAGTAGCACATTGCCTGTTTTCCAAATCAATAAGCCAGTCACCACCGCGCCTATCAAGTATGGGTTTTCAAGGCTTGGCCAAAATGTTTGTTCAGGAGCAAATACAATTGGCCCCCAAATCGCAGTCAGCACCGCTGGGCTTGAATAGCGCAATAGGCGCCTTGCGGTTTGATTGAGTCGAAGCGGGATTGCAGGCTCAAGAAACAGATACCGACTAAAGAAAACAATCGCAGTCATGAGGAATATCGTTAACCAAATCATCTCTATTTCCCCTCCACGATTGTCTTGTTACCGTTGTTTCGCTCTTGGAACGATTCACTCAAAAAGCCCGCTAACATACCTGCAATCGCTGCAATCATTAGTCCGCCCTCAATATTGTTAACCGACATGGCAACCGAAGTGACCAGTGAAACCACCACACACACCACGACGGGTAGAGTTCGGATTAATGGGAACACCAAAGCGATAAAGGTTGCTGCGACCACGAAATCGAGCCCAATTTCATTGAGTGAAGGAATTTGGCTTCCCGCGACAATGCCAACGAAGCTCGCAATATTCCAAACGAGATAAAAACCGCCGCCTACACCCGCAGCATACCAGCGATTAAATTCATTCTGAGACTGCCCACTACAAATCGCGAACAGCTCGTCGGTGAGCCAAAAACCGAGTAATAGACGCCAACGCGCAGGAAGATGGCTGATTTTGTCACGCATCGATACGCTATACAGAAAGTGCCTTGAGGTGATGAACAGTGTGGTCAACAACATAGTGCCTAAACCAATACCCGCTTTAAACATACCTGCAGCAACAAGTTGTGCTGAGCCAGCAAACAAAATAGCCGACATCGCTTGCGCTTGAAGTTGATTCAATCCGGCATCTATCGCATATGAACCGGCTAGAATTCCCCAAGGGATTACCGCAATACTCAAAGGCATTCCCGCTAAAACGCCTTTCCATAACTGTGTTCGTCTATCCATTGTTTCACTGTCCATATCATTCTTTTCTCTCTTTACATTCGCTATTCAATGTAAGAAGAGTGGAGTCGGTTCGATTGCACAAACTTGCTCGATTTCGCGAACGAATTAAGGTGTCCGATTTAGAGCATTTTAATGTATTGCCCCGGCGTGTAGCCATTGGCCTTTTTGAAGTGTCGATGAAAATGGCTTTGGTCGTGAAAGCCACACTCTTGCGCGGTATCTGAAATGGTATGCCCTTGCTTCAATAGCTTACGAGAAAGCCTTAGCCGAGATTGGATCTGATACGCATGTGGCGGAAGACCAAACTCTTTTTGAAAAGAACGTACTAAGTGAAACGGACTCAATGCCGCTAACTTAGATAGCTCTTCTAGGGACACATCGGCTTGTGGAAAGTCATCTAAGAACTCTTTCACTAAGACAAGTTGGCGCTGAGTTTTCCCATCGAGTTGGGGGTTAAGCGGCGATTTTCCATGTCGGCTAATCAGCTTAACCAACATCCCATACATCAAGGTCTCTCTTAACAGGCGATTGTCGGATTCATCTATCGTGTTAAAGACCAACCTCAATTGATTAGCGAGTTCAGGATCTTCAACAACCGCTCTTGGGAAGTAAGGCGCGCCGTAATTGGGTAAGTTTAGCTCTTGAGTGATATTGGCAAGTTGCTCTGGAAGTGGATACATGGCTCGATACGCCCAACCGCCTTCAGTGGCAGAGTGACCGCTATGAACTTCGTCGGCATTGACCAGAATAATCGCATTTTGTGGCGCAATATGATGCCCGCCCGTTCGATAGAAACGCTGAGCGCCCTGCTCGATGACTCCCAGCGTGTAACCTTCGTGGCTGTGGCGCGAGAAGTTCTGCTTTTCGTATTCAGCATTAAGAATTTCAAGGCCACCGAGCTCTTCGGTTATCTTATATTCGGCCTTTTCTTTAGAGCGTTTCTTGTTCTCCATAACAATTCCCAAGCCTGTTAATTATCGAGCGACTTATCAGTCTACTCTATAGGCTCTTTCAGCTTTTGTACAAAATTGCGCATTTGGCGGTTAATACATTTTTTGACCTAGGAATTAAACGGCTCAATAACGTGCTCTAATTGCGAGCAAGATCGTGGTCTTTAAGCAGTTAGCGAAGAATTGACAAATCAACGACTTAATCATGCTCATAATCCCCGCCAATTATTAGTAACTGTTCAGAGATATGATGAAGAAAGCCTTAGCATTGATCTTTTTCTTGAGCCTTACGGGTTGCACGCATAATCAGTCCAAAGCACTAAGCATGAACTCATCGTCGGTTAATACATACCCACAATCGATGTCGAACCTTCAACTGTGCGACACCTTGTATTACGGGCGCTCAAGTAACCAGACACTCGCAGCAATTGGCAGTGAACTCAATCGAAGAGGGTTATCCAAGAGTTGGTGCGATACCGAAACCAATAAGCTTTATCTAACAAAGACGATTGATTGGGTTGCTGACCAAGTAGAAGACAAAGAAGATTCGGAGGAAGAAGCGTCTGCCGTTGTGTTGCCTGCGAATTAAATGAGGCAATGATAGATAAACGTCTGTTCGCACTTAATGGTCTCACTTGCTTAGGTAATTAAGTGACCTATTTTTACTCAAAAAATCCCAAGTTAACCTGGCTGCGTTCGAAGAAAAACAACCGCTTCTTTTCGCTACACAAATATTACGAGGGTACTCGGGCGCAAGAGGAATAACATTTACGCCGGGATGAGATTCTGGAACGGCAAGCTCTGCAACAATAGAAACACCTAAGCCCGCTCTAATCAAAGCAAGTATCGAGGTCAATTGAACAATGGTGTGTTTTTCTTTAAGGCGAGATTTTGATAGCTTAAACCATTCTCTAATGAGCGCCTCGCTGCCCCCTTTACTCAGTATAAAATCTCGATCTTCGATATCCACAGCCGACAAAACTGGCAACTGGGATAAAGGGTCATCTTCATGAACTAAAGCCACCATACGGTCAGTAAAGACTGGGATGATATCTAGATCCAAATACTCTTTATCAACCGCGATTGCAAAATCTACGCGCCCCTCTCGCAATGCTAATAATGCTCCTTCGTCAGTAAACTCGCTTATTTCAATTTTAACTTGAGGTAAGTGTTGGCTGATCGCATGAATTAGGCTGGGTAAAATATGTGTGGAAGCGGATGCGCCAAAAGAAGCCACTTTCACCTGTCCAGCGCCATCTTTTTGAATAAGTCGAAGCTGTCTCAATAACACCTCTCCCTGCAATTCCTGCTGTTTAGCGAACTCAGCAATCAACCTCCCTTCCTCTGTTAACAATAAGGGGCGACTGTCTCTTCGGACTAAAGCGAAACCTAACACATCTTCAGCACGTCGAAGAGCCTTGCTCGCAGCGGGTTGACTGACTCCTAATACCAGAGCGGCATCAGTGATACTTCCGAGCGCTAGTAACTGCAGAAGTAATTTGGGAACTAATGATGGGATGCTTTCCAAGTCTTCAACCATTTATATAACCTCAGGTTATTTTGATATCTATCTCTATGCTAGCAGACTACTTTTTCCAAAAAATAGATACCAGTCACCCGGAGAAAACAAATGACTATAGAAACATGGCTAACCTTCTGCCTCGCTTCACTTATCTTAACCATGACGCCAGGTCCCAGCATTTTGTTGGGCGTCATTCATTCAATGAAATATGGCGTTAATAAAGCTATTTTTACGGCACTAGGCGATATCTCAGCAAACTTCATACAGATGATCATTGTTGCAGTTGGACTTGGCATCATAATGTCAACGTCTGAACTAGCATTCGCCGTTATCAAGTGGCTTGGGGTCACAACATTGCTGTATATGGGTATCAAGATGTTGCGTGATAAACCTGAGTGTGATGCACAAATAACCACCAATTCACCCACCGCGATTTCAGGCCACAGACTCTATTTAAGTGGTTTCTTCGTTGCTGCGGGTAACCCCAAAGCGATTGTCTTTTTCACTGCATTCTTCCCCCAGTTCATAGACCCAACCAAGCCCCTGTTATCACAAATGTTGGTGATGTGCCCCACAATGGCAGTGTTGGATTTTACGTGGGTGATGATTTACGCCATCTCTGCCAAGAAGCTGCTTGGGTTTATGCAAGATCACCCAACGTACCTGAATAAAATCGGTGGCTCAGCGCTTCTAACTGCAGCCATCGTACTCGCAGTAACAAGTCACAGCTCCAACCTATAGTCGAACCAGTAAAGGAAAAACAATAAATTGGGTTTCATTCGAGGGGAAAAATCGTCTGCTGTAACGCTACCTGCGGATTAATCGGATAAGTATTGTTAACGTCCTTAAATACGCTAACAGTACTTCTGGCAATAAAACTGGAGCAAACTGATTGATCTGCATGCCTTTGCTCACATCAATATGCATTTGCATTGATAAATGTTAACAATTGGTTAATTATTCATATCCATTATTACTATAAGGAAATAACCAATGAAATGGATACTTGTTGCATTCGTCAGTGTTTTCTCTGTGTTCACGTACGCTAAAGATTGGAAACAAATTCGCTTTACTGTTGAAGGGGCTTACCCTCCGTTCAGTTGGACAACGCAGGATGGTGAATTAGAGGGGTTTGAAGTCGATTTAGCCAACGCCTTGTGTATCGAATTAGAACTAAAATGTATCATCTCAAAAACTGATTGGGACGGTATTATCCCATCACTTTTAAGCCGTAAAAACGATGCAATTATAGCGGCTATGACCATTACCGAAGAACGTGAAAAGAAAGTTAATTTCACTATGCCTTACGCTAAAGTTCCCACTCGTTTTGTCATGGAAAAGGGGCGTGAAATCAATATGGATGACGGCAGCTTAAATGAACTAACAATTGGGGTTCAACGAGCAACTATTGGTGACAAGTACCTTTCTGAGATCTATCCAGATGTAGATATCAAACGTTACGGCTCATTCGATGAAGCCTTTACCGATTTACTCAACGGCCGCTTAGATAGCGTGTTTGGTGGCTCAATGGGGCTCAACGCAGGCTTTCTTGAAACGGATCAGGGTAAGGACTATCACTTTACAGGCCCTAAATTTACAGAAGAGAAGTGGTTTGGTCGTGGTATTGGAGTCGCTGTTAGAAAACAAGATGACGAATTAAAAGATCTTATCGATAGTGGAATACAAAGACTGATCGACAATGGTCAACATCAAAAAATCGCAAGTAAATACTTTTCATACAGCATTTACGAATAGGCTGATGTACAAAGTGAACACCACCAATCACGAACTGTTGTTCACTTTTTGAAAGTTTCAGATAGCAAAAAGCCGCTCATAAAGAGCGGCTTTTTTAAGGTGATGCTTGCAGGATAAGTCAGCATAACTCGAACCAAACATCAAAGACTTACAATACTATTTGCAGTATAAGTTCGCATAACATTGCATCGAAAGTCTGCAAATTTGAACAACGACTAAGATTCAACGTAGTAAATTTACTACGCTCCAATTAATCCTCTAGCAGACATAATCGACATGTGTGTAACAAACTTTTGGACAAAAACGTTTCAGAGGCTTTGCTAAATTAGTAAGTTATGGATAACTAAAAGTATCGAAAGTTGCTTAACTTGGTGTCCAATATTGATGGTGCAGATTACTTAGTGGTCTTTACAGAATAATTTATTTACAAACACTCATTCCTTAAGAGTTTCTTAAGTTTCGCGTTTTATTTTGTTAATAACTACTCAAACAAAGGAAGCGCTCATGAAACACCATGCACAAACTTCTGCAGATGGCTTTACTTTAGACATCGTTTATCCAATGCATCCGCTTTGGAGCCAAGTTATCGAGCATGTTTCTCAGCGTTATCAAGAAGCATTCTTTGCCGAGCTCAAACAGTTTATGCCGGCGTATTTAACCCTCATTGAAGGCGGCCAAATTGTTTCCGTATGCGGCTTTCGCATCGCCGAAGATGAGCCTTTGTTCCTTGAACAGTATTTAGAAGACGACGCCCAAAAGCTGGTTTCTAACGTATTTAACTGCGACGTAAAACGTTCGAACTTAGTGGAGTTTGGTCACTTGGCGTCTTTCGCTAAGGGCATGTCATCTCTGCACTTTTACCTCATCGCAGAAATGCTGGTCAACCTCGGTTTTGAATGGTGCATCTTCACCGCGACAGACCCACTTCACGCCATGATGGCGCGCCTAGGATTGGAGCCTCATATCATCGCGCAGGCCGATCAAAACAAAGTCCCCGATGCCGAGTCCACTTGGGGGTCATACTACGAACATCAACCGCGTGTGTTAGCTGGCAATTTGCAAAAAGGACTCGAACGTCTTCGATTAGTCCAAGAAAGAAAACGCAAACAAGCCTAGATAGAAAAGTAAACGTCGTTAAAACCGCAAACACAACCAGAACAACTTGGTTAAACACAACGCCAGAATATAGGTGAAGTATGAATATTCTCCTCGATGTCATTACAAAATGGGCAAAAACGACACCAGACCGAGCAGCACTTGTCGGCTACGAAGCGAATCAAACGGTTGAACTAACTTACTCTGAAGTGTTAAACAAGATCGAACTCGTTGCCGCCGAGCTTATTGCACAGAACATCAAAGCACTCGCGCTACGCGCAGAAAACGGTATCGATTGGGCCATTGTTGATTTGGCGGCGATGGCGGCAGACATAGTCGTCGTACCTATTCCGACTTTTTTCTCTGATGCACAAGTTGAACATACGTTAGAGCAATCAGGCGTCGATGCTTTAGTCGGCGATTGGCAAGCATGGTTGGCTTCTAATCCTAAGCAAAGCTTTAACCAGCAAGACCATCCGTTTTCCATTGCAAATTTGCCTTTGCTGCGTCGTAGCCAGTTGAGAGATGAAGATACACAGGTAGCTTATCTACCAGAAACCGGAAAAATCACATTTACGTCTGGCTCGACTGGTCAGCCTAAAGGCGTGTGTTTAAGCAATGATCATTTGTGTTTGGTGGCGAAATCGATCGCCGACGCAGTAAACGGCACGGCGCACTCACACTTAGTGCTGCTTCCGTTATCGACGCTTCTCGAGAACATAACCGGCGTTTATGTCCCACTCATGTTGGGCGTGACGTCATATATTTTACCCGGAGAGCAAACCGGCTTACTCGGTTCAAGCCAATTCGAACCGCATCTGTTTGCACAAGCATTAGCGACCATCAAACCAGAAAGCTTAGTGCTAACACCGGCTTTATTGCTTGCGCTCATTCATATCGCGAAACAGCAGCCCTCTCTTGTGGATTCTCTAAAATTTGTTGCTGTTGGCGGCGCAAGAGTGTCGTCGCAACTGATTAACACCGCGCATGCGCTGAACATCCCTGCGTTTGAAGGTTATGGCTTGTCTGAATGTGGCTCCGTCGTTTGTTTGAATACACCAGCCGCATTTAAAGCAGGAACGTGTGGCAAACCACTTCCCCACGCTCAGATTCGTATCGCGGAAGATGGTGAACTGCTCGTCAAAGGCAACGTTGCTCTTGGTTATTTGAATGAGCCGTTTACTCAAGAATGGTTAGCAACTGGCGACTTAGCCCAAATTGACGCGCAAGGTTTTGTCACTCTCTCGGGGCGTAAGAAGAACCTTATCGTCACCGCGTATGGCAGAAATGTCTCACCGGAATGGATTGAATCAGAAGCGTTGGCGTTTTTGCCGATGACGCCGCTGATCGTTACTGGCGATAGCCAACAAACATTATGCGCTGTCATTGCCAATAGTGAAGACGTCGAATCAAAGGTTCATGCATTAAACCGAACCCTACCCGATTACGCACAAATCCGAACCTTATTGCTACTGGACTACCCACGAGCCATCTCTGATTGGTACACGGATAACGGCAAGCTCAAACGAAATCAAATCGAACATGATGTGGCTCAGTTATTAGCGAGCACAACGCCTGAATTAACGCTGCAAGCGCAAAAGCTCCAACGCATCGATTTGCCCTTTCAGCAACACATTACGTCTTTCCAAACTGCATCTTAGTTAACGGCTTCTTAAGGAGAAGGTTATGACTTTATTTTTCGAACAACTCAAACAAAGCACTGCCGCTGCTCAACAAGCAATGTTAACTGCGCCAGTCATCGCAGAGGTTCAACAAGGAAACATTTCCAAAGATATGTATATCGCCTTTCTCACCCAAGCTTACCATCACGTTAAGCACACCGTTCCCTTGCTGATGGCGTGTGGAGGCCGACTATCTGGCGAATACGAATGGGTACGAGATGCCATTGCCGAATACATCGAGGAAGAGAAAGGCCATCAAGAATGGATTTTAAATGACATCAAAGCGTGCGGCGGCGATGCCGAAGCGGTACGCAATAACAAAGGTATAGGTCAAGTCGGTGCGCCGATTGAATTGATGGTTTCCTACCTTTACCACAAAATTGACCGCCACAACCCACTCGCGCTGTTTGGGATGGTGTGGGTATTAGAAGGCACCAGCGTCGGCATTGGTGGCCAAATGGCAGAAAAAATCCAGTCAACGCTAAGCCTACCGCCTTCAGCAATGACTTACCTGGTTTCACACAGCGTGTTAGACCAAGATCACCTGCAATTTTTTGAATCACTGATGAACAAAACCACCAAAGTGGAAGATCAACAAGTCATCATCGACTCCGCAAAAATGGTGTTCGCATTGTACGGACAAATGCTGCGTTCTTTGCCTTCTTTCTCAACCCAACAAGCGGCGTGAGGTGAAGCATGATCATTAACAACAGCACCATTCTCCTGACAGGCGCAACGGGCGGAATAGGGCAAGCCATCGCGCAAGAGTTAGCAAAACGCGGTGCCAGCCTCATTCTTGTTGGGCGAAACGAAGAGAGCTTGCAAACACTACAGCGCGAACTGTCGAATCCAGAACGCCATGACCTAGTCGTTGCAGACATCACCTCATCAGAAGGATTAACTACGATTAAAGATCGAGCGCGCCAACATCTAAAAGTGGACGCACTGATTAACAATGCAGGCAGCAACGATTTCTCGTTGTTATGCCACAAGCGACCAACGCAGGTTGCAGACGAAATCCAACTCAATCTCGTTGCGCCGATGCTGCTGTGCCAATCGGCGTTGACGTGGTTAAAACAGCCTGGGGTGATTCTCAATATTGGTTCCACATTCGGCTCAATTGGCTACCCAGGCTATACCTCCTATTGCGCGGCAAAAGCGGGGTTGCACCGTTTTACCGAATCGCTCGACAGAGAACTGTTCGCAACCGGAATCCGTGCGCTGTATTTGGCACCAAGAGCGACAGAAACCTCACTCAATAGCGATGCCGTCAATGAAATGAATCGACAGCTGGGTAACAAAACGGACTCGCCGCAAGTTGTAGCCGATCACGTTGTCACCATGTTGGAAAAAGAAATTTCCGCGAAATGGATTGGTTGGCCAGAAAAGCTTTTTGCTCGCATCAATCAACTACTTCCAAGCGTGGTTTCTTCTGCGATTCGTAAGCAGCAAGAAACCATTCACCAATACGTAAACCGAGTCAGTCACTGAAGAGGACATGGACGATGAATACCAAACAACTACTTTTCGCTTTGACGGTTTGTTCAACGTTAGCTTCGACCGCTGCGTTGGCAGGTAATGCTCCACTGCAACAGGTTCAAAAGAAATGGGCGGAATGTCAGTATAGCACGCCCGATGGTGACGAGAAGGAACAATGCTTCCATCGTGCGATTGCCAAAACCAGTATTTATCTCGACAGAGAACCCGGCAATCCCGAACTCACTATTTGGCTGGCAATCAATAAAGCATCGCTGGCTGGTGCTCAAGGTGGCTTAGGTGCACTATCACTCGCCAAAGAAGCCAAATCTTTACTCGAAGGGGTAATTGCAACGTCACCACAAACGCTCGATGGCTCTGCATACACCAGTTTAGGTTCTCTGTATTACAAAGTTCCGGGGTGGCCAATTGGCTTTGGTGATGACGATAAAGCCGAAGAAATGTTGAAAAAAGCGTTAGAGATCAATCCAAAAGGCATCGATCCGAACTATTTTTATGGAGACTTCCTTGCAGAAGAAGGTCGAGACAAGGAAGCGAAAGTGTATTTGACTCGCGCAATGCAAGCATCACCTCGCCCTGACCGACCTTTGGCAGATAAAGGCCGAAAACTGGAAATTGAAGCGACTCTTGGGAGATTGAAATAAATCATGCGCTTATTACTCGTAGAAGATGACAAACTACTCGGTCAATCCATGGTGACTTCATTAAGTCGCCATGGTTACACTGTGGATTGGGTGGAAAAAGGGTCTGGCGTGACTAGCGCACTCAAAACAGAAGCGTTCACCGCCGTAATATTGGATCTCACTCTCCCCGATATCGATGGACTGGAAGTTCTGCGTAATATTCGCAAAGGCGGATTTAAGCTCCCAGTGATGATACTTACCGCACGAGACGACATTCGCGATCGCGTTCAAGGCCTTGATGGCGGCGCAGATGATTACCTCGGAAAACCGTTTGCACTCGAAGAGTTGCTCGCTCGCTTGCGTGTGTTGATTCGCCGTCAATCCGGTAGTGCAGAAGAAATCATTCAAGTTGGACAGTTATCTTTATCCTTATCGGAACAAAGCATTCGCTACGATGACGCGCCGCTTAAACTCACACGCAATGAATTTAAAATCCTCACCAGTTTGATGACGAACGCCGGACGCGTGCAAAGTAAGGAGCAATTGCAACAATCACTGCACGGCTGGGATGAAGGTTCAAGCGACAACGCTATCGAAGTTCATATTCACAATTTGCGTAAAAAAGCGCCCAAAGTGGTCATTAAAAATATTCGCGGTGTGGGGTACATTCTTGAAAGATAAGAAATCGTACTCGATCAAACGTCAGTTAACTCTATCAGTAGTCGTGTTGGTAAGTGTCCTCTTACTCATCTCACTTTATTTCAGTTTCCAATCTGCGAAGCACGAAGTCGAAGAAGTTTATGACGCTAGGCTTGGACAATCCGCAAAATTAATGTTGCTGACGCTCTCAATTTCAACGGAAGAGAGGACTCTCGCTAACCATCGAGAATTATTTAATGAGTGGATGGAAAACATTGAGTCAATGTCAAAGTCTGACGACGACAATGTCACAAAGTTCGGCCACCCTTATGAACAAAACTTGGTTTTTCAATTCTATCGAGACAACACACTAATCTGGAGCTCTGATCAAAGCTTGCACGCACTCTCTACGTCCTTTGATAATAACGGCTACGCTGATATCGTAAAAGACGCTACACAATGGCGTACATTTCAGATTTCACTACCACAAACAAAACATGATAATGAATACGTCGTGGTTGCAGAAAAATACAAGATACGTAAAGAGATCATCCACGAAATTGCCCTATCCACATCAATAGAACAATTGCTGATACTACCAACTTTGTTGCTTTTGCTGTTTT
The DNA here is from genome assembly GCF_041473705.1 of Vibrio sp. 10N.222.55.B11. Classification (NCBI taxonomy): domain Bacteria; kingdom Pseudomonadati; phylum Pseudomonadota; class Gammaproteobacteria; order Vibrionales; family Vibrionaceae; genus Vibrio; species Vibrio sp. 10N.222.55.B11. The sequence continues at coordinate 239,196 of NZ_JBFRST010000037.1, forward strand.
GGTTGATCGATAAACATTTCCGACCGATTAACGACCTGCGCACCGCCATCACACAAAGAAACGTACACCGATTAGATCGCATTCATGTAAAAGACAACACCGTTGAACTCGCACCACTTGTCGATTCGCTCAACTCTCTCCTCTCTGAACTAAAGTTAGCCTGGCAAAGAGAGAAACGCTTTACACGTGCTGCAGCGCATGAACTAAAAACCCCACTAACAATCCTTCGTCTTAACGTAGAAAATGCGCTTGAAAGTAATGATCCGGAGCAACTGAGAGGAGATTTACTCAACATTCTGCAAGGCATTGAACGCACTGACCGCCTTATCCATCAGCTACTGACTTTAGCTAAAGTAGATAGCTTATCAGAACGTGTATTCGACACCGTTGAACTAACCCCTTTGTTGCAAACCGTTGTTGCTGATTTGGCACCGTTAGCATTGAAGCATAAGCAAGACATCAGTTTATCATCTTCCAACATCGCTATATCAGGTGATCGAATGTTGTTAGAGGTGTTATTTCGTAACCTCGTCGATAATGCGATTCGTTACTCCGGCGAACACAGTGACATCCAAGTCAGCGTCATAGAGAAAAATAATACAATCAAAGTTTTAATTTCCGATACTGGCCCAGACATCCCGAAAGAAACTCGTGAAAGAATCTTCGAACAGTTTTATCGGGGTCATTCCGAACATGGCGACGGTGCGGGTTTAGGGATGTCAATTTGCAAAGACATTACTGCACTACACCGTGCAACACTTGAGCTCATTCCCAGAGAAAATAGTAGGAATACGTTTATAGTAGAGTTCCCAAAGTATGGAGAAAGAGCATAAGTAGATTTCATCAAGAAATGTGCTTATCAGGCTCACATTAGTATTTGTATGATCATTTTTATTAATAGTATTTGATTGAGTATTTAGTCTAACAAATAATGGGGCGTGCGACGTGAAGTCGTATGAAGCGCTGTTCACCGCTAAACGAGTGAACCATCTGTATCACCAGATGAACCTAGGAGCCTGAATAAAGTAGCGGCTTTGACAATGTAACGAAGGTTGGTATTTTCCAATCGGGATTGAAATCGTGAGAGGACGATCCTCCTGATAACCACAACATCGGGTGAGTGCTAGGTAGTCAGCATGATGAACATAAGTGAATCCGCGTAAGGTGCGTTATGTTGTGAAACAGCGGAAGTGGTTAATACGCTGTAGCCAAAAGGCACGAGAGTCGGAAAGAGATTGCCCCATGCTCTTTCGTGATCATTGAACTCTCCGCACCATAGCGGGCATCTAAACTGACATTGCGTGACATACGAAATACGGTAAGCCTGTATCACTCCCTACGGGAAAGCCTCTGTGGCCGATAGTGATGCGGGTAGAGGAGGTTGGAAAAAGCAAAGGCTGCATTGTAATGACGCAGATACAGGTTTGTGCCTGATCACGAAAGTGAGCCCACTTCCAACTGGTCTCTCGTTGCGAGAGAGTTTGAAGAACTTTATTAAGGAAGAAAAGCAAATGACGATTTCGAATGAGATTAGTGCATCTTCTGACAATGCACTGTGGCAATCCATTAACTGGAAGGCCGTAGAGGCGAACGTCTTAAAGCTTCAAATGCGTATCGCAAAGGCAACTAGAGACGGTAAACACGGCTAAGCAAAAGCATTGCAGTGGATACTGACTCACTCTCGCTCAGCAAAACTTCTTGCTGTTAAGCGAGTTTCTCAAAATAAAGGCAGTAAAACGCCTGG